>CAVJLP010000001.1:0-30541 GCA_963650525.1 Firmicutes bacterium CAG:534
GTCTAATACCGTGATTTATTCAAAGAATAGTACCCAGAGTACAGGTTATATGCCCCAGATCACATTTTTGAAAGCAAAGTTACATAATATGAAAATCGTTATAGTTTTGAACTGTTTCATTATGGAAGGATTCATGCTTGAGAACTAATCTAATTACATAGAAACATTTTAGATAACTTTGCGAGGATATATGGCTGATATCAAATTTCCAGGTGGTGCATGGCCTGTAATGCTGACTCCTTTCACTCAGGATGCAAAAGAAGTAGATTACGAGGCTCTAAAGGCTCTAACCAATTGGTACATCGACAATGGCTGTTCTGGTCTATTCTCTGACTGTCAGTCATCAGAGATGTTCTTTTTATCAAAAGATGAACGCGTGAAGATTGCAAAAACAGTTATGGAAACTGCTGCAGGTCGTGTTCCGGTGATCGTCTCAGGTCATATATCCGACTCATTTGAAGATCAAAAAGATGAGCTGCTGGCAATTGCCGCTCTTAAGCCTGATGCTTTAATTTTTATCACTAACCGCTTTGCTAAAGAAGACGAAAGTGATGCTGTATGGCTTGAGAATTTACAGAAGATCATGGCTGTTTTACCAGAGGATCTTCCTTTAGGCCTCTATGAATGCCCTTATCCTTATAAGCGCCTAGTAAGTACTGAAAACTTAAAATGGTGTGCCCAGACCGGTCGCTTCCATTTCCTAAAGGATACCTGCTGTGATTTAGCTCTCTTAAAAGAGAGAGCTACTGCCGTCAAAGGCACTAAGCTTAAGATCTATAACGCTAATACCTCCACCCTGCGTGATTCCATCTTAGCAGGCTGTGAAGGTTTCTGTGGTGTCATGGCATCCTTCCAAATGAAGCTTTATGCATGGCTTTGCGATAATTTAAATGATCCAAAGGCTCAAAAGGTTCAAGACTTGCTGACGATCACATCACTGATTGAGCGTCAGTACTATCCTGTTAATGCAAAATACTACTTAGGCAAGTACGAGGGGATTAACATCACCACCGGTACTAGAACTAAGGATGCCTCAGGCCTTACTGAAACATTCAAAGAAGAAGTAAGAGCACTAAAGGATCTTACTGCAAGCTATATTGAAGAGCTTGACATCAAGTTATAGTTAATAAATTTCAGGCTCTGCCTAGGTGGAGCCTTCATAAAAAATAATATCAAACAACATAGAGGTTCAACTATGAAAACTAAGACTACCCTAATTGCAGCAGCCGTAGCAGCCTGCACCATGTTTGTAATGAATGGCGCTAACGCAGCTGAATTTGAATCTATGAAGTTATCCCTAGCTCACACCGCTGCCGCATCTCATGCTCACAATCAGGCAGCTCTGCTCTTTGCAAAAGAAGTTAGCGAAATGACTGGTGGCAAGGTTAAGGTTGAGGTATATCCTGCAGGTGAATTAGGCGATCAACCAGCCCTACTTGATCAATGCTTCAACGGTGGTGACGTAGATCTCGTAGTTGCATCTCAGTCTAATATGACCACCTATGTTCCTAAGCTTGCAGCCTTAGGTGCACCTTTCCTCTTTAAAGATTACGATCAGGCCCATGCCACCATCGATAACTACGTCATGCCTTGGATGAAGGATGATGTTGAAGCAAAGATGAATATGGTTCCGTTAGGTGTATTTGACTATGGCTTCCGTCATGTCACTACTAAAGATATTGTGGTCACCAAGGCATCTGATCTTAAGGGCGTTAAGATCCGTGTTCCAGGCTCTGTAGGCTTGCTTGCAACCTTTGATGCTTTGCAGGCTAATACCCAGACTATTGCCTACTCTGAGCTTTATCAGTCATTAAAGCAGGGTGTGGTACAGGCTGAGGAAAACCCAGTAGCTACCATCTTAGCTGACTCTTATTTTGAGTGCCAAAATCAGCTAGCCTTAACCGGTCACTTCTTTGATATGCAGGCACTACTCATCAATAAAGACAAATTTGATGAGATGAGTGATGAGCTAAAAGAGGTAATTAAGAAGGCCGGTATTGATGCACAAAACCTTACCCGTACCTTAATTTCAGGTCAGGAAAGCGAGATCATCGGCAAACTTAAGGAAAAGGGCATGAATGTCACTGAAGTTGATAAGCAGAGCTTTAAGGACATGATGAAACCTGCCTATGAGAAGATTGCTAAGCTCTCAGGTCAAGAGGAGCTTGACAACCTCTTAAAAGCAATTAAATAATTAACTGTTTGTTTTGCAGATAAATTTCTGCCTGTAAAGCACGATTCAGGCGTTGGATCGTGCTTTTTTTGTAACCAGTTGGGACGATTACTATGATAATGTTCATTATGTTTTTCGGCGTCTTGCTGACACTCTTTATTGGTGTCACAACCGCCGGCAGTATGGCTTTTATCTCCATTGCCACCTACTTTGGTATGGGCGAGGCCAATCTAAATAACATGGTACGCCTGCCATCATCAATGTACGATCAAATAAAGGGAATTACATTGATGGCAATTCCTTTCTTCCTGCTCATGGGAAACTTCATGAATAAGGGAGGTGTCTCAAAAGATCTCTTTGCTTTTGCCCGTGCCTGTCTTGGACATCGCTGGGGAGGACTTGCCAATGCTGCTATTGCCTCCTGCATGATCATGTCCGCAATGTCAGGCTCTGCTGCCGCTGTAGCTGCAGGTGTTGGCATGATAGCTATCGCTGAAATGCGCAGATCTGGCTACGATCAACCTTTCTCCTGTGCCGCAATTGCCGCAGGCGGTGGCTTAGGTCCTATCATTCCACCGTCAATTACCCTAATTTTATTTGCATCGTTAGTCCCAGGAACCTCAGTTAATGCCCTCTTCCTAGGTGGTGCTATTCCAGGCATCTTAACAGGCCTACTCTTTATTCTATATGCAAGCTTTGAGGCAAGACGCTCAAACTTTGGTAAGGTCCCAGCAGTACCTATGCAAGAGCGTGTACAGCTTGGCATCAAGGCAATTTGGGCTCTGTTAATTCCGGTGATCGTGCTAGGTGGCATCTTTGTTGGATTGTTCACTGCAACTGAGGCTGCGGCTGTAGCTGCCTTCTATGCCATGCTTTTGGGTATGTTTAAGTATAAAAAGCTTAAGATCTCCGATCTACCAGGCATTTTCTGGGCCACAGCTAAATCTACAGGCCAGATCATGTTTGTGATCGCAACTGCTGCCTTCTTCCAGCACGTATTGCTTAAGACCCGTATTCCCCACATGGTAGTACAACAGATGGTTGATACCTTCTCAAGCATTACCCCGATCCTAATTATGATCATTATCCTGCTACTCATTATGGGATGCTTCATGGAAGGTACTGCCATCCTGCTTATTACCGTACCAATTTTCTATCCTCTAGCCGTGGCATATCACTTCCCTACCGTACAGCTAGCCATCATGATGTGTATTGCCCTAGCCTGCGGTGTGCTTACGCCACCTGTGGGATTAAACCTCTATGTGATGTCGTCAATCACACACGAAAAGGTTATGAAGATCGGTAAAGCTGCCGTGCCTTTTGTCGGGATCATGGTTTTCGTAACACTTTTAGTAGCCTTCTTTGAACCACTTACCACCTGGCTTCCTACTTACCTAGGCTATGGAATTTAAGGAGTGATCATGAACGCTTATTTAAAATGTGAAAATATGGCAGGAAAAATCTGCCGTACACTTGCAGGTTTCTGCCTCATGGTGGTGTTCACTTTGTTCCTTTTGAACATTTTGACCCGTGCTTCATTCATCACCTGGAATCCAACCTGGATAGATGAGATCATTCAATTCTTCCTCGTATGGATGATCTTCTTATCAGCAGCAGAGCTCGTACGTACCGGTGAGCACTTCATGGTTGATATCCTAATTGACAAAATGCACGGCAAAGCCTCAGGTCGCTACTGCCGTCTGATCTCAACTGTCATCATGCTTATCACCTATGCTGTAATTTTGTTCTTTGGCATCAAGCTCTGCATAAAAACCAATGTGAAGGCTACCTTTACGTTGCCTGCTATAGTTAAGATGTCATGGTTCTATTCATGTATTCCTCTATCTGCCTTTTTCATGGTCATATATTCAATTCGTGACGTGATCTATGCAGTATTAGATATCACCTCAGGCGGTGAAATTACCCGCAAGATGGATGAACAAAAGGCTAAGGTTTTGGCAGAGGATGAAGATGCCAAGGCAATTAAGGAAGCTCAGGAAGCCTTAGATAAGGCTCAAGCTGATGATCAAAAAGCATGAGGTTGATATATGAATAATTTTAAACAACGTCTAATTGCAGGTGAAGATCTCATAGGCTTTGAGGTCGATCTAGCGGAGCCCTGCATTTCGGAGATGGTTGCAGGTTGCGGATTTGATTTTATCTGGGTTGATACCGAGCATCAGGCGCTAGACTATGAAACCGTGCTCAATCACATCATAGCCTGCAAGGCAGGAGGGGCTGCATCTATAGTGCGCGTCCCTCAAAACGAGCCTTTTTTGGCCAAGCGTATTTTAGAAATGGGACCTGATGGCATTATCTTCCCTAACATCAATAGTGCCTCTGAGCTTAAAAAAGCCATGGACGCCTGTTTGTATCCTCCTTTGGGCAAAAGAGGTTTTGGACCTAGAAGAGCCTGTGGCTATGGACGCATAGACATGATGCAGTACATTAAGGATGCCCCTGATGCCATGTGCCGTTTTGCCCAGCTTGAGCATATAGATGCCATCAATGATCTTGATAATATGCTCAAGGTTGAAGGCTGCGATGGCTTTATTGTAGGTCCTTGTGATCTCTCAGGTTCAATTGGGCTTTTAAATGAAACCAAGCATCCAAAGGTTGTTGAGCTTATGAAGACTGCTATTGAGAAATGCCAAAAAGCGCACCGTCCCATCGGTGTTGCCGCAGCCTATGGCGGTGCTGAGGATATAGCCTTCTGGCATGATCTTGGTTTCCAGTTTATCTCATCAGGCAGTGACGCCTCAGCCATCATTGCAAGAGCCATGGAGCAGGTCTCTGTGATGAGTAAAATTTACAGGAAAAAAGCCTGATCACAGCCTCTAGACTAAAAAATAAAGCTCTCTTGAATCAGTCAGGAGAGCTTTTTTTATTAAGCCTTTGATCTGATACGACGACGCCATCTTTCGCGCATATTCAAAGGTATTACCGCCACAATCAAGAAGATCACCGGTACTAGATAAAGACCAGGCGTTACCCACATGCGACCTGCATTTATCATGTTGCGGAAAGCAAGTAAGAGCAGATAGTAGGAGGCATAGATTAAAATTGCCTGCCACAATCTTGAAAAACGCCCCTGACGCGGATTTACCATGGATAGGGGAACTGCAATCATGGTAAGGATGATCACTGCAAATATAGGGGCCATACGCCATTGCAATTCAAGACTGTATTGAGCATCATCTGAGTTCATCAGCGTCTTGGTAGATAGCATACTGACCTCGCTATTATCATCCTCAGAGGAATTATCAAAACCTACAGGAAGCTTGAAGGTATCAAAGGAAATACTGCGATAGGAATCATGGGCACTGTCACGCTCATAACGGTTTCCCTTACCAAGATTTAACCACTGATACCCCTCTGCATCAGATGAAACATGACCGCTTACCGATGCCGTAAAGGAGCTATCATTTGAGAAAGTGTTGCTCATCACATACAGATTTCCCATCTCACGCTCATTTTTAGCACTACGCCCTTCTACTTTCTCAATATAGATAACGTAGCGATTATCTCCTGATTGAAAATTAACAAAACGCCCGCTTTCTATAGGCAGGTAGCGCGGATTATTTTGAGCGGCAAGCTTTAAACTCTGCTGTGCTCTTGCTGCCTCCGGCATAAGGTATAGTGAATTATATGTAGCAACAAGTGCAGTGAGCACTGCCAAAACCAATGCAATTTTAAGGACCGCATATTCTGAAAAGCCAGAAGAGCGCATCACCACCATCTCAGAGTCTGAGCAGACACGACCTACCGCACTAATGATGGCCACGAACAATGATAGAGGCAACATCAGATAGCAGATAGATGGTACCGAATAAAGTACCATTGAAAACACTACATCTGATGGAGTTTCACCAGTTGCAGCACGGCCCACATAACGAATAATGCTCTGGCAGAGAAATACCGATAGCAAAACCGTAAAGGTCACTAACTGTACCTTAAAAATTTCTTTAAATATATATTTATGAATTATCATTATTTTTTGGTCAATGCATCAAGCCACGCGCGCAATAAGGCAACAGGAGCTCTAGGCTGGAGCATAGGAGCCTGCGCGGCGATATATTTTAAATCATCACGTGCCTTAAACAGATGCTCTGCAGGAAGTCTGCCTACAATCTCTAAGGGAAAATTTCTTAAAAGAGTCAAGGAATCAGGATTAATACCAGCCTTATATTTTAAGGTCTCAAGAATAAATTCACCTAAAATCTGCGCGCACACTATATTTGGTATTGCCCTAAATTTAGTAATAGTAGTCTCAACACTACATCTACCACTTAGACATTGCGCAAAGCTTTCCATAGCATCCTTGATAATCAAAATGGCATTTTGCTCCTCGCGTCCAACCTTAAACGTTGATGACAACAACTTTAATGCACCATATGGAGCCTTGGCAGTTAAGGCTAACGCAAGAGATAAAATATCCTCTCCAAGATCCGATCTATGTTCCTTTAAAAATTTTAGTCCTTCCGCAACTTCTGGAGCACATGCTCTTATTTTAAATGCCCTTGAAAGAATTGTTGGCAACAATGCATCAAGGGAGGTTGTCTGCATGATGATAAGGGTATTAGCAGGAGGCTCCTCAAATGTTTTTAAAACAGCATTGGCGGCACTCTCCTGCATAAGCTGTGCATCAGATATGATTGCAACCTTACGATACCCTAAGGCAGATGACTCTGAGAGCATAGTCTGCATCTGACGCAACGAGCTAATACGCACATAACGCAAAGCGACCTCTCGCTCCTCTTTATCAAAGGAGATCTTAGTAAGATCTGTACCTTCCTTGGCCTCCTGCGCATCTGTAGCTCTTACCCTAATAAAATCAGGGTGATTGTTTTGTCTAAAGCTTAAGCAGGACTGGCATTCCCCGCATGCTCCCTGAGCATTAGGTCTTTTACAAAGATAGAGCTCAGCCATGGCAGCGACCAGTCTATCTCCACCAAGACCTTCAGGGCATGACACAACTACAGAGCCTGGAAGACGGTTTTGCTCAAGTGAATGCAAAAACTCGTTATAGGGATGTAAAAGCCATGGATCAAGAGATATGACACTCATTTAATAAACTCTTTAAGTAAGGAGATCACTTCATTGCTTACAGTGGCAATATCCTTTGAAGCATCAACTATCTTGATATGCTCAGGATCATCATGGGCAAATTTCAAAAACCCCTCACGCACACGGTTGAAAAATGCCATTCCGGAGCTTTCAATACGATCAGCTTTTCCTCGTTTTGAGGCACGAGCCATTCCCTGCTCTACGCTAAGATCAAATAATAACGTAAGATCAGGTGCAAAATCACCGATGGCAGCCTTTCGTACGTTCTCAATAGTTTTGGCATCTATACCACGGCCACAGCCTTGATAGGCCTTAGTAGAGAGATCATATCTGTCACAGATTACAACCTTGCCCTCAAGCAATGCCTTTTTTATAACAGTATTGGTAAGCTGAGCACGGCAGGCATACATCAATAAAAGCTCAGCCTCATCACAAAGCTCATCATCCTCACGCTTGGTCTTAAGCACACGGCGGATCTCCTCTGCACAGGGAGTACCGCCTGGCTCACGCAAGGTGATAACATCATATCCCTTCTGCTCAAAAAACTGCTTGATTACAGGTATTTGTGTACTTTTACCAGCACCCTCTCCACCCTCTAGGGTAATAAATAATCCTGATTTATTCATTTTGAATCTACTTTCTTCTCTGAGCTCTTGGTAGCTTGATTGTCCTTATCAGCACCGCTCTTATTCTTATCATCAATCGTAATGATAGTCTGCCCCTTATTTTCGGATACCTGGGCGGCATTTTGATCTAGAGTTGCAGACTCCCTCTTTTCATCAGCACTCTTTTGGGATAAAGCTGACTCATCACTCTTTAATTTATCCTGAGGCTTAGCAGGATCAACTGCTGCAGGTGCAGATGTCTTTTTATCAGGCCCATCAGTGCTATCTGTCTTTTCTAAATTATTTTGCTGTATGTTATCTGTAGCACTCTTAATATCCACTGCATTTGCATCATTAGCAGCATCATTTGCTAAATCTTTAGACTTGGCATTATCCTGATCTGACTTGCCAGTAGCATCATTTTTCTTATCAGAGGCTTTATCAGGATCTGATTTAACAGCACTTAGGCCATCGGCAACCTTAGTCTTGGCATCATCGTTCTTCTGATTCTTCTTATAGTCTGCCACCTTACGACGGTAATCAGACACTGCCTTATTATGCTCATTTAAGGTTGCCGTAAAGGTATGGCCGTGAGATGGATCCTCATCTGCAGCAACAAAATAGAGAGCATCAATTTTGGCAGGATGCAAGGCTGCAATAATTGAGGCCTTGCTAGGCATAGAAATAGGTGTTGGCGGTAGCCCATCCCGCGTATAGGTGTTATACGGTGTGTCCTTTTTTAGCTGATCCTTGGTAAGACGTCCTGAAAATGATGGAGATACTCCGTACATAACTGTAGGATCAGTCTGCAAGCGCATTTTTTTTCTAAGACGATTGTAGAATACGGCCGCAACCTGTGGGCGTTCCTTATCAACTAAAGTCTCACGCTCTATGATAGATGCAATGATCAAGGCCTCATACGGCGTACGAATTAAGATATCCTTATCCCTAGTAGGCCATTGTGCCGCCATAAAGCGTGCAGTTGCCCGCAAGGCATTTTCAATTGGCTCTAGAGGATACTCTACATGATATATAGGATAGGTCGCAGGCATTAAAAGTCCCTCTAGGGAATGGCCAGCTCCGCCTATAGACTCTAGTAATTTCTGATCATTTTCCAAACTTGTAATAATAAATTCAGCAGGCTTTGCTAAGGTCTTCTTAACCTCGTCATAAGCTTTGGGTAGTAGCTTTTGGTAGTTTTTATCTAGATGAGAAATATTGGATCCTTCAATAATACCCAGCTGCTTATACTGAACCTGAGCCACATTACCCTGCACCATATCCGTTAACAGCTCTTTTAGGGTTTTCTTGCCATCAACGGTATACATTCCCTTCTGCACAGCCTGTAGCTCAGGATGTCTATATATCCAGATACGAATGATTTCATCCATATGCTTACCTTGGGTAAGCTCATGAGCGATCACGCGCGCATTCATGCCGGCCTCAACCTTATAGGGCTTTTTTAGGGCATCAACTAGCTCTGTATCCAAAAGACGCGCTTCACGGGCGTAATACAGCACACCGCCAATTAAGACGATTAAAATAAGCCCCATGACTTCAAGGATCAGTTTCCAATGCTTCTTTAGCATGCATTTATCCTTAATGTGCCAACCTTAATTACAACAGTTCAAATGAGGATTTCAATAAATCATAGCCTTCCTTGATGGTTTCAGCGTTATCTCCAGTCCCCATCAGGGTTTGAGAAATAGAGCAGCCTCCATCAAATCCGGTTTTGGCGATCGCTTTTAAAAATTCCTTATTAAAATCAATATCAGCTCCCAAGCGGATAAGAGAAACAGCTCTTGATGGTAATTTACTTATATCTCCAAGAGAATTTTCATCAAGACGTCCAGCATCTAAAATCAAGGACAGCTTAGCATTAGCACATTCATAAATAATGTCATAGGCACCAGCTACGGTATTGACAAGACTTAGAGGATCGTTGTCTGGACACAGCCCAAAGCGAATATAGGTAAAATCACGGGTAAAGCCTGACAAAGTCTTCTCAAAATATTCCTTGGTGGCAGCTACTGGATGAAGGTTTAGCTCATCATCATTTGAGCATACATACGGATCAACTGCACAAAGCGGAACATAAAAACGTTTGAAAAGCTCACCTAGTAAGGTTAACTGATCATAAACGAGCCACAAAGACTCCTCAGAGCCAGTTCCCTCAGGTGCTAACAGTATTGATCCCACACCTGCTGTCTCAAAGCCTAGATCCTTTACCAAATTTGCATAGGGCAAAAGCCCTGCACCTGAGGATAGTGCCTTAGCACAGGTATCAAAGAACAATTCAACTCCATCAAAGCCAACATCTTTAGCTACTTTCAGATCATCTGCAAATACTGCTGTTCTAGCCGTAAGATATTGATTGAAATAAAACTGCATGGACTATCCTCGACACTTTAAAAGTAAAACAAAGTTAAGACGCTATACTTATCTGCTTATTCTTTGATTTTACTAGATTTCAATCCTAAAAATTATCGCTTATGCCCAAATCGCATCAACAAGGCGCAATGACAGAACCATTTCAATTGATGTTCTGGTATTGATGCATATTCGTCAAAATTCCCTTACTTACACCGTAAAACACTTAGGCAATATACAAAGATACCGCGCCTGTATATGTTAAAATTAGAGCAATATCGCATTTTTGCGGCCAAAAAGGCCGCATCAGAGAAAAAAGGCCTTAATTTCATGGAAATGGATAAAACCTACCAACCGGAAAATTTTGAATCCGAGATCTATCAAAAATGGGAGCAAGATGGCTGCTTTAAGCCCTCAGGAGATACTTCCAAGCCTTCATATTCAATTGCCCTTCCTCCTCCAAATGTGACCGGATCCTTACACATGGGTCATGCCTTCCAGCAGACCATCATGGATACCCTTATCCGTTATCACCGCATGAAGGGGGACAATACTTTGTGGCAATGTGGTACCGACCACGCAGGTATTGCAACTCAGATGGTAGTTGAGCGTAAGCTTGCAAAGGAAGAGCAACTTACCCGTCATGATCTAGGTCGTGAAAAGTTCATCGAGCGTGTCTGGAAATGGAAGGGTGAATCAGGTGGCAATATCACCCGCCAGATGAGACGTCTTGGAGATTCTGTTGACTGGACCCGCGAACGCTTCACCATGGACGAGGGATTATCCCGTGCCGTTTTAGAGGTTTTCGTACGCCTGTATGACGAAGATCTTATTTATCGTGGCAAACGTCTGGTTAACTGGGATCCTAAGCTTCGTACCGCAATTTCAGATCTTGAAGTTGAGAACAAGGACGTTCAAGGCTTCATGTGGTACATCAAATATCCTCTGGCAGATGGTGTTAAGACCGACGAGGGCAAGGACTTCTTAATGGTTGCAACCACTCGTCCTGAGACCTTACTTGGTGATACCGCAGTTGCTGTTAACCCATCAGATCCGCGCTTTAAGTCAGTAGTAGGTAAAGATTTATTACTGCCTCTTGTAAACCGTCGTGTCAAGATCATTGCTGATATTCATGCTGATATGACCACCGGTACTGGCTGTGTGAAGATCACCCCGGCTCATGACTTTAACGACTATGCTGTAGGCAAGCGTAATAAGCTTCCTATGGTAAACATCCTCACTGAAGATGCCCATATCCGTGATACTGCCGAAATCTTCAACTCAGATGGTGTTGCTATTACTGATTATGAGGCTCCTATTCCTGAGGCCTATCGTGGCATGGACAGATTTGAAGCCCGTGACAAGATGGTTGAGGATTTAAAGACTCTAGGCTTACTTGATCATATCGAAGATCATGCCCTCTCTCAGCCTTTTGGTGATCGTGGTGGCGTGCCTATCGAGCCTATGCTTACAGATCAGTGGTATGTAAAAGCCTCTGTTTTAGGCAAGCCTGCAGTTGAAGCCGTAAAAGACGGTCGTATCAAGTTCGTTCCCAAGCAGTACGAGAATATGTATTTTAGCTGGATGAACGATCTGCAAGATTGGTGTATTTCCCGTCAGCTTTGGTGGGGACATCGTATTCCTGCATGGTACGACGAGCAGGGCAAGGTCTATGTTGCCCGCAACGAGGACGAGGTCCGCTCCAAATATAATCTCTCATCTGACGTCAAATTAGAGCGCGATCCTGATGTATTGGATACTTGGTTCTCATCTGCCCTTTGGACCTTCTCTACTTTAGGCTGGCCTGATAAGACCGTAGAGCTAGAATCCTTCCATCCTACATCTGTCCTAGTTACCGGCTTTGACATCATCTTCTTCTGGGTTGCCCGTATGATCATGATGACCATGCACTTTATGAAAGATAAAGATGGTAATCCTCAGGTACCGTTCAAGACCGTCTATGTCACAGGCCTTATCCGTGACGAAGAGGGTAAGAAGATGTCTAAGTCTAAGGGTAACGTAATCGATCCTTTGGACATGATCGACGGTATTGGCATCGATGGCTTAATTGCCAAGCGTACTGCCAACATGATGCAACCTCAGATTGCTGAGAAAATTGCCAAACGTACTGCCAAACAGTTCCCTGATGGCATTGCACCTCACGGCACCGATGCCCTACGCTTTACCCTATGTGCCCTAGCCTCAAATGGTCGTGACATTAACTGGGATATGAAGCGTCTTGATGGCTACCGTAACTTCTGCAACAAGATCTGGAACGCCTCCCGCTTTGCATTGATGAACGTTGGTGAAAAAGCCTTAGTCAAGCCTGACTTTAAGGATCTATCACTTGCCGATCGCTACATCAGATCAAAGCTTAAGACCACTATTACTGAGGTCACCGAGGCTATCGATTCCTATCGCTTTGATAATGTTGCATCCAAGCTCTATGAATTCATCTGGAACGAATTTTGCGACTGGTACCTTGAGTTTACTAAGTCAATCTTCCGCGGTGAGGAATTTACTCAGGCTCAAAAGGATGCCACTGCATGGAATCTTGTGGACGTGCTTGAAACCACCATGCGACTAGCCCACCCTGTCATGCCATTTATCACTGAAGTTATTTGGAAGATTACCGCCCCGATGCTCGGTCGTATGCATACCGAGACTGTCATGGCTGCAGCCTTCCCTGATGGCAATGACTACGCAAACGATGCTGAAGCTGAAGCTGCTGTTTCCTGGCTTAAGGACTTTGCAGCAACTGTACGTAACCTGCGTGCAGAAATGAAGGTTGCTCCTTCTGTTAAGCTCTCACCTATGCTCCGTGGTGCCTCTAATGAGGAAGAAGGCTATACTGAAAAGTATTACGCCTATCTTGCAAACCTTGCCAATATTGATAAGGTTCAATTCATTAAAGCCGGTGATAATGTTCCTCCATGCTCTGCAAAGCCTATCCGCACAGCCGAAGTCTTAATCCCCATGAAGGATTTAGTGAACAAGGATGCTGAAATTAAGCGTCTAACTGGCATGGCTAAGAAGCTTGAAACCGTCATAGCATCCTCTGAGGCTCGTCTTAAGAGTGAAGCCTTTATTTCTAAGGCTCCCCAGAAGATCATCGACGGTGCTAAAGCTCAGCTTGAGATTAACAAGACTCAGCTTGAGAAGATCAAAGCTCAAATTGAGGAAATGAAAAATCTCTAAGCTAGCATTTGCATAGCTAACACCTACATAAACGGATCGCTGATACGATCCGTTTTTTTTGCAAATATCAGCAACTTTAATCTCTATCCCTTTGCTAGATCGCGCCCCCAAGAGGCTCGTATGTCAGCTATAGACCATGCAAACGAGTAAAATCACAGCACTCTAGAATTTAAATCATGCGTTAGTTACGCACAACTAATATAAATGTAAGACACACTATGACTAGCCGTACTATTTCATGGGAAGACGCTGTCTTTCGCATAATAAAAAAATCAAATGGTGAAGAGCTTGACGCTCGCTTAGGTTCAATCACCATTGCACCACATGATCTGATCGTTCTCATTGGTGGCAATGGCTCTGGCAAAACATCAATTGCACGTGCATTTGAAGGTGAGCTAGAGCTTGTTTCAGGCACAGCTCCTGAAAATTATCATCCAGTCCTTGTGTCCTTTGAAAAGCAAATGAAACTTTTTGAAGATGACTACAATATGCGTAATTCAGATTCCACCACTGAAAAAGAAGAGATCGGTATTACCATCCGCGATCTGCTTGAAAATGCAAACCCAGAGATTGTTGATGAAGTCATCGAAGCCATGAACCTTGGCCTACTGCTAGATAAACCATTACGTCAGTTATCAGGTGGTGAAGGACGCAAGGCACTGCTTGCTCAGGCATTATGTTCACGCCCAAATCTCTTGGTACTTGATACACCATTTGATGCTCTTGATGTTGCTACCCGCAAGAATCTATTGCACCTTATCAATGAAATGCATGAAAAGTACGAAACTCCTACCGTGCTCATCGTCAATCGTCCAAGTGAGATCCCGGACAGCTTAACTAAGATGGGTATCATTCAGGATTGTGCCATCACCAAACTCTCAACTCGCGAAGAAATTGAACAAGATCCTGATGCCAAAGTGCTTTTAGGCTATGCCGATATGCCGGATGTAAATCCTCCTAAAACTCCTGCAAAATTTGCACTTAAGCAGATCCCTGAAGGTCCTATCGTTCAGCTTAAAAATATTCACATTGAATATCAGCGTGTGATTTTTGATAAATTCAGCTTCACAGTAAATAGAGGCGAGCATTGGCACATATGTGGACCAAATGGTGCTGGTAAATCAACTCTTTTATCTCTAATAACTGGAGATAACCCCTTGGTATATACCAACGATGTAACTGTTTTTGGTATGAAACGTGGCAGTGGAGAGAGTATTTGGGACATTAAAAAATACTACGGCGCCGTTTCCGGGGCTCTACATCTGGACTATCGAGTCTCATCTCCTGCTATCAACGTCATTCTCTCAGGATTTTACGACTCAATAGGTCTTTATGCTCATCCGGGTGATGAGGAGCTTCAGGCAGCCCGCGCATGGCTTAAGGTTGCAGGACTTGCAGACAAGGAGCATGTCTCCTTTAGATCTCTATCCTTTGGTCAGCAGCGCATGCTATTGATCATCCGTGCTTTGGTTAAAACACCACCACTTTTAATTCTCGATGAACCCTTGCAGGGATTAGATGGCTTTGCCAGAGCACAGGTCAAGGCTTTCATTACCTATGTAATGACTCATGGACAAACCTCAGTTTTGTTTGTCTCACATCATGAGGAGGATATTCCCGAAGGCTTTACCAACCGCTTAAGCTTTATACCTAGCCAAAAGAGTATTGGCGGATTTGATATAGTACAAGAAAAGCTTCTGCAAAAGCTTTAGTCATCAATTAAGATAAAGGTCACCTCGGTGGCCTTTATTATTAAGCGCGCCATTGATTATAACAATGGAGTCATATACACAGGAAGGTACACAATCTCATCTTGTACCTTAAGATCGTCGGTATGTAGCATATAGGCTGTATGCAACCTAAAAATACGGCAATTATCTTAATAATTTTTACAAAAGCATCACTTTTTGCAAAGAGATTACCTTCATTATTTTTCTACAAAAAACATCTTTTTTGCAAAAAAGAAACCATACATTTTTATTGAAATTTTTTCCTTCTTTGAAAAATAATTATTTTAAGTTTCAATATGTTAATTTTTTATAGAATTCATTTTTGTAAAAAGTGCTTGCATTGCAAAAAAGGTGTTCTATGATAATGCCATCGCCTATTTTTTAGGTTTCATTTTTTCAGGTTTTTGCAAAGGCTTTATATGGCAAACGATAAGAACCACGTATATATATTTGATACTACACTGCGTGACGGCGAACAGGCCTTAATGCGTTCCTTAACTCCAGTACAGAAATTACATCTGGCAATGATGCTTGATGAACTTGGAGTTGATGTTATCGAAGCAGGTTTCCCTATTTCATCACCTGGGGATTTAAAGTCTGTGCATGATATTGGTCATGCCTTGAAAAATGCCATATGCTGCGGCTTAAGCCGTACCGTTGAAAAGGATATCGATGCGGTCAATGAAGCTTTACATGGTCTTGATCATTTCCGTATTCATACCTTCGTTGCTACCTCAGAGATCCATGTGAAGGATAAATTACATCGTAGCTTTGATGATGTAATAGCAATGGCAGATCACCATATTCGCTATGCAAGAAAATACACCGATGATGTTGAATTCTCCTGCGAAGATGCCGGACGTACCCCTATAGATAATCTCTGCCGCATTGTCGAAACAGCCATCAATGCAGGTGCCACCACAGTCAACATCCCTGATACCGTAGGCTACACACTTCCCTACGAATTTGGTGGCATTATTAAGACCCTGTTTAATCGCGTACCTAATATAGATAAGGCACGCATCAGTGTTCACTGCCACAACGATCTCGGCATGGCAACTGCAAACTCCCTAACAGCAGTACAGGAAGGTGCCCGCCAGATTGAAGTATGCATGAACGGTCTTGGTGAAAGAGCCGGTAACTGCTCCCTAGAGGAAGTTGTAATGTCCATGAAGCTTCGTGAGAAGTATATGAATGGCGTCTACACCAACATTCGCTGTGAAAACATTGCCCGCGCATCTCAAATGGTTGCATCCGTTACCAACGAGCCTGTTCCATCTCACAAAGCTGTAGTTGGTTCTAATGCCTTTGCTCACTCCTCAGGTATTCATCAAGATGGCGTCTTAAAGAACAAGCAGACCTATGAAATCTTAACCCCCGAGAGTGTAGGCTTTAAGGAAAATAACATGCATATGACCGCTCGTTCTGGCCGTCATATGATTAAGTCCGTATTAGAAAAGCTTGGATATAAAGAAGGCACCTATAACCTCGATGAAATCTATCAGCGCTTCTTAAAGCTTGCTGACAAGAAAGGTCAGGTCTTTGACTATGATCTTGAGGCCTTAATGTTCTTCTCCCAAGATGAGGAAGAAGAATCCCAGTTTAAGCTCGACAATCTTTCCGTGATGTCTGGTGGAAGCAACATTATTCCTACTGCTTCAGTAAGATTGCGCATTGGCAAACGTACCCGTACTGAATCTGGTACTGGTAATGGACCTGTTGATGCGGTATTTAACTGCATTAACCGTTTGACCGGCATTAAATTGAAGCTTGAAAGCTTCCAGATCACTGCAAAAGGCTCTGGTATGAATGCTCAAGGTCAGGTAAATGTCGATGTAATTTTTGAAGGCCGTCATTACTATGGTGTAGGCATTTCTACAGACGTGATTGAGGCCTCTGCACTCTCACTTATTAGTGCATCCAACAGTATTTACCGTGCTCAGATGATTGAGCAGGAAAAAGAACAAGAATTAGGCAAGAATTAAAATCAGGAGTAAAAATGAAATCCTACAATATCGCAGTTTTGGCAGGTGACGGCATCGGCCCCGAGGTTATGGCAGAGGCCAAAAAAGTATTAAATGCTGTCTCAAAGAAATTTGATTTTGAATTAAATTTCAACGAAAAGCTTGCCGGCGGTTGTGCTATTGATGCATGCGGTACCCCTTTGCCTGAGGATACCTTAAAAGCCTGCGAAGCCTCTGACGCCATTTTATTTGGCTCAGTTGGTGGTCCTAAGTGGGATCATCTGCCACCTGCAGAGCGCCCAGAGCGCGGTGCTTTATTGCCTTTGCGTAAGCACTTCGGACTTTACTGCAATTTCCGTCCAGCAAAGATCTATCAGGGCTTAGGCTCCTTATCTCCGCTTCGTGCAGACATTGCTATGCGTGGCTTTGATATGCTCTGCGTACGTGAATTAACCGGGGGTATATACTTTGGTCAGCCTAAGGGCCGTGAAGGCACTGGTCCTGAGGAGAAGGCCTACGATACCGAAATTTATCATCGTTATGAGATTGAGCGTATTGCCAAGATTGCCTTTGAAGCAGCTATGCTTCGTGGCAAAAAGGTAACCTCAGTTGATAAATCCAACGTATTGCAGAGCTCCATTCTCTGGCGTGAGGTAGTAACTGAGGTAGCAAAGGACTATCCTGAAGTTGAGCTCAATCATATCTACATTGATAACGCTACCATGCAGCTAGTGAAGGCTCCATCTCAGTTTGATGTTCTCCTCTGCTCAAATATGTTCGGTGACATTCTCTCTGATGAATGTGCCATGATCACCGGCTCCATGGGCATGCTTCCTTCTGCATCTCTAGGTGAAGGTGGCTTTGGATTGTATGAGCCTGCAGGCGGTAGTGCTCCTGATATTGCTGGCAAGGGTATTGCTAACCCTATTGCTCAGATCCTGTCAGCAGCCCTCATGCTTCGTTATTCCCTAAAGGAGAATGATGCAGCCAAGGCTATTGAGGATGCTGTATCAAAGGTACTTGCTGAAGGCAATCTCACCTCCGATCTCATGGAATCAGGTGCATCTCCTCGTGCTCCTTTATCCACCTCAGAAATGGGTGATTTAATCGCCAAAGCTGTTGCTGAAGCTTAATTATTATTAAAAGTCAGGATAATTATAAAAATGGGTAAAACTCTTTATGAGAAGGTTTACGACAGCCATGTCGTCTTCCAACAGGAAGGCGAGCTGCCTACTCTCTTTATCGATAGACATTTGTGTCACGAGGTAACCTCTCCTCAGGCCTTTGCAGGCCTTGAGCAGGCCGGTCGTAGGCTCCGTCATCCCGAGCTTACACTTGCAACAATGGATCATGATATTTCAACTCGCGAGCAGACCATTGAGGCCTGCTCTGAGATGGCTCAGACTCAGATCCGTGCCCTTATCAATAACACCAAGAAATTTGATGTTACCTTGTTTGGCTTAAATCACCCCAATCAGGGTATTGTGCACATTGTAGGACCTCAGGTTGGCTTCACTTTGCCTGGTACTACCTTAGTATGCGGTGACTCTCACACTGCAACCCACGGTGCATTTGGTGCGCTAGCCTTTGGTATTGGTACCTCAGAGGTTGAGCATGTCATGGCAACTCAGACCTTAAAACAGGCTAAGTACAAGACCATGAAGATCGAGTGCAAGGGACTTCTGCAAAAGGGTTGCTCTGCAAAGGACTTGATCCTAGCTATCATCGGTAAACTTACCACTGCAGGTGGTACCGGCTATGCTGTTGAATTTGCAGGTGAGGCTGTACGTGCATTGTCTATGGATGGTCGTATGACTCTATCTAACATGGCAATTGAGTTTGGTGCAACCGTTGGCATGATCGCCCCTGATGAGACTACCTTTGAATATATCAAGGGACGTCTCATGGCTCCTAAGGGAGATGAATTCGATAAGGCTGTTGAATATTGGAAAACCTTAAAATCCGATGATGATGCTGTCTTTGATAAGGTAGTAGAGCTTGATGCCTCCAAGATTGAGCCTCAGCTCACTTGGGGTACTAACCCAGGCCAGGAATGCGCAATTACTGACGTAGTCCCCGCACCTGAGGATTACAGCGATCCTATCGTAGCAAAATCATGTGCCGATGCCGTAGCCTATATCGATGTTAAGCCTCACACGAAGATTGCAGGTTATCCTGTAGATTATGTCTTCATCGGCTCCTGCACCAATGGTCGAATCGAGGACTTCCGTGCAGCAGCTGAGATCTTAAAGGGCCGTCATATTGCATCTAATATCAAGCTTGCAATTGCTGTTCCTGGCACCCAGTGGGTTAAAGCTCAGGCAGAACGTGAGGGGCTCGATAAGATCTTCTTAGATGCCGGCTTTGAGTGGAGATTACCGGGCTGTTCAATGTGTCTTGCTATGAATGATGATCGTGCTCCTGCAGGAATGCGTGTTGCATCAACCTCCAACCGTAACTTCGTAGGCCGTCAGGGCAAGGGATCACGTACTCACCTTATGAGCCCAGCATCCGCTGCTGCCTGTGCAGTCAAGGGATGCTTAGCCGATGTACGCGAGTTTTTAGATTAAGGAGAGCAAAATGGAAAAGTTCACCGTATATGAAGGCGTAGCAGTTCCTCTTGACTCCGCCAACATTGACACTGATCAGATCATCCCCAAGCAGTTTTTGCTGGCTGTAAGTCGCAAGGGCTTTGGCAAACACCTCTTCCACGACTGGAGATATTTAGATGATGCTGAGACTCAGCCAAACCCTGAGTTTAATCTGAACAAGCCTGAATATCAGGGAGCCACTATTTTGGTTGCCCGTGATAATTTTGGTAACGGCTCCTCACGCGAACATGCTCCATGGGCTTTGATGGACTATGGCTTCCGCGCTGTGATTGCACCAAGCTTTGCATCAATCTTCAATAACAATTCCCTAGGCAACGGCTTATTACCCTTACGTCTTGCGGAGGATGAAGTAGATCAGATCTTCAAGGTGCTAGAGAAAGCTCCTGGTACCAAGATTAAGATCTCCTTGGTAGATATGACTGTGGACTGTGCTGATCTGCACTTTACCTTCAGCTTAGATGAATTTAGACGTCACTGCCTGCTTGAAGGCTTAGATGCCATCTCACTTACCCTAAAACATGAAGATGAAATTGCAGCCTACGAGAAGAAAAATCCTGCCTGGGTAACCCCTGACAAGAGCAATATTTAAATAATTCAGAAGGCTATAAGAGGGTAAGCTGATAAGTTTCCCCTCTTTTTTTATCACCTGTTAAAAGGTAAGTCGCATCTGATGCCAGACCACACCACCGTGCTCTGAGGCACTGACACCCTCATCAACAAAGCCGTTTTTGGAATAGAAATGAAGCAGATGCTCTTTGCAGGTCAAAACTATGCCCTTGCAAGATGGATGCTTGCTGATCTCTTCAATATATTTCTTAACAATAACAAGTCCCATTCCCTGCCCCTGAAGAGAGGGATCGATACATACACTGAAGATCATCTGCCAAAGTCCTGAGTCCTTATGCATATTCACATCCTCATACATCTCATCGGTGAGATCTTTTTCATCAGTACACAGACCGTTAACCATGCCCACAATCTTTTCATCCTGCAACATAATAAGGAAACGATCGGCATACTTTGCAACTCTGTCACGGATCCTCTCTAGGGAAGCGCCTTCTGCTGGGGGAAAGCAACGTGCCTCAAGTGCTGCAAGCAAAGTAACATCATCCAATGTTGCCTGTCTGTAGGTAATCATTTGTATATACTCCTTATAAATAAAAATAGCCCCTAACCTCTGGCTAAGAGCTAATCTTAACTTGATGTACAGCCTAATTTTGTAATGTTCTAGGCAGCGGGAAATGACGGGTAACCCCAGCCTCTCCTACCTCTTCTAAGCTAGTACCGCCGTGAGCTAGCAGATAATCAACGATATCGCGGATAACATAATCTGGCGCACTTGCACCTGCACTTACACCGATCACATTAACATTTTGAAGCCATTGAGGATCAATACCCAAAGCATCGTCAATCAAGAAAGCAGGAGTACCTGCGCGCTCAGCCTCCTCACGTAGACGGTTTGAATTGGAAGAATTCTGAGAGCCTGCAATAATTACAGCGTCTGAAAGCTTTGCTAGATCACGCACCGCATTCTGACGAAGCTGTGTTGCATTACAGGTATCATCCTTACGCGGTCCGGAAATCCCTGGGTATTTAGCCCTCAAGGCTGCCACGGTTTTAGCTGTTTCATCAATTGATAAGGTGGTTTGAGTTGCAAAAATTGCATTATTACCGTCAATCTGAAGCTTATCCACATCCTCAGGTGTCAAAATTACATGCACCTTAGTAGATGGACCTTCATACTGACCTATGGTACCAATAACCTCCTGATGACCATGATGACCGATCACGACAGCATCCTGACCATAGCATCCGGCACGATTCATCTTACGATGAATACCGGCTACTACAGGACAGGTTGCATCAATGACAGTAAAGCCACGCTGCTTGGCATCATTCTCAATAGCAATGGAAACTCCATGAGCAGAAAAAATGAGCACAGCCCCTGCAGGTACCTCATCTAAGGAATCCACAAAGGTTGCCCCAGCTTTACGCAGATCATCTACCACATGGCGGTTATGTACCACCTCGTGCAGAACCCATACCTTTCCTGCGCCATAGCGTTCAAGAGCCTTTTCAACCACTAAAATTGCGCGCTCGACACCAGCACACATGCCACGTTCACGGGCAAGTAAGATCCTAAAGCTCATGCCTTATGCTCCTTAGACTTATCATCCTTAGCAAAAAGGCCAATGATGACCAGTATCGCAGCACCACAGCAAACACCGATGTCTGCAACATTAAAGGATGGATAAGACCAGAAAAAATCTTCTCCCTTGATGTAGAACATCAAAAAGTCGACTACATGGCCTAAAAACATTCTATCTAGGAGATTGCCGACAGCACCGCCTAGAACCAAGGCTATGCCAAGACAGGTCCAAGGCTTGGTGCGGGAGGTTCTGAGTAAAGCAATTACCAGACAAAGAGAGATGATCATGGCAATGCCCATAAATAAATAGCGTTGCCAACCACCCATGCCAGCAAGGAAGCTGAAGGCAGCTCCCTCGTTATAGACATGCACCAGGCTAAAGAAAGAGGTTACGGCCACCCCGCTTGTATAAGCGGGGATATGCTCGACCACCAAATATTTGGTGTACTGGTCGAGCACGACAATGAGGAGGCTTATAAATAGGAACCTCAGTCCGTTGTCTTTTTTTATAAAGGCCATAAGCTTTAGGCGAAGTGACGCTCCTCACCACCTTCAGTCTCAATATTCTCTACGCAGCGGTGGCAAAGACCAGGATGGTCGTGATCGCTGTCAACGTCTTCCTCATAATGCCAGCAACGCTCGCACTTATGAGCCTGAGACTTCTTTACAGTGAAGGCACACTTGAGACTTTCTGATACGAAGGCATCAGCAGGAGCATCGCCATCTACCAGATCAGCCTTGGAGGTAATGAGCACGAACTTCAATTCATCCTGAAGTTGCTCAAGATCAGCTTTTAGCTCATCCTTGGCATAGATAGAAAGCTCAGCCTCAAGAGAACCACCAATTACGCCAGCATTACGGGCAGTTTCAACCGCACGGTTTGCCTCGCCACGGAATGTTAAGATCCTATCCCAGTAGGCAGAGTTGAACTTAGAGTTCTCATCAAGCTCAGATAAGCCATCAAACCACTTAGCAGTGAAAACAAACTCCTCACGGCTACCAGGCATAGTCTCCCAAGCCTCCTGAGCGGTGAAGGAAAGAATAGGAGCCATCCAGCGCAGTAATGCCTCAACAATCAAATAGAGAGCACTCTGGCAGGAACGACGGGCCAGACCATCAGCCTTGGCAGTGTACTGTCTGTCCTTGATGATATCTAAATAGAAGGAGCCCATCTGAATGGAGCAAAAGTTCATCAGGGTCTGCACTACAGCATGGAAATCATAGTCATCATAGGCCTTAAGGATGGTCTTCTGAGTCTTGGCTGCACAGGATACGGCCCACTTATCAAGCTCAAGCATCTTATCAAATGGTACAGCATCCTTATTAGGATCAAAGCCATTGATGTTTGCAAGCAGGAAGCGGACAGTATTACGCACACGGCGGTAGGCATCAGAGGTATGCTTAAAGATTTCCTTAGATACGGCCATATCACCAGTGTAGTCGTTGTTGGCGATCCATAGTCTTAAGACATCGGCACCTAGCTCATCGATAACCTCGGCAGGGGCAATAACATTACCTAAGGACTTAGACATCTTACGTCCCTGACCGTCGACGGTAAAGCCGTGAGTTAGAACCTGCTTGTAAGGAGCCTTGCCACGGGATGCACAAGAGAGCATCAAGGAGGACATAAACCAACCGCGATGCTGATCGGATCCTTCAAGATACATATCGATGTCGTGACCTGCAAACTCAGGGCGCTGACCTACAACGGTAAACCAGGTTGAGCCGGAATCAAACCATACGTCCAAAGTATTAGGATCTTTATGATAAAGAGGAGCCTCCTCCTTACCAATCAAATCCTCGACGCTCAGATCCCACCAAGCCTGAATTCCCTTCTCCTCAACAGCCTTGGCAACCTTTTCGATGATTTCAGGAGTATTAGGATGGATCTCACCTGTCTCATTATTGATGAGTACTGCACAAGGCATACCCCAAGTACGCTGACGGGAAATACACCAGTCAGTACGTTGCTTGACCATTGCCTCGATGCGGTTTTGTCCCCATGCAGGGATCCAGCGCACTTTCTTAATCTCATCTAACGCGTTAGCACGTAGACCGTGACCATCCATGGAAATGAACCACTGCTCGGTTGCACGGAAAATAACCGGGGTCTTATGACGCCAGCAGTGAGGATAGGAGTGAGTGATCTTTACAGCCTTTAACAGTACACCCTTATCAACTAATACCTTGATAACCTCAGGATTAGCCTTAAGAACGTTCATACCTGCAAAGTATTCAACATCATCACGGAAGCAACCATCAGGCTTAACCGGGTTATAGATCTCAAGACCGTATTTTACAGAAACGTTATAGTCGTCTAAGCCGTGACCGCCTGCAGTATGAACGCAACCAGTACCAGCCTCTAGTGTTACATGAGCACCTAAAATCACAGGAACATCGATGTTTAGGAAAGGATGCTTAAAGCGCTGAAGCTCCAGTGCCTTGCCTGATACGCTGTCACCTAAGAACTTATAGTCGGTGATCTCTGCCGTCTTCATGACACCATCGACAAGCTCGGTGGCCATGATAAAGCGCTCAGATCCCTTTTCGGTCTTAGCCTCAACTAAAGAGTACTTCAAGGCCTCGTTTACACAAATTGCACGGTTTGCAGGTAAGGTCCAAGGGGTGGTGGTCCAAATTACGCAGGATACAGGACCTTCTCCTAAATCCTTTGCCCCGAAGATATCTAGGATCTTAGTCTCATCAACTGCGGCAAAGCGAACAAAGATAGAATCTGAGGTTACATCCTTATATTCAACCTCAGCCTCGGCCAAAGCTGACTGACAGTCCATGCACCAGTAAACAGGCTTTAGACCGCGCACGAAGTGACCGTTTTTAATAACTGAACCTAATTCACGAATAGTGGCAGCCTCAGTCTTAAAATCCATGGTGAGATAAGGATGATCCCAATCGCCTAAAACGCCCAAACGCTTGAAGGCTGCTCTCTGGGTTTCAACCTGACTCTTAGCATATTTACGGCACTCTTCGCGAAATTGAGCGGCGGTAACCTTTACACCAGGCTTACCTACCATGCTCTCGACCTTAACCTCAATAGGCAGACCGTGGCAATCCCAGCCGGGAATATAAGGAGAATCAAAACCAGACAAAGTTTTGGACTTGATAATGATGTCCTTTAAAACCTTATTAATAGAATGGCCGATGTGAATATTGCCGTTAGCATAAGGAGGGCCGTCGTGCAAAATAAAGGTATTGCAGCCGCTACGAGCTTCACGGATTTTCTTATAAAGTCCGCGTTTTTCCCAATCCTCAAGCATTCCAGGCTCACGCTTGGCAAGATTGCCACGCATAGGGAAAGCAGTATTCGGAAGATTCAAAGTGTTTTTATAATCTGCCATTGTCTGACCTTTCGTAAATTAAGTCTAAATCTATTAATTATCAAACTTTTTTAGAGCCTCAAGTGCCGCTTGTCGATCAAGCTTGAGTCTCTTTTTAAGTTCATCAAGATCCGAAAATACAGTCTCATCGCGGATCTTGGAGATGAAACTGATCTTTATCAACTCTGAATAAATATCAGCATTGAAATTGAATAAATGTGCCTCAAGCAAAAAACGCTTATGCACTTCACGTATGCTAGGACGTTCTCCTGCATTACACATACCATCAAAATCACCATATGAAGTATGTACCCTAACTGCATACACACCTCGCAACGGCGGAAGCATTCCGTGCAATTCAATATTTGCCGTAGGATAACCTAAAGTTCGACCTATGGTATTACCATGGGCAACTCTACCTGTTATCGAATACGGACGCCCGAGATAACGTGCGGCGTTTTCACAATCACCCTTGGCAAGATAAGAGCGGATCAATGTACTTGAAATACGCTCATTATCAAGACTTACAGCATCTATTGCCTCAGCGGTAACATGCTTTTTAAGACATAACGTCTGAAGGCAATTAAAATCTCCGGCTCCGCCTTTGCCAAAGAAAAAAAGCGAACCCACTATCACATGCTTTACATGAAGTTTTTTGACAAGCAATTCATGTACAAACTCTTGCGGAGTCAAATCTGCAAAATGCTTGCAAAAATGTATACAGATAAGCTTGTCAATGCCGGCTTTTTCAAAGGACTCAAATTTATCCCGAAAGGTCGATAGCCTAGGCAGACGTTCATCCTTTCGAAAAAATTGACGTGGATGAGGCTCAAAAGTCATCACCGCTGATTCAAGACCTAATGCATGAGCCTTATCAATCAACCTTTGTATCACAGCCTGATGACCAAGATGCATCCCGTCAAAATTTCCGATCGCAAGTACCAATCCTTTACCTTGTACCTTGTGATCTGACCATGAACGAATTAGTTGCATCGGGTATACGCCGTTAAAACTACAATTGTGAAAACACCCCACTTAGGGCATACGCAAACTGGTATTATACTTGATAAATGTGCTTATTCTCACAACTTTTGACTTGTTAAGAGCCTTGAAATATCAGAGTTAATAGAGCAGCTATCTACATAAACAAGTCTTAACTTAAACAAAGAGCGATTTTTTACTTTAAATAAAGACACTTTTTAGGTAAAATACTGCGTTCAGTGCCACCGTAAAAATGGAATGTGGCAGTTTGAGTAATTTATCAGGAGCTATCTGTGCCTAATATTAAGTCTGCAAAGAAGCGCGTAGTTATCGCCGAGAAGGCTCGTCAGCACAATGTCGCTGCACGTTCCAAGATGCGCACTTTAGTTAAGAATGTTGCTAAGATCGTTGCAACCGGTGACAAGGAAGCTGCAAAGGCTGCTTTCGTTAAGGCTGAGTCTATTCTCGACCGTTCTGCCGGCAAGGGTCTTATCCACAAGAATAAGGCTGCTCGTGCAAAGAGCAAACTTTCTGCTTTAATCAAGGCTATGGCCTAATTAAAAGTTAGAATTCAAAAGAACCCCGCTTTTGCGGGGTTTTTTGTTTACAAAAAAGAAAAGGCGGCATCCTTGAGAACACCGCCTGCAGTGGCTATACCACACAAAAACACATGCAAAAAGTGAGAAGTTTGCTTGCTGTCCGGAAAAAGTCAGGAGAAACATCCGTATCAGTCAACTCACTGTTAGCATATGCTAACTTAAATCTTTTCCTATAACAAGAGAAATCAGAAATTTTTTTTCCTAAAAATTTCGTCCCCAGTCTATTAATGCTTACATGCCCGTTTGCAAAGGAAAACTCTCAAGAATCCTCAATCTGTTATATACATTTACCTACAAGAAAACATTCAGGACCAAAGCTTCTAGCTTCATACCGTGAGTTTCCAGACTAAACTCTCTGTCATCGCACCTGTTTCTTTTTATTTACAAAATCTGCCACCGTGGCTATGACAAGCTTTGAATCAAGAGGCTTGGTAATATGCTCATTCATGCCAGCCTCAAGTATGCTTTGCCTATCTTCTGCAAAGGCATTGGCAGTCATAGCGATGATAGGAATAGTCTTGGCATCTCCCCTGTCCATACTACGAATGATACGAGTTGCCTGCATACCATCCATAACAGGCATCATCACATCCATCAAAATGGCATCAAACTCCCCTTCTTTGGATTTTGCGAAAATATCCACTGCTTCCTTGCCATTTACGGCCTTCACTACCTTAGCACCAGCCTTAGTGATAGTGAACTCGGCAATTTCCATATTGAGATCGTTATCCTCAACAAGCAGAATACGACAGCCCTGAATAGAAGCCTCATTAACAATGCTATCAGTCTGATGCCTTGCATGATCGATGGTCAGAGGCAAAGTTACGGTGAAAGAGGTACCCTCGCCATAGGTGCTTTCACAGAAAATAGCACCTTTCATCTGCTCCACTACTCTTTTAGCAATGGCAAGTCCTAATCCAGTACCGCTATAGGAGGTGCGAGCACTGGAGACTTCCTGAGAGAATGGTTCAAACATACTTTTTTGGAACTCTTCGCTCATGCCTATACCTGTGTCCTTACAGATCAGGCTGATACGACTTTGCGTCTTGGAAATCTCATCCTCAGAGGCTGTAACCACTACCGATCCGCCTTTCTTATTGTAAATAATGGCATTACCGATGATATTCATCAAAGTTCGCTTTATGTAGAGAGGGCTACCGATAAAACAGTCATTCTTGCAATTATAGGTGAACTCAATAGAGACATCCCTGTCATACGCCTGTTTCTCCATAACCTCTCTTATCTCTTGTAACATGAGATGCAGATTGAAAGGCTTATTTTCCAGTACAATTTTCCCCGACTCAAGCTTACTGATTTCAAGTACTTCATTGACCAGTTCAAGCAGGTAGCCTGATGCTTCCCACACCTTATGCCGACACTCACTCTGCTTCTTAAGATCGTTTCTATAATGCTCGGCAATTTCTACAATACCGCGTATGCCATTGATTGGAGTGCGAATATCATGACTCATGCGACGCAGAAATTCAGTCTTGGCAAGATTTGCCATTTCCGCCTCATGTGCCTTTGCCAGCAAATTGGCCTGATACTCAGCTTCCTTAGCCTGTTCGATACGGCTGTGCTTCATGTTGGCTAGCTGTCTGCTCCACAATATGAGGATCATGAGTATCAGTCCGCACAATGATGCGTAGATAGTGCTTGATTGACGGAAGCCAAAAACCTGATCTTCTGTTACGAATTGATAAACGTAGAAATTTCTACCAGTGACCATGTAGCCGTAATAATTCTCATCTCCTACACTAAATCTGAGCGGATCATCGCCCTGTTTATTATTGGCGCGTGCTGTCTTGATTGCAGTGATGATTTCACCGTATTTTGCTTCCGCATCGACGAAGTTTTTGTCATTGAGAGCAATGATCTTATTTTCTTTTGCGATCACCACGTGTGAGTCTAAATGAGTATGAAAGCCTGATATCAGACGTTGCAGATCCATGTTAAAGCCGTCTGCATATGAAGATGAGGTGTGATAATAGCTTACTATTACCTTGTTAGTGTTAGGAAAACCGCCGGCACTAAAATCGATTAAAGATCCATCATCTAAGAAAATGCGATCTGCGTAAATTTTTAATGGATATTGTCCTACCTCCAATATGACTTTATTCTGCAGGTGCTTTATAAGTTGCAGTTGCACCTGCCCGCCATGAGGTGATCTCTGTAATACCTCTCCATCTTCATTAAGTACCAGAGCACCGGTAAGACGTAAAGTTTCTGTTATGTTTTTAAGATAAACTTCATCAACGCTCTTACCTGTACGGATATCACCTTGTATATGCTTGACCTTATCTGCAACACGGTCAAGATCCTGCATGACAATAACCTTATTGAATTTTTGTGACATCATATACTCTGATGTCACAAAGTCCGAGGTGTCCTTCATCTCCGCATGAAGTCTTTCAAGATCGGAACGGCCAGCAAAAACATAAACCGCACTTATTAGGCAGATAAATAGGATTAACATCAGAGAAACTAATGTTCTCTCCTGGCTGATCGTTTTGAAAATTTTATTGATCATGGCCTAATCCCTCCAGATATTTCTGCGGCTCATTTACATAGTGCTTGAGGATAGCCGCTGTGGAACCATCATTTCTCATAGCATCGATGGTCTTTTGTAGTTCACCTACGATCCCTCGTTCATCCTTCAAAGAAAAGGCTACCCCCACACGCGCCACCATGAGGGGATCATCTATGATGCGGAATTTGGTGTGATAATCTTTCATGTACTGCTCGATCACGGTCTCATGCGCACCAATGGCATCTACATAGCCTTTTGCAAGATAGATATAAATCAGATCTCTATCAAAAAAGCTATATACCTGCTTCACATGAGCCTTACCATCCTTAGGATTCATGAAATACCCTTCAGGCTTAGTGGTTGATTGCACAGCGATGGATTTTCCTTCCATATCCTTTAAGCTGTAGATGTCACTACTAGGATTTACCGCCACCACCTGACGAGAGAGAATATATGGTCCTGCCCATAAGTACTTATCTTCACGGCCATTCATGGAGAAGCAACTCCAGATACAATCGATCTTCCCACTATCTAAGAGAGCATCTTTCTCCTCCCAGTTAATGCGCACGATCTCTGCCTTATACCCCATACGCGAAAAAGCCTCGCGGGCCAAATCTGCATCGATGCCTATGGAATCACCATTCTCATCGATATAGCTAAAAGGAGGGTAAGCGTCGATACCCACTACTATCTTCTTATCAAATTGCTCAGACTTTTGCGCTACATGGCTGTCGCAGCCAAAAAGAAATAACACCGCAGCAAACATCAGTAGCCAAACTCCGCATTTTTGCTTAGCTGTGGTGACCGTCATATGGTTATCTCTCATCTTGGTATTATTAACATCGTACGAAATTCTGTTGGTCTTTATGAAAACACAACAGGAGGCTTGGGCCATTTCTAAGGTGCATTTAAAAACTGCAACCTTTAGAAATTAAAGTTATAGATGGGACACGAGCGCCCCAGTAAAATTAACATTTTACTACTTAATCTAAAGCAGTCATGTGATCTAGTTCCTATTTGATATTTAAAGAAAAAATTTCAAAAAAAAGTTGAGAGATAAATAAAAATGAACCATCTTGTAAATGATTATGATCCAAAGCTCACCAAAAGACTAAAAATAGTTAAAGACGAAACGCTAATGCCTCAAGCTACTTCTTTTTGATAGTCACCACTGCTAGCAATAAAATATGATGCAAAGCATTTCTAACGTAAGAGCGAAGATTAGCGG
>CAVJLP010000001.1:30551-75684 GCA_963650525.1 Firmicutes bacterium CAG:534
GATTAGCGGTAAGGACGCCATTTTTATTTATAGATAACATTTTGATTTATAAAGCAATTTATAAATATGTTAAAAATATTAACAAAAAATTAAAAATTTTTTGAACTTTTTTCTATTTCACCTATCTAAGGGGTATATGAAAAAGAATTCCTTCATATTGATTTCTTCTCATATAAAATCCCAAATTCTTAAAAGCCCGTGCTTAAAAACAAAAGCGCGGGTATTTTTTTGCCCGCGGCTCATTTAACAGTTGCTATTAAAAATAGCGGTTAGCCTATCTGCTTGATTGTAAGTAATGGAAAAGATGAGCTTACTTCTGTGCTATCACAGCAAAACAAATTGCCAACACCTAAGGCTACACCTGCACTATCTCTTACAACACATTGTGAGGCACGCAGGAAATATGGCACATCATATTCTAAAAGAAGCTTTTTAAGCTCGCGGGAATGATTACGCCCTACAGGCTTTAGCCTTTCTTGTCCGTGTAAATTAAAATCAAGAATTACCTCAGGTAAATCACTGTCTTTTAATTCATAGCTAAAGCTTCCTAGGATCAACTCCTGACCTTGTGATAGCGTATATTGTTTGCGCTCTGGGAAAACTGGACTTTGCAATATATATATATGATCTCTAAAACGCCTGACCTCATAATTCTCAAGCTTAATGACGCCCTTTTGATCGTTCTGCTCCTTCATTAGACTCAGTATTTCCTGCAAAACACTTAACTCAGGAGGCAACTCGCACGCCTCAAGAGCAAACATACGCAGTAAAGATAGCATCAGTGGCTCATCATTTAGATCTAGAGTGCTGAAATCAAGCTTTAAAAGATAAGGTTCGCTGAGATCTGCGCACCTGTCATAAAACGTTTTTACATAACGCATTGCAAGATCATGTTCATCACCGCACAATTTTGCAGAGCGCAAAATAGCACTGTCAACACCTGCAAAGCGAGTACGAAGCAATGGTAAAACTTTAAGACGAATGAAATTACGCTCAAATTTTAAATAAGAGTTTGAAATATCATAAACAAAATCAAAGCCTAAGGCTTCAATAATGTCCTCAATCTGAGCTTTATTAAGACTTAGCAAAGGACGACAGATGAGTCCGCGCTTATCACGAGTTAAAAAACGCATTCCTGATAAGCCACGAGGACCAGATCCTCTCTTTAGAGCCAAAAGCAAATTCTCTGTCTGATCATCTGCCTGATGCCCTAAAACCAATAAGCCTCCCTTAAGCTCAGAGAGCAAAGCGTTATAACGCTCAGAGCGCGAAATCTCCTCTGGGGATCGGCCATTACCATAGATGATATTAAGTCTTGGTGTAACTAAGGATACATGCACCCTTTGACAAAGCTTTTGACAGTGAGCCAGCCATATAGGATCGTCTGCATCCAATCCATGAATGCAATGTACTGCTAAAACTGTGCACATATCCCCCTGCTTTTGCATGAGAGAACGTACCTTTGCACATATAAGAAGTGCCAAAGTAGAATCAGCCCCTCCTGATAGGCCGATTACCAAGCGGGAGGGGCTGACATTATCAATAATTTTCTGGGCAAGTGCCTCTACTACAGCACCAGCCTCAGCTTTAGTAATTTTAATCACAATAACCGTAATGCATAATACGGGTGTAGCGCTGCTCAATCAGACGATCAAGCGGCAGATTTAAAAGTTCATTTAAATCAGAAACCAGACGCTGCTTTAGATTTGCAGCAGTCAGATCGTAGTCGCAGTGCGCTCCACCTAAAGGCTCATTGACAATATTGTCAATAAGTCCCAATTGCTTAAGACGAGGAGCAATAAAGTTTAACGCCTCAGCAGCTAGAGGAGCCTTATCTGCACTCTTCCACAAAATGGAGGCACAGCCCTCAGGAGAAATAACGGAGTAAGTAGAATACTGCAACATATTGACACGATCACCTACGCCAATTGCCAAAGCACCACCTGAACCACCTTCGCCGATTACAGTACAAACAACCGGAATGCGAAGCTCAGACATAAGCTTTAGGTTTTCTGCAATAGCTCCTGCCTGTGAGCGCTCCTCAGCACCGATTCCAGGATAAGCGCCCGGAGTATCGATAAAGGTCACAAGAGGAATATGAAACTTTTCAGCAAGTTTCATCAAACGTGCAGCCTTACGGTATCCCTCAGGACGAGGCATACCAAACAATCTCATAGTTCTTTCCTTAAGATCACGGCCCTTCTGATGACCGATCACCATTACCGGCATACCATTTAAGCGGGCCAGACCGCCAACGATAGCACGATCATCGGCAAAGGCTCTGTCTCCTGCAAGCTCATGAAAATCAGTAAAAATTCGCTCAATATAATCAAGAGTATATGGACGACGAGGATGGCGTGATAGCTGAGAGATCTGCCAGGCACTCAAAGATCCGAAAATCTTTTTAATAAGTGCTTCCTTCTTCTTTTCAAGAGCCTTTAATTCCTTGGAAAGATCGAGATCGGAATCAGCACTCATATCCTGGCTTAAACGCTTGAGTTCCTCGATATGATCATCAAGATCTGCGATCGGTTTTTCAAATTCCAAGTATTCCATGTCGTTAAATCCTCTCTCGCATAATAGTAGGTAAACTGTAACCCATCAGCACAAAAAAAATCGTGTCAAAGATTACAATTGTCCCCTGTCCTGAAGCAAACGCCTGACCGGCGCATAAGTTCTGCGATAGCAGTCAAGCACAGGCAAATTCTCCAGAGCCTGCAGATGTGCAGCTGTAGGATAGCCCTTATGCTTTGCAAATCCATATTCTGGGTAAAGCTTGTCAAGCTCAACCATGCGGCGATCACGCTCAGTTTTAGCTAAAATTGAAGCTGCCGAGATCTCGGCAACACGTGCATCTCCCTTGACCACGGCTAGCGCCTTTACATCAAGATCTTTTGGCACGCGATTCCCATCAACTAGCATCAGCTCGCATCGCTTATTTAGCATCTTACAGGCAATGGCATATGCTCTCTTCATAGCTTCCATTGACGCCTGAAGAATATTTAGTGTATCAATTTCCTGACTGGTGCAGAATCCAACCCCATAGGCCAAAGCATGAGCTTTGATTTCAGCCTCAAGCAGGAAACGTTTTTTCTCAGATAATTTTTTTGAGTCATTTAATCCTGCAATAGGGTAAGCAGGATCCAACACTACACAGCCGGCAGTCACATCTCCAACCAAAGGACCACGTCCTGCCTCATCCACACCGCAAACGATATGGATTTTAGGATCAAGTGGATATTCAAAAGGAGCAAGAACAGTCTTCATGCTTATTTAGGCTCTCTGCTCTCAGACTCAATACTATCAGCCGATGCACCTAGATCAAAGCTTGGCTCTGATTTGTGAGGATCAAGATCAGAGATAGCATTATTTTTAGGCAGAGTTACATCAGGCTCCTTAGCATTATCTACAGCCATGGCTTTAAGATCCTGAGCACCTAGCTCTTTATCTATCTCAGTTTCCTGATTTCGCCTTGCAATTCGCATCACAGCATCAGCTGCCATATCATCAGAAGGCAGGCACATCTGCTTATGCATATCCTCAAACTGCTTACGCAATACCAAATTGTCTGAAGAGAGAAGCTGTAGCATTTCATTGGCCAAAGCCTCAGGAGTGCAATCCTCCTGTATAAGCTCCTTGACTAAGGTGGTATCAGCAATCAGGTTTGGTAGTGAGTAGGTTGAAATACGCAACATGCGTCGACCGATAGCTGCGGTTAAGGCTGAAACCTTATAGGCAACGCAGAACGGTCTGTTAATAAGCATGGTCTCAAGTGCAACGGTACCCGAGGTCAAAAGCAAGCAATCGCAGGAGGCAATGACATCACGTGTGGAGCCCACATAAACCGTAATGGAAAGATCGGGTGCTACCGCCAGCCACAGATCTTTGACCTTGCAGGCTAACTCATAGGTAGGAACCGTACTTACAAAAACTGTACTGGGTGACTTCTGCTTAATAATACGGGCAGCCTGAGCATAAACCGGAAGCATATGCTCAATCACACCATTACGTGAACCTGGCAGAATTCCCATTACCCTGCCGGTGATTTTTTCAACACTGGTGCGATAAAGATCCACACGCTCACGTGAGGTCTCCATATCCGTACTAATAGGAATTGAATTTGCCAGAGCATGACCTACATAGGTTGCAGGCATTCCCTTCTTATCGTAGAAGTCTTTTTCAAACTTCAACAGACACAGTACTTCATCACAGCTCTGACGTATGGTTTTTACACGACCTTCACGCCAAGCCCAAACTGATGGCGATACATAATGAACAGTAGGAATACCGCTCTTATGCACGCGACGCTCAAGTCCCAAATTGAAATCAGGAGAGTCAATACCCACCATCACGCAGGGGCGCTCTTTGATAATGAGTTTGCAAACCTTATTTCTAACCTTCAATATGGGAACAATATGTGACAAAACCTCGGTAATACCCATAACAGATAACACCTTGATGTCACAGCAAGATACCATGCCCGCCTTGATCATTTTCGGTCCACCAATACCGATAAAGCGAGCCTTTGGATCAACACGTTTGATGGACTCCATAAGTCCAGCACCCAGTGTATCTCCTGAAATTTCGCCGGCGGTGATAGCGTACAGGTGAGGATCTAAACTCATCTGATGATCCCACGTCCATTCTGCTTGATGAAGTCTATCAAAGGCTGCACCTCAACATGCTCTTTAGCAAGCTCCTCAAGCTGGGCTAAGGCTTCCTCGATGGTAAGGTGATGCTTATAAATAATCATATAAGCATGGCTGATAGCACGAATTGCCTCGGCACTAAAGCCACGGCGCTGCAAGCCAACCTTATTGATGCCAAAGGGCTTAGCATAATGACCTGCGGCCATCACATATGGAGGAACATCCATATTCAGAGCAGCCATTCCGGCAACAAAGGCATGAGCACCAACGCGACCAAACTGGTGAATTGCTGCCAAACCGCCGAAAATAACCCAGTCATCGATAACCACATGACCTGCCAAAGTGGCATTATTTGCAAAAATACAATGATTGCCAATGACACAATCATGAGCTACATGGGTATTAACCATAAAGAGGTTATTTGAACCTACGGTAGTTGTGCTAATACCCTGCACAGTACCGCGATGCATGGTGCAATGCTCACGAATGGTATTTTCATCGCCAATGGTTAGCGTAGTCGGCTCATTACGATACTTAAGATCCTGATTGGCTTCACCTATTGAGCAGAACTGATAGATATGATTGCGTTTTCCGATCTGACAGGGTCCACGGATCACGCAGAACGGTTCAACAATCGTTCCCTCTCCGATCTTCACATTACCTTCAATGATGACATTTTCATGAATGACGACACCGTCTTCAAGCGTAACCTCAGGGCCAATTTTGGCTGTGGGATCGACAATTGCGGTATTAGATATCACAGGAAATCACTCCGTAAATCGGAAAAAATATTACCCACCAATTAGTGCTTAGCGCACATGAGATCAGCCTTGCACACCAAATGACCGTCAACATGAGCCTCACCTGAGAAAGAAGCTATGCCGCGTCTTTCACGGAAATACTCAACGTCGATTACCAGCTGATCACCAGGAGTAACAGGGCGTTTGAAGCGGGCGTTATCGATTGCTGCAAAATAATAAAGCTCACCAGGCTTAGGCTTACCCACCATGGTGAAAGCAAGGATACCAGTAGCCTGAGCCATAGCCTCCAAAATGAGCACGCCTGGTAGCACTGGCTTGCCTGGAAAATGTCCTTGGAAGAAAGGCTCATTGAAGGTTACGTTTTTAATAGCACGTAAGGTCTTATGCTCGCCTTCCAAATTGTAATCTAGGACACGATCAATCATAAGGAACGGAAAACGATGAGGCAACAACCCCATGATCTGTTCGATATCCAATGTATTCTTTTTCTCGGTATTTTCAATCACTTCACTCATTTTGCCCCCTGCTTGTGTGAAATCTAAAATAATTTATTGCTTTGACAAACGATCCTCAAGCTCTGAAACCTTATTGGCAAGATCCTCAAGCTTGTGATACATCTCATTAATATGCATCGTACGTGCAGCGGTCAAACGCCATTCCTTATTAGTCTGTGCAGGAATGCCTGATGCGTATACTCCAGGTTTATCAATTGATCGCATTACCATGCTCATGCCACAAATGGTAGTACCATCACAGATCTTAATGTGACCATTGAATACCGAAGTTCCACCAATAATACAATACTTACCAATAGTGACAGAGCCTGCAAAAGTAGTTCCGCCAGCAACAGCAGTACCAGTCCCGATATGCACATTATGTGCAACCTGACAGAGATTATCGATAATGACATTGCTTTCAATTACAGTGTCATCGATAGCACCGCGATCAATACAGGTACAAGCACCGATTTCGACAAAGTCACCTATAACAACACGGCCTGTCTGCGGAATTTTAACCCAAACGCCCTTGTCGTTGGCATAGCCAAAACCATCACCGCCAATGACGGTATTTGACTGGATCAGGCAGTTTTTTCCAATGACACAATCATGATAAATAACCGCATTAGAATAAACACGAGTATTATCACCGATCACTGCATTCTGACCGACAACTACTCCGGGAGCAAGCTGTACATTATTGCCAAGCTTGACGCCCTTCATCACGGTGACATTATGCCCTAATGCTACGTTCTGACCTAAAGTTGCCCCTTCTTCAACCACCGCATCATCGGCTATTCCCTGCGCAATAACAGGTGTAGTATCCAAAAGCTGCGCAACACGGGCAAAGCCGACATAAGGATCATTCATAACAAGGGCACTGGCACCATCACGAAGATGAGCAACATCAGCTTCCTTTAAAATGACACAACCTGCCTGACTTTTAGATAAAGCTTCACGATAACGAGGATCGTTTAGGAAACTAATCTCATCACCTTGAGCAGTTACAAGATTAGCAACTTTTTTAACATCTAAGGAGCCATTCCCTATAAGCTTGGCTCCTAGCTTTTGAGCAATGTCTTTTAACAGCATGAAAAATTACTTCTTTGCAGCTTTCTTATCGGAATTACCCTGCTTGCCTACACGCTTAATAACTTCCTCGGAAATATCGACAGCCTTGGTAGCAAAAGCAACAGCCTCACCACGAACAACTAACTGCAAGCCGCGCTCCTTGGCAATAGCATCGATGGCTTCCTGAACCATACGACCTAGCTTAACCTCTTCCTCATGAATGCGCTTTTGCTGATCTTCCTGCAAGGCACGGACCTTTAGATTAAAATCAGCCTGCATCTGCGCAAGCTTACGCTGAGCCTCAGTTGCCTGCTCACCCTTTAAAGTAGGCAGAGACTGCTGCAAGGCCTTACCCTCGGTTTCCATCTTCTGCAATTCAGCATTACGGGGAGCAAATTCCTTCTGCAATACTTCCTTGGAAGCTTTAGCCTGAGGAATATCATTCATGATCAAGGGTACATTTACAACACCAATGAATGAGGCAGCATCAGATGCGGCATCAGCTGCAAAAGTGGTAGCAGACATGGCTGCGGTCATAGCAGCGGCAAGAGCAATTTTCTTAAACATTTTCTTATCTCTATTTTCAAAAATTCATACATGTCCGCCTGTACAGACGGACTGCTTATTAGAAGGTTCCACCGATATCAAAGTTGAAGAACTGAGTATCATCACCATCTAGCTTCTTAACAGCCTTTGATAGGGAGAAAGACAAAGGTCCAATAGGTGAAATCCAAGTAAATGCTACACCAACGCTAGCACGATAATCGCCAGCTTTGTTTGAATTGTAGGTATATTCATCACCATGGGTATCCCACAATGCACCAACATCATAGAAGAATGATGTACGAACGGTGGCACGGTACTGCTCTGGTACGAGCGGTGTAGGTACAAAGAACTCAGCAGAACCTGCCCAGAAGGCGTTACCACCTACAGAGGTTGAGGACTCATAAGGATCAGAAGTGCCGTTTCTGTAGTAAATAGCCTTAGGACCGACACTGTTGTGATCAAAACCACGCAACCAGTTGGAGGAACCTAGATAGAAGTTCTTGAAGAATGGCAGTAGCTGATCCTTGCCGTTCTTATCACCGTAGCCATCAGCATAACCTGCGCGGGCACGTAATGAGAAAACCCACAGATGATCAGTATCAAACGGGAAGAAATGGTAGGTCTCAGCAGTAAGCTTATAGTACTGGTTATCAGAGTTAGGCGCAGTAGCCATAGCAGTGAAGACCTGCTTATTACCCTCTGTTGGGAATACAGCCTTATCTAACGCATTATGGGTTAATGAGAAGGTTAAGTTGTAGTTATTGAAGGTTGCAGAACGTCCGCCAGACTCATCATATTGATTCCAAAAACGCTCTGCCTGTTCAAAACGACGACCAGTATTCTTAATGCGGGTGTTTTCATAGCCTAAGGAATAATCAACTCTCCAGTTCTCTGCAATAGGATAGCCAGAGTTAATCTCAAAGCCTAAAGTACGGTTATCGTAATCAACAACATCGTCATCATCGCCGTAGTAGTGATCTAAATAAACACGACCACCTAAGGAAATATTATCGACGGTGAAATAAGGATCGGTATAGGAGACCTCAACATGGCGACGATAATCATTCTTATAGGCAGATAACACCCCCTTAGTACCCCAACCAAAGAGATTTGATTGCGAAACGGAGGCTGAAATCAACATACCAGAATCGGTACCAAAGCCAATTGATCCCTGAATTGCACCAGTAGGCTGCTCTTTTACCTTAGTATTTAGATTAACGACATCCCCAGTGTTACCAGAGCGCTGCATATCGATATCAACGGACTCAAAATAACCAGTACGGTTCAAGCGTGTCTTAGAGGTATCAACAGCCTCATTTGAAAGCCAAGTACCATCCATCTGACGCATTTCACGGCGGATAACCGTATCATCAGTGGTATCGTTACCTGAGATCTGGATCTGAGAGACATATACACGAGAGCCTGGCTCTACATTGAAAGCCAGATCCACACTTTGATCTTTATCATTGAAGGTAGGAACAGCATGAACCTCAGAATAGGCATAGCCATACTTACCTAGGTAGTCCTTCAACATCTTCTCATTATCAGTGACCTCATCTTGAGAATAGGTGTTCCCTTCCTCTAGGGTCAAAAGACTTTGCAGACCATCTGCATAGGTCAAGGTATTACCTCTTACAGAGGTCTTTCCTACCTTATACTGCAAGCCTTCATTGATCACGATCGTAAGATACAGACCTTTCTTATCAGGAGTCATTTCAACTGAAGTATTTTCAATCTTAAACTTCAGGAAACCGTGATTTAAATAATAGCTACGCAAAGAGTCCAAATCAGCATGGAATTTCTGCACATCGTAGCGCTGGTTGGACATAAAATTCCACCAAGGCACGTTATCACGAAGCTGCATTTGAGCAAGTAAGGTCTCATCGTCAAAGGCCTTATTGCCTACGATATTAATCTGCTTAATATCAGCATTAATACCTTCATTAAATTCAAGCTTGACGTTTACACGGTTACGCGGAAGCACAGTCACAACAGGCTTTACCTGAGCCTGATACATACCGGCACCATGGTAGAAATCCTCAAGAGACTTTTGCACCTGAGCAAGATCTTGAGTATTTAGGGGCTCACCTTCTTTTAGGCCCTGCTGCTCAATAACAGGACGTAAATTCTCATCAGTAATATTTGAGTTACCTGAGAACTGAACACCGGCAATGGTTGGACGCTCGGTTACATCAACGTATAAGGTGCCACGATCCTCTGACAATTTAACATCATCAAAATCACCAGTTGCATATAGTTGCTTCATAGAACGGGCGACGTTCTCTTGTGTCAGCTGATCACCTGGTTTTATGGGTAAAGCAAGCAAAACCGCACCGCGAGTTACACGGTTCAATCCGCGGATTTGAATATTCTGAACCACACTGCCGTTATTAACTGCAGCGTATGCGCTTTGAACCACGCACAATCCTGAGCCTAGCACTAAGCTCAAGGCTAGTGCTGTTTTTGCAATAGTATTTCTCATTTCCATCTTGTTCTTATTAGTTATGAAGCTACAGCCCGCGAATATCGTTAAACACCGCCAGCATCATCAGAAACAACAAAATTCCAAGGCCAAAGGCAGTAAGAAAACGCTGCACTTTTTGCCCAGGAGCTCTTCTAAAAACAGCCTCATAAGCGATAAACATCAGCTGACCACCATCCAAAATCGGAACTGGCAGTAAATTGAGGATACCTAAGTTTACACTAATAGCGGCCAAAAAACTCAGGAACACTGCTACACCACCTGTTGCACTGGCACCAGCGCCCTTGGCAATAGAGATTGGTCCTGAAATATTTTCAGCCGATATAGCACCAGAAATCATCTTAATTACGGCCTTTACAACCAAGGTAGACATGCGATAGGTCTCAGATAATGCGCGAGGTACCGCATCTACCACCGAATAACTTACTTCATCTTCAAGCTCACTCATTGGAGTGATCTTGGCGCCCACACCAATTTGGGGTACGTTTTCACGTGTTATCTTGTTATATACCGTATTAGGTAGCACGGAGGTCTCATAAATCTGACCGCCACGCTCTACCAAAAGAGCAATTTTACTGCCGTCTGTTGCACGGATCGCATCATATACACGATACCAGTTAGGAGTTTTCTGACCATTGACGCTGACAATCTTATCACCAGGCTCAATACCGGCAATCTGAGCCGGGGATCCTTGAAGAACGGTGCCAAGAGAGTCAGAGGTTCTGCCAAGCATCATGCGAAGCCCCACTTTTTCAAGCGCAAGCTGAGCATAATTGTCATTAAATTCAGGTACCTTAAGCGTAGTTTTAATACTGCTACCCATTCCTTCAAAGCTGTCAGTTTCAATGCTGCATTTACCATCACCTGTCAGCGTAGAAAAAGTCATCAAAACATCAGACCACGAGCGCATCTGCTCATCGTTTATCTTGGTAATAATGCTTCCTGAGGTAAGTCCTGCCTGTTGGGCATAGCTATCAGGAATGACATCCCCGATCACAGGCTTTATAACTGAAACCCCAATGATGCTTACAAAGAAATAGAGCAGGCAAGAGAGAAAAATATTTGCCAGAGGTCCTGCAGCAATGATTATTGCCTTTTGCAGAACATTCTTACTCTTATATGAATCATCCCCAGTGTCATCTTCATTTTCCCCTTTCATTTTTACGTAGCCACCTAGGGGAATTAGAGATACAGCATATTCACAACCGTCTTTTCCGGTTTTCTTAAAGAGTACATTGCCAAAACCAATAGAAAAACGCAGAACCTTTACCCCACACATACGTGCAGCAAAAAAATGCCCAGCCTCATGAACAGTCACCAAAATGCCCAAGGCTATTGCAAAGAAAAGAAGATTCCACACAAAAGAGATCATGAGATTTTTAAAATTTCCTCTTGGCAGATCTGACGAGTCTTTCTATCTGTATCCAAAATTTCTTCAAGGCTGTAAATATTACCAAAATCCATCTTATTTAGGACTTTATCCACAAGCCTTGCAATATCTAGATAGCCTATTTTTGAATCCAAGAAGGCTGCTACTGCCACCTCATTTGCCGCATTCAACGCAGTTGTAGCCCCCTGTCCCTCAAAAGAAGCCTGCATTGCAAGTTTAAGGCAGGGATAGCGCTTAAAATCAGGCTCCATAAAGGTCAGAGCCTTAAGAGTGAAAAAATTTAGCGGTGCTACCGTTGAGGTAATTCTCTTAGGATAAGCCAAAGCTCTTGCAATAGGAGTACACATATCTGGATTTCCCATCTGAGCCATTACCGCGCCATCTATATAGGCTACCATCGAATGCACTACTGACTGAGGATGTATCACCACCTCAATATCAGAATCCTTTGCATTAAAAAGATAACGAGCCTCAATAAACTCCAGTCCCTTATTCATCATGGTCGATGAATCAACCGAAATTTTAGGGCCCATATTCCACACAGGATGAGCCACAGCCTCTTTGGCAGTTACATGTTCAAGATCTGTAAGTGGGATTTCTCTAAAAGGACCGCCAGAACCTGTAAGCAGGATCTTATGTACTCCAGCCTCAGCTAGATTGCAATAGCCCATTCTTACCTGACATTGCTCAGGCAGGCTCTGGAAGATTGCAGAGTGCTCAGAGTCTACAGGATACACCTTGGCGTTATGTGCTCTAACCTCATCAAAGAAAAGCTTACCGGACATAACCAGAGCTTCCTTGTTTGCAAGGGCTAGGATTTTACCTGAGCGTGCCGCAGCTAAGGCAGGTGATAAGCCTGCAGCACCAACTACCGCACATACAGCTGTGTCAATCTCATCTAATGATGCACAGCTATCAACACCGCTCTGACCTGCTAAAACCTCACATTTTAAGTTGAGTTCATGAATCCTGTGCTTTAGCTCCAAGGCGGCATTTTCATCGGCTAGTGCAAGATATTTTGGAGAAAATTCTCTGGCTATTGAAAGCATAGTGTCGACATTTTTCAATGCCGCAGCCGCAACAAGCTGATATTCATCCTTATGCTCTCTTAAAACTCTCAAAGTACTCTGACCAATTGAGCCAGATGCTCCCAGTAAAGAAATCTTACGCATAACCTTGTCTGCCTACTGTCTAACCTAAGCTACATTACCTAAGAGTAAATTTACACTGATGAAGACTGGAATTGCCGCAAGCTGTGAATCAATTCTGTCAAGCATACCGCCATGACCTGGGAATATTTTGCCAGAATCCTTAATGCCAGCCATACGCTTTAACATGCTCTCTACAAGATCGCCTATGACAGAGAACAAAATAGTAACAATGCCTGCAACTATCATGCAACTCATGGAACCACCAAAGGATGAAAAATAGCCTAGACGTAGGAAGATAATCAGTGCAACAAGAGCAAGCAATAGACCTCCTGCCAATCCTTCAAGGGTTTTCTTTGGGGATACTCTTGGGATCATTGGAGTCTTGCCAATAAAACGGCCTGTAAAGTACGCACCAGAGTCTGCACACCAAACCAAGGCCATAACAGATAGAACCAAATAGGCTCCAGCCTTTGGATCAGAGGCATAATTATCGGCACGTAAAATAAGTAATCCTTCAAGAAAAGGCAACAGCATAAGCATGGAGAAAATAACTGCCACTACCTGATTTTTATGCCACTCTCCGCCCTTTGGGAATCTAACTAGCAAAGGCAAGGAACAAATCCAGACTATCATGCCTGATGCAGTCAGGTAATAACACCACAGAGGAATGGGTGCACTTATGTATTCACCAGGAGGGGCAAAAAAGAACACCACACAGGCACAGATGAGCGCAATTAAGGTTAGCGGGATCTTTGATTTAAACCCACAAAGAGGTCCCATCTCATAGGCTCCCACAATATACATGAATAATGCACCCATGGTAAAAATTGCGTAATCAGCAACAAACAGCCAGGCAAGTACTGCTGCGATCAACACTATACCGGTAATGATTCTGGTAATCATTTTGATTCATCCCTTAATTGCTCTGAGATCATGCCAAAACGTCGTTCACGTCCTGAATAAAACTCAAACGCGTTGATAAGATCGTCACGGTCAAAATCCGGCCATAACGTATCAGAAAAGAAAAGCTCACCGTAGGATACCTGCCACATCAGAAAATTACTGATGCGTTTTTCTCCACCGGTGCGGATCATAAGATCTACATCTTGAGCAATACTAAGTTCTTGAGAAAACAGGTTTTCATCGATACTATCAGGATCAAGTCCTGCGTATAACGCCTTATTAATTAAATTTTTGGCAGCCTGAAGTATGTCCCAGCGACCGCCATAATTGGCAGCGATATTAAGCGTCATGCGCTCGCCACCTGAGGTCAACTCCTGTGCCTCCAAAATCTTATTACGCAAAGACTCAGAAAACGCAGATAAATCGCCAATTACCTTTAATTTAATTGAATTTTTTTGTAAAAGGGGGGCTTCTTTGTCCAGAGCACGGGCAAAGAGCTGCATTAACGCAGAAACCTCAAGCTTTGGACGCTTCCAGTTTTCAGAAGAAAACGCAAACAATGTAAGCGTGTTCACCCCAAGGGTAGCAGAAGCCTCTACTATACGACGAACGGCCTGAGCACCACGCTGATGTCCAAAAACACGTGGCATACCACGGCTTTTAGCCCAACGTCCGTTGCCGTCCATTATGATTGCAACATGGCGGGGGATCTTAAGATCCTCCGCCTTAATATCATTAATCTGCACAGACAAGTTAAACAGCCATCAGCTCTTTCTGCTTTTCAGCAAAGAGTTCATCGCTCTGCTTGACAGCAGCATCAGTTAACTTCTGAACTTCGGTCTCTGCATTACGCTCATCATCCTCAGAAATCTCTTTTGCTTTCTGAAGATCCTTCAAAGCAGCATTTGCATCGCGACGAACATTACGAATTTCAACCTTGGTCTGCTCAACTTCACCCTTTACAACCTTAACGAGCTCCTTACGACGCTCTTCGGTCAACGGAGGAAGAGGAACACGGATCTCGGTACCTGCAACAACAGGGTTTAAGCCAAGCTCAGATTTTTGAATAGCGCGCTCTACATCCTTAGATGCATTACGGTCAAAAACGCTGATCTTAAGAGTACGGGCATCTTCAACATTAACCTGAGCGACCTGACGCAAAGGAGTTGCTGTGCCGTAGTACTCAACCATGATACCGTCTAAGAGTGCAGGAGATGCACGGCCGGTACGGATCTTGGAGAGACGGACGTCCAATGACTTGATGGCGTTATCCATGCGGGTTTTGGCGTCTTTCTTGATATCGTTAATCATGATAAAGCTCCTTAATTTGACACCACCGTGCCTTCATTCTCACCGCAAGCGGCTGCAATGAAAGCTCCGGGCTTTGTCATAGAGAATACTCTAATAGGCATGCTATGTTCAGAGGCTAACGCAAAAGCTGTGAGATCCATAACTTTAAGCTGCTTTGACATAACTTCATCAAAGGTCAAAGAGTCATAACGTACAGCATTAGGATCCTTCATAGGATCAGCACTGTACACACCGTCAACCTTTGTTGCCTTGAGTACTTCGGAACACTGCATTTCAATAGCACGCAAAACGGCACCAGTATCAGTGGTGAAGAAAGGAGATCCTGTACCACCTGAGGCAATAACAGTAACACCCTGTGCTAAGAGCTCACGAGCACGCGATGCTGAATATTGTTCAGTAATCGACGGAATACCATAGGCACTCATCAAAACGGCTTTACCGCCCTGACGCTTTAACTCCTCGCGCACTGCCAGACCGTTCATCACGGTAGCAAGCATTCCCATCTGATCTCCGGCAACACGATCAAAACCAGCTTTCTGCAATGCAGCACCACGGAAAATATTTCCTCCGCCGATGACCAAAGCTGTTTCTACACCGCGGCCTTGTACGTCCAAAATGGACTTAGCAAGAGCAGATAAAATTTTAGGATCAATTCCGAAACCTAAATCCCCTGCCAATGCCTCACCTGAAATCTTAAGCAGAACACGTCTGCCAGCTGAGAGTTCCGAAGTCATATGCAAATTGCTCCGGATTATTTCTTAGCGTCAGCGATCTGAGCCTGAACTTCAGCTGCGAAGTCTTCCTGCTTCTTCTCAACGCCTTCACCAACCTCAAGACGCTTGAAGGTAACTGCATCAGCACCTTGCTCCTTGAGCATCTGGCCAACAGTAACGTTAGGATCACGAACGAAAGGCTGACCGGTCAAAGAGATTTCGCCGGTGAACTTACGCATACGGCCTTCAACCATCTTCTCAGCAATTTCCTTAGGCTTGCCAGACTGAACAGCAAGATCGATCTGAAGCTGACGCTCGTGCTCAACGACATCGGCAGCAACGTCTTCAGGCTTAACGAACTCAGGCTTCATGGCGCAGACGTGCATAGCAACATCCTTGGCCAAAGCTTCATCACCACCCTTAAGAACAGTGATAACACCGATCTTGTTGTTGGAGTGGAGATATACACCAACAGTTGCATCAGCACCTGCATCAACGAAAACAACACGACGAAGAGTCATGTTCTCGCCGATCTTGGCAATTAAGTTGGTCAAAGCAGTAGCAGTGGTCTCACCGTTACCAAAATCAGCAGCCTTAACAGCTTCGATATCATTTGAAGCAGTAGCTAAGGCAACCTCAGCAGCATGCTTTGCAAAAGCCTGGAACTCAGCATTCTTGGCAGCAAAGTCAGTCTCGGTATTGGTCTCGACCATAGCGATCTTATTGCCGTCACGAGCAATGGTAATGATACCTTCAGCAGCGATACGGCCAGCCTTCTTAGCAGCCTTAGCAGCACCGCTCTTACGCATTGCATCAATAGCAGCCTGCATGTCGCCATTAGCAGCAACTAGAGCCTTCTTGCAGTCCATCATACCTGCGCCGGTAGCATCGCGCAGTTCCTTGACCATAGCGGCAGTTACGTTTGCCATTTTAAAATCCTCTGGTTCAAAAAAGGCCGGAGAGCCGGCCTGGTAAAAATCTCGCTAGGACGCCTATTTAGGCGTCCTAAATATTATCCGAGGGACTGATATTCAGTCTTACTCAGCGTCGACAGTCTCAGCCTTAGCTTCGGCCTGAGCCTTAGTGTCAGCCTCATCAGCAGCAACCTGAGAACGGGCTGCATTGATGGTCTCAACAGCACCCTTGAAGTAAACTTCGACAGCACGGATTGCGTCGTCGTTACCAGGAATGACATACTGAACGCCATCAGGGTTGGAGTTAGTATCAACAACTGCAACAACAGGAATACCTAAGTTATTGGCTTCCTTAATTGCAATGTGCTCAGCCTCTGCATCAATAACGAACAGAACGTCAGGAAGACCACCCATATCCTTGATACCGCCTAATGAACGGTTGAGCTTCTCGAGCTCGCGGGTACGAAGGAGAGCTTCCTTCTTGGTCAACTTATCAAAAGTACCGTCCTGGGACTCGGTCTCGAGATCCTTCAAACGCTTGATGGACTGACGAACAGTCTTCCAGTTAGTGAGCATACCGCCCAACCAACGGTGATCGACGAAGAACTGACCGCAAGAAGTGGCAGCGGGGCCGACCTGATCACAGGCAGCGCGCTTGGTGCCTACGAAGAGCACTTTGCCCTTGTGAGCAACAACAGAGCTCAGGAAGTTCATGGCGTCCTCATAGCACTCAACGGTCTTTTCCAGGTTGATGATATGGATACCGTTACGAGCACCGAAGATGTACTGCTTCATCTTAGGGTTCCAGAAACGGGTCTGGTGGCCGAAGTGAACGCCTGCTTTGAGCATGTCGCGCATAGTGATGGTAGACATTTAAATACCTCGTTGTAAAAGGGTTAAGCCTCCACTGTTTCATGTGCCCAACCGCATAGCGGCACCCAAGACATCATGTTGACAAACAGTGTGTGTTTTCTAAAGTTAAGTTATTTCCTTTTGAATGGACCCACTCAAAAGGCGGCTTATTTTAGCATGAACACAGCATTTTTTTGAGCATCTTTTTCTAAAAAAAAAGGCATTTTTTAATGTATCAGCAACCAAGTTAGCCATCCCTTACTATTATTTTTTGATTACTCAAAAGGTTGTCTACATGACTTATAATAGGAAGATCAGAATTTTAAATGGACTAATTGAATAATAAAGAGTCTTAATCATGCGTAAAATGCAAATTTCCCTTAAATCCCCCTCTGAAATTGAGAAGATGCGTGTTGCCGGCAAATTGGCAGCCCAGGTGCTTGAATTTATTGAACCTTATGTAGTTGCCGGTGTTACCACCGAAGAACTTGATGATCGCATGAACGACTACATCGTCAACGTTGAAAAGGCAGTATCTGCAGATCTTGGCTACGAGGGATACCCCAAGGCTACCTGCATCAGCGTCAATGAGGAGGTCTGCCACGGAATTCCCGGTCCTAAGATTTTACATAATGGTGATATTGTCAACATCGACATCACCGTCATTAAGGATAAATATTACGGTGATACCTCCAAGATGTATGTTGTAGGCGGTAAAACTTCTGCGCGTAACATGCAGTTGATTAAATGTGCACAAGAAGGTATGTATGAGGCTATCAAAACCATCCGTCCGGGCTCAAACCTAAAAGACATAGGAGAAGCCATCCAGAAGGTTGCCGATCGCTATCATTTCTCAATCGTACGTGATTATTGTGGACATGGTATTGGTTTGGGCTTTCATGAAGATCCAATGGTCCTACACTATCGCAATAATCTTGATTTGCTGTTAGAGTCTGGTATGTGCTTTACCATCGAACCTATGATTAATGCCGGTACCTATAAATGTAAGGTAAACAAGAAAAACGGCTGGGTGGTAACTACTGCTGATCGTCAGCCTTCAGCCCAATGGGAACACACCCTGCTTGTCACCCCTACCGGAGTAGAGGTACTAACGTTGCGTCAGGACGAGGACTTCCCTCGCATTATCAATCACTAACATTAAATTCAGAAACTTACGGGTAGCGTATGTTTGAGAACATCAAGGTTCCAAGATCCTGTATCGAGGGAACACCTGATCACAATGAGCCTTTTGATGAACAGGGTACAGACATCACCGATATCAAGCAATGTCGTACCATGCTTAAAAACTTTCATGACTATCTCACGTCATGCTTTATCAAAGGATATGAAGTACAAGCGCTTCTTGAAACTCGTACCCGTTTTTTAGATCGCCTACTAACCAGACTCTTTAAACACTTCAAGCTTAATGAATCAGGCTGTATAGCACTGCTTGCTGTTGGTGGATACGGCCGTGCAGAAATGTTCCTAGAGTCTGATATCGATATCTTGCTTGTAGCCGATCTAGATGAGATCCCTGAGGAAATAGGAGAAAAGCTTGAATCATTCGTATCCTATCTTTGGGATATCAAACTAGACCTTGGTTCTTCCGTACGCACGGTATCCGATACTATTTTGCAATCACATAGTGATATCACTATCCGTACGAACCTGCTTGAAAACCGTCTTATAGCCGGCTCCAAACGTTGCTATGACAAACTAAAAACTCGTCTTGGAGCAGACGATTTTTGGGATCCAACACGTTTTCTTGATGCCAAGGTAAACGAGCAGCACGAACGTTACCATCAGTATCGTGATACCGTGTATTCAATTGAACCTGATGTAAAGAATAATCCTGGTGGATTACGCGATCTACAGATTATTATGTGGATCACGACGCTACATCACAAGGTTAAGACTCAGGAAGATCTCCTGCATCTTGGACTACTCACCGACGATGAGTATTCAGAATTTCTTGAGTGTATACATTTCCTCTTTTCTGTTCGATACGCCCTGCATATAAGCTCGCATGGCTCCAACCGACTTACCCTCGATACGCAAAAGAGTACCGCTGCACTGTTAGGTTACGGTGAGGATGGAAATGGACCTGTGGAAACGATGATGCGTGAGCTGTTCCGTACCTTCAGACGTGTACGAGAGCTTAACGATATAGTTCTGCAAATTGAAACACTCCAGATCAAGGGTGCCTTAGACGGAGAAAGCGACCCGATATTTTTAAATTCCTTCTTCGTACAACGTGGCAAATATATCGATATTCTCGATCACGATTTATTCCACAATGATCCTGGCAAAATTATTGAGCTATTTTTACACATCTCAAAACACCCTGCTATACACTCGATTCATGTTAACTGCCTAAAATCATTACGCAATGCTCGCCGCTCGCTTACCCAATACTTTATTGAGCATCCATCCTGCCGCCGCACTTTCAAGGAGATCCTAACCTCTAAGGAGTCGCTGACGGTTGCAATTCCGCTAATGCATGAAACCAGAGTGCTATCTGCCTACATGCCGCAGTGGGCCCGCATCGAAGGACTTACTCAATTTGATATGTTCCATCTGTTCTCAGTTGATGAACACACCATCAGAGCATTGTCTAATCTGGTAACCCTAACGCAAAGTGATGATCCCCGCTTCTCACTCTTTACAAGCATCATGCATCGTCTCTCAGAGCCAGGTCTTTTGAACGTTGCTGCCTTTTTACATGATATTGCCAAAGGACGAGGAGGACATCACGCAGACAAGGGTGCCAAGGAGGCCTTTAACTTCTGTCATCTGCATGACTTTGCCCCATTCCAGACAGAACTTATTGCCTGGACAATAAAAAATCATCTCCTGTTTTCAAACACTGCTACCAGACGAGATATAGCAGATCCTGAAGTAATTGATAAATTTGCCAAAGAGGTTAAGGATGAAGAGCATCTGAATATGCTCTACTGCCTGACGGTTGCTGATATAACCGCGACTAACGAACACGAATGGAACTCATGGAAGGATTCTATCTTTAAGCAACTCTACCTTTCTACAAGACAGGTTTTGTCCCGTGGCATAGAGTCTGTACAGGACACCTCCTTAAAGGCTCAGGAGAATCAGCAACTGGTTATCGAAAGCTGTCCTGATATAAAAAAATCAGAGCTCTTACGTTATTTTGCATCCTTCCCTACTACCTATTTCCTGCACTACAGCCATCAGGAAATCCGCTGGCATCTGCGTAACATCATGCGCTTTAAGGATAGCGAGCATCCACTGATTTTATTTGCTCAGCATGGATCACTTGGAACTGAGCTTTTAGTGTATACCCGCAACATCACTCCCATGTTCTTTGGCACCATTACCGCAGCCATGGCTCAAAAGCACCTGAGTGTTTACAGTGCACAGATCTTTAAGACGCGCCATAATCATGCATTCTGCACCATAAAGTTTCAAACACGTAAAAACTTACCCCTCGATAACGATAGATTACACAGTCTTAGAAAGTCTATTTTGGAACTACTCACCAAACGCGATGTAGACATTGATTTAACAAGGAATTCTAGCCATTTATTCGAGCTGGAAACTAGGGTAAATTTTCTACCACAGGAGGAGGCATCACATTCATCCGTTGAAATTTCAACCCTTGACGGCGAGGGTCTGCTCGCTAAAATCGGTCTCACACTAGGTAAATGTGGCTGCTTAATCACAGCAGCACGTATTACCACCACCGGCGAGAGAGCCGATGACTTCTTCACCGTCACTGACTTAGACGGTATGCCACTTGATGACATTAAGAAAGAAGAACTCACGCAGGCTTTATACAGAGCCTTAGATGAGCAGTGACCGAATAAGAATTACAGGAGATATGATGTCTAATACTGACTTACAGGGCGTAATTGATGCCGCATTTGAGCAACGTGCCACTTTAAACATTGACAATGCATCTAGTGAGCTAAAGGATGCAGTTGAGGCTGTGCTAGACGGCCTTGATAACGGCTCCCTACGTGTTGCCGAGAAGATCGATGGTGATTGGGTAACCCATCAGTGGGTAAAAAAGGCCGTATTACTCTCCTTTAAGCTTCATAATAATGAAATTACTCATATCCCTGGCGGTGCCTATTACGATAAGGTTCCCTTAAAGTTTAATGGCTATAACTCCGAGCGCTTTGCAGCTGAAGGACTGCGTGTATGCCCAGGTGCTGTAGTTCGCCGCGGAGCCTTCATTGAGCCTACCGCAATTTTATTACCATCCTTCGTAAATATCGGTGCTCACGTTGGTGCTGGTACTATGGTTGATACCTGGGCTACTGTCGGCTCCTGTGCTCAGGTGGGTAAGAATGTCCATATTGCAGGCGGTGCAGGCATTGGTGGTGTTCTCGAGCCTGTACAGGCAAATCCGACCATTATTGAAGATAACTGCTTCATCGGTGCACGCTCTGAGGTTGTTGAAGGTTGTATCGTTGGCGAAGGCTCAGTCATCTCCATGGGCGTATTCTTGGGTAAATCAACTCGTATCTATGACCGTACCACCGGTGAAATCTCCTATGGCCGTGTACCTCCCCACTCAGTGGTTGTTGCAGGTAACCTCCCTTCCAAGGATGGCAAGTATTCATTGTATGCAGCTATTATCGTCAAGCATGTTGATGAAAAGACTTTATCAAAGGTTGGTATCAATGATCTGTTACGTCAAGCTCACGAGGAGCTTGAAGGCTAATGCTTAATTAGCTGTTTTTATTAAAAACCCCGGCATAGACCCGGGGTTTTATTTTAAGCAAGAAATGATGACTTTAATTAAGATCTACGTCCCCGCTCTCAAGACTCTCATCCGGCAACTCTTCGTGGTCATAATTTAAATTCAATAATGCACTAGTTTGAATTAAAAGCGCAGTACCTTTTACAAACGCTGAACGCCATGGTGCAATTGCAGAAGAAGCTTCTAGCGCATCAACATACTCACATAAGGCATCATAGTAGTTGCGCCAAAGCTTACTCAAATTAGCAAGCGTATTAGCATCCTGTTCACTTACCTGAGATATGGCCTTCAAACGTGTTTCAAGCTCAGTTTCATAGGTTTTAAGACCATGAGCATTTTCAAAGGCACATATGTCCTTATCGCGACTTGAGATGCATTGGCGCAATAAGAAATAATCACCAAAGCCATATGTCCTATAGAGCGATAGCAAGGATAAAACTAACTTGGAGCGGGGATTTACCCCCACAGCATCATCAGCGCTATCTGTATAAAAATCGCTACCTCTCCAAGCCTTAGAAAACTCATCCCAGGCTTCAATCACTTTAAGATATTGATCATTTTTAAGACCAAAACTTCCAAGATCTGCTTTTACTCCACGAATGCATTCGTCAGATCCATAGAAGAACTCACTGCCATTCTCTCCATCAAAGAATGAACATACTGATTCTAGATGCTCATTTGTTGAAAGCTTGCCATTTGTTCCCTGAACAAAGGCATTTTCATGCTTAAAGCTGACCCCCTCAGGCATACCGGCCATACGCCAGATCCTAAGCAACATGGTGCGATAAATTAGTGGACGCAAAGCCTGAGCCTGACGGATCGATGGCAGAGCTGATGAAAATTCACGATAAAACTCTGACCATTCCTTAAGTGCCTCTTCTATCTTAGTTTGTGCTGCAAGAGATCCATGTACACGACGTAGCAAAACCGATGAATACTTTAAGGTCTCAAGCTCATAACGGCTGTCAGTATCGTAGATAAATGTAGTCGGATCACCCTCGTGATTCTTAATGTTTATATAAGATTGAGGGAATGCTGATACTGTCCTTGAACCTATTAGGGAATAAAGCATTAAATACCATTCACGGCCATCTGCTCGTGTATCCTGCATAACAGATGATCCAGGAACTAGAGCTAAGGCTTCATTCCACAAACGCTCATAGGATGCAAAATGCGAATTCTTTGAATTAAAAATATCATCTAAAAAGGACAGCGGTCCCTGTCCTGCATGCGCATAAAAACGATCTAGCGCAAATCTGCACGATTCAGAATTTGGTAAAAAAACAAAATTGTTGCCTTTTACATTAGTACAAAGAGCATCGTAATTTATATCCGTGCTTTCCCGCTTGAAACCGCCTGATGGCCACAATATCGAGGAAACCAAAGGTTTGCTACACTGGTATGAATTATTGATACATAAGGCTGTACATTCAGATGCCACCTTGCGCATGGTGAGATCCGAGCCTGTCATGGGTACATCTAAAACTTGAGGAAGATCCAAATACTGCGCATCATCCTTATCAAACTCAAAAGTTAGCTGAGGACTATCAGTTAAAGAAATTATAAGATCCTGATCAACCTGAAACTCAAGCGAATTACCTGATACCTCGGCGTATACCTTAGTCTTGATGGTGTCCGATTTAACCCAGACCTCAATCACGATGTCGTTATCGCAGACTTTGGGTAATAACAGAGTAAAACGGTAGGCATAGCCTGTATTCTTAGCACAAAGTACGGTTTGAAGCTGAGAATTACTCTTAGTATTGATGAAAGCAGAAACTTCTGATTGATCCTGCGGATAATGAAGCTCTCCTGCCTCCCACATCGGACCTGCGGCAAAAGCTTTTCCACATACAAATGCCAGCAGAACGATCAGCGCTGACGAAGATTTCATTTAAAAAATAATAATTACAACCAATATTGATCGCGCGCTAGTATACGCTTTCACATCTGCTTTGATGCATCAAGCTGATATAAATTTCTCAAAAGCACAGTATTAGGACAAAAAAAATCCCCACAGCTTTTTGAAACCATGGGGATTAACTTTACGGATCTACACTAACCACCGAAGTTATCGAAGTAGATTGAATCGTCTTCAACACCTAATGAGTGGAGCATATCAACTGCAGATTTGGACATCATCGGAGGTCCGCACATGTAGTACTCACAATCCTCAGGATTCTTGTGTGACTTCAGGTACTGCTCATAAAGTACGTTAGCAATAAAGCCAGTCAAACCAGTCCAGTGATCTTCAGGACGAGGATCAGACAAAGCCAAATGCCAAGTGAAGTTAGGATGCTCTTCAGCAAGCTTGTTGAACTCATCTACATAGAAAGCCTCACTTAAGGAACGAGCACCGTACCAGAAGGAGATCTTACGCTTAGAATCCAAACGCTTTAACTGATCGAAAATGTGAGAGCGCATAGGAGCCATACCAGCACCACCGCCGATAAATACCATCTCATTATCGGTATCTTTAGCGAAGAACTCACCGAAAGGACCAGAGATAGTAACCTTATCACCAGGCTTCAAGCTCCAAATATAGGAGGACATGATTCCCGGAGGAGCGGACATATTGCTAAACGGAGGAGTAGCAAGACGTACGTTCAACATAATAAGGCCCTTTTCACCAGGATAGTTAGCCATGGAGTAAGCACGGATTGCAGGATGATCAACCTTTGATACAAGCTTATCAAAACCGTACTTTAAGAAAGCGCCCTTGAACTGAGGCTCAATATCAAAGTCCTTATAATACACAGTGTGTGCAGGAGCTTCGATCTGAATATAACCGCCGGCGCGGAAAGGAACTTCCTCACCCTCAGGAACCTTCAAACGTAACTCCTTAATAAAGGTTGCTACGTTGTGGTTTGAAATGACGGTGCATTCCCACTTCTTAACGCCAAAGACCTCAGGAGGAAGTTCGATGTTGATGTCATTCTTGACAGCAACCTGGCAAGCAAGACGCCAACCTTCCTTAATCTGACGCTTGGTGAAGTGAGAGTACTCAATAGGCAGTACTGAGCCACCACCTGAAGTAACTTTCAACTTGCACTGACCGCAAGCACCACGACCACCACAGGCAGAAGATACGAAAATACCCTTGTCTGAAATGGTATTGAGTAACTTGCCACCTGCAGGAGCCTTCATTGCAAGTTTAGGATCATCATTAATGCCAATGGTGATATCACCAGTGCTCACGAGGAACTTCTTAGCAACAATGATCACACATACCAATACGGCAATAATGATGACAAACATCAAAACGCCGCTGATGATTGTTTCCATGTCTCCTCTCCTTTAAAGCTGAATACCAGAGAAGGACATAAAGCCGATAGCCATAAGTCCTGCAGTGATAAAGGTCAAAGGTAGACCATTCAAGCCGGCAGGAGCATCAGCATACTTAAGCTTCTCACGAATAGCAGCAAGAAGAATAATAGCCAAAGCCCATGAAGCGCCGGAACCTAAGGCATAGACCACTGATTCTGCGAAGGTGTAATCGCGCTGTACCATGAAGGAAACACCAGCGAAAATAACGCAGTTAACAGTGATTAACGGGAGGAAGATACCCAAAGCAGCGTAGAGCGAAGGTACGTACTTATCAAGGAACATCTCCAGAACCTGCACGATAGCTGCAATAACACCAATGTAGGTGATGAAGCTTAAGAATGACAGATCCAATCCCGGTACTAATGCATCAGGTTTTAAAATGAAGGTATTGATGAGATTGTTGGCAGGAACAGCTAGAACCTGAACCATTACCACAGCAGCGCCCAAGCCTGCAGCAGTGGTAACTTTCTTTGACACAGCAAGGAAAGTACACATGCCCAAGAAGAAGGACAAAGCCATGTTCTCAATGAAAACACTCTTAATAAAGAGGGAAATATAATGTTCCATTAGTAATCCTCCCTGTGAGTGTCATACTCTTTAGGCTCCTGAAGATCCTTACGGAAGGTCTTAACCAGCCAAATTAATGAACCGACTAAGAAGAATGCGCAAGGAGGCATTACAAGGAGACCACAAGGTACATACCAGCCACCGTTATTAACGGTAGGAAGAATGGTAAGACCAAACCAGGTGCCTGAGCCGAAGATCTCACGGATAGTACCAACGATGCAAAGAACTAACATATAGCCTAAGCCGTTGCCGATACCATCAAGCAATGAAGGGATAGGAGGATACTTCAGGGCAAAGCCTTCGGTACGGCCCATCACGATACAGTTGGTGATGATCAAGCCTACGTATACTGACAACTGCTTGGACAGATCATACGCAAAAGCACGCAAGACCTGGTCAACCAAAATTACCAATGAAGCAATAATGGTCATCTGGGCAATAATACGTACACTGCCCGGGATCAAGGAACGAACCAAAGACACGCAAAGGTTGGACAAGGCAGTAACGAAGGTTACTGATAAGCCCATCACGAATGCAGTCTTCATGCTTGAGGTCACAGCCAATGAAGAGCAGATACCCAAAACCTGAATCATTACTGGGTTATTAGCAATGATAGGCTCTAAGAAAGTCTCCTTTGCGCTGGGAACTTTTACAGCTTCACTCATTTAATGATTTCCCCCTTGCTGAGGTTCTGCAAGAAAGGCTGATAAGCCTTACCAAGCCAGTAGTGTGAGAAGCCATCGACGCCAACGGAAGTCAAGGTAGCACCTGAAAGGGCATCAACATCGAAGTCCTTTGCAGCAGCATGCTTCTTGATACCAAACTTATAAGCACCGCTTTCGTCATTGATCTTCTTATCGACCCAGAGAGCCTGCCAACGAGGGTTCTCAATTTCACCGCCTAAGCCCGGAGTTTCACCGTGCTCATAGAAGGTGACAGCCTTGATGGTATTGCCGTCTTTGGGATCAATTGCAACGTAACCGTATACGGTAGACCACAAAGCCTGACCATAGAACGGAACAATTACGCGCTGTACAGTACCTGCATCATCCTTAGAGAAATAAACAGGCATCAGCTTGGAGATAGTCTTGATTTTTGCAAAATCATCTTCGGCAGGGATTGCGAGATTCTCACCATCCTTCTTTGCCAATGACTTGAAATCAAAAGCTTCAATCTGCTCAGCAGTTTTGCCATCATCTGCCAAAACGCCATGCTCTACATCAACAAGATGAGCCTCAATGTGCTTCTTGTAGGTATCAGCAACAGAGCCTTCAACTTCAAAGCCAGAAACCTTCAGAATATTTACCTGACGGTCATTGGCAACAGCAGCTGCCTTGTACGGATTCAAAGCTACTACGGCACTTGAAACAAGCACAGAGCAGACCAAGCAGAATCCGATAATGATGACGAACGTACCAAGTACGGAGTCTTTATTCAGCTTAGACACGGGCCAGTCTCCTCTTGATATTGCGCTGAGTTGCTAGGTAGTCAAACAAAGGAGCCCAGCAGTTAGCGAATAGAATAGCCAACATCATGCCTTCAGGATAAGCAGGGTTAACAACACGGATTAGAACAACCATGAAGCCGATCAAAAGACCGAATGCCCACTTACCACCGTTGGTAAATGCAGATGACACAGGATCGGTTGCCATGAAGACAGTACCAAAGGCGAAGCCGCCTAATACCAAGTGCCACTCAAAAGGCATTGAGAACATAATATTGGTCTCAGAGCCGATTGCATTTAAGCCATAAGAGGTTACAGCTGCACCGATGACCACTGCCAACATGATTCTCCAAGAGGCAATGCCAGTTACGAGAATAATGAAAGCACCGATTAAAATCATCAGAGTTGAACCTTCACCCATACAACCAGGGATGTTACCTAAGAAGGCATCCATCCAGGTAATGGCATTTCCTGATGCATCCTTCAGAGCCTCAAGACCACCCTCTGACCACTGAGCCAAAGGAGTTGCTCCTGAATAACCATCAACAGGGATCCAGCAATTGGTACCTGAAATGTAAGCAGGATAGGCAAAGAAGAGGAATGCACGGCCAACCAAGGCAGGGTTCATGAAGTTACGGCCAGTACCACCGAACATTTCCTTACCAATTAACACGCCAAAGGAAATACCTAAGGCAGCCTGCCACAAAGGCAGAGTAGGAGGAACGATCAGGGCGAATACGATGGAGGTTACGAAGAAACCTTCGTTAATCTCGTGGCGGTGAACAACGCAGAACAAAACTTCCCAGAATGCACCAACAGCAAATACTACGATGTAGATCGGGAGGAAATAAATTGCACCCAACAACATCTTGCTGTAGAGTCCTGCATCAGTACCAAGGGTACCACCTAGCATCTGCAACAATGCATAGTGATAATCCTCAGAGAAGAGGCTATAGGAAGCGTTCACAATGTCAGATGCATTGGCCATGGAAGCAATTGCTTGCACAGTACCATTGCCGACGTTGTACCAACCCCAGAACATAGCTGGGAATACAGCGAACCAAACAATAATCATGATGCGCTTCATATCAGTGAAGTCGCGGACATGAGTCTTGCCGGAGGTTACTCTGCCTGAGCTGTACAGGAAGGTAAAGGTGCCTTCAAACAAAGGATAGAAGTATGAAAGCAAACCACCCTTGGTAAACAGCAGGGAGTATTTCTTTAAAAGCTCTAACACTTATTAACCCTCCACTTCGATCTTGGTCAGGCTTCTACGGAGCAAAGGACCAAAGTCGATCTTGCCCGGGCACACATAGGTGCACAAAGCAACATCTTCTTCGGAGAGCTCAAGAATACCTAAAAGCTTGGCCTGATCGGTGTCGTTGATGTCGATGGCACGCATTAACATGGTTGCTTCGACGTCAGTAGGCATAACCTTCTCGTAGCATCCAATAGGCATGATTGGACGGGGACCGCCGTTCAATGCGGTATTGAAGGTGTACTGAGCAGGCTTGATGAAGCCAGACAGGAATGCACGGGTCACACTGTGGCGCTGCGCACCGATACCGCACCAGTTAACGAGGAAGAACTCGTTGTTATTGCCTTCCTCTAAGAAAGCAACAGCCTGATGGAAGCGGCCTAAGTAGTTAAACGGTGCAGCAATCTTATTGCCCCAAAGTACGGAGCCGGAGATTACACGAACACCCTGCTTAGAGGTATTAAACTCACCGGCAGCTAATTCATTGACATCAGCCCCCTGTACAGTCTTGATTAGACGAGGGTTCTTAGCCATAGGACCACCTAAGGCTACGATGCGCTGATTGTAGTACTCGCCTTCAGTGAAAAGGTGACCAATTGCGATCACATCCTGATAGCCGATGTACCAAACAGTCTTGGCTTCAGAAACTGCATCCAAGAAGTGGATGTGAGTTCCTGGCAATCCTGCAGGATGAGGTCCTTCAAAGCTTTCAACCTTAATATTTGAAGCTTCGGCAACCGGTAGGTCACGACCATCCTTACAGACATAAACTGGCATATCACCTATGCGGGAGATTACCTTAAGGCCGTTCTTGAAGGCTTCAGCTTCAGCGTCGATAACTACCTTTGCGTCAGCTGCCAAAGGATTGGTATCCATAGCAGTAACGAAAATAGAGTGCGGCAGTGAACCGACCTTAGGGCTCTTATCGAAAGGACGGGTGCGGAAAGCAACCCACATACCTGCTTCGAGGAGCTCATCAATGACATCCTTCGAGGACAGTCCTAATAGCTTATCAGCAGGAGTCTTCTTAAACTCCACACTTTCACCATTGGGATCGGCCTGAATGACTAATGACTGGAAAACACGGCGCTCGCCACGGTTAACTGCCTTGACAGTACCAGCGACAGGAGCGGTATAGCGTGCCCCAGGATTCTTCTTATCTTCAAAGAGGACCTGACCCTTCTTTACTTGCTGACCAGCTTCCACTGCCATTGAAGGACGTAATCCGAGGTAATCGGGGCCCATAAGAGCCACGGTAGTTACCTTAGGACCATCATTAATGGTCTGTGTAGGCTTGCCACCAATGGGTAGATCCAATCCTTTTTTGATTTTGATCATAGGTGACGACTTCCAACTTTAAATAACTCTGCAATCCTTATGAAATGCAAAGATACCTGCCCATCAAACACTCTGAACTAGTCAGCTTGTCAAACAGGCACAAATATACGCTTTAAATTTTATCACAAAATGGGGCCTGAACTGTGTCACACTTTTGGCTATTTGCAGTGACATTTTACGAAATATAAAAGTTTGCCAATGCTTATTAGATCAAGGCGTGAAAAAGATATACGCATCTTGGATCGAGAATCGAAAACGTTTACGATTTGTTACATACCAAGTCAAAAAATGTTAATTTTGCACATTTTTTTAATTTGCATCACATCTGCCAGATTGAATGAGCAATACAGTTCTCATCTAAAAACTGTGTCTTCGAACATTGACAGATCACGGCCCCAAAGCCCACCCTTTCCTTAAAAGATCTTAGTGCACCAAAATTTTTTAACATATGCACAGAAGGATGCTCTGAGGTCTTAATTTCGACAGGATGTAATGTGCCATTTGCTTTAATCAAAAGATCAATTTCCTCCTGGGTCTTACTGTCCCTGTAAAAATATAGCTCAGGTTTTTTACCATTGTTATGCCAGCTTTTTAAAATTTCACAAATAACAAAATTCTCAAAGAAAGCCCCTGCTCTATCTGAGTTCCTAAGCTCAGATGCTGTTTGAAACCCGCAAAGAAAGGCCGCAAGCCCCAGATCAACGAAATAGATCTTAGGTGACTTGACTAACTGCTTTCCAATATTTGAGCTATAAGGACGAAGCATGTAAATAATGCCTGAGCTTTCTGCTACATTAAGCCATTCTTTAACGGTATTTACAGCAACTCCGGTTTCTCTTGCCAAGGAGGTGATCCTAAGTTCAGAGCCGATCCTTGCTGCAAGCAATGATATGAATCTGTTGTAATCGCTAAGCTTTGTTATACCGCTTTCACGTCTGATATCACGATCTATATATGTATCGATCAAGGCTCTGAAGAAAAGTTCCCTTTGTAATGAATTGAAATTTATCATTGCAGGCCATAATCCCTGAAATATGATCTGCCATGTTTCATCAACAGTTTTGGGTACCAGCACATTTGCGGGATTAGAAGTTGGAAAATAGGGTTGCTGATAGAAGGCATGATCCTGTAGCTCATATAAGGATAATGGCATCATTTCCAATACAATCATGCGTCCTGCAAGGGATTCACTGACATGACGCATCAACTCAAAGCGCTGAGATCCTGTACACCACACAACTCCATAATGATCACTATTGTCTACCTCTGCCTTAAGTTGATGCATAAAATCAGGGACCAGTTGAATTTCATCAAGAAATAAAGGAAGAGTGTGATTTTTAAAAAAGACTGAAGGCTGTAGTAATGCTTCATTGCGTAAGGAGAAATCATCAAAAGTGAGCATTGGACGATTATGTTTTTTCCCCAAATGCATAAAGCAGGTTGTTTTACCGACCTGACGCATGCCAGTAATCATCACAACCTTAAAAATTTTTGATGACTCAAGTATTACTTTTTCCAAGGTCCTTACTTTGTAAGCAGATGAAATTGCCATTGCTATCCTAATCCTGTGAAATAAACAAACCTTTAAATTATTTTATTCAATATTAACGATAAAATCGATAGTGCTATAACGATAAAATCGTCAGTAAACTGATGATAAAATCGATAGTCAAATATCGAATTTATCCAAAATATGTTTTTTATGCTTGTTTATCAGAATGTTAAACGCTTATATTATGCTGATATTAATGCTTAAAAGGAGCAACTTTTAAAAGCAAGAGCATGCCCGGAATTGCAAGCAAAGCACAAAGATAGAAGAAGTTTTCCCAACCAAATGTTTCAACTAAGAATCCGGTTGAAGCATTACAGAAGGTTCTAGGAAGAGCTGATAAGGAAGTTAATAAGGCAAACTGAGTGGCCGTATAGGCTGCATTAGTAGATCTGGCAATAAAGGAAACGAAAGCTGCAGTTCCTAAGCCAGAGCCTAGAGACTCGGCTCCGATTGCGAAAGAAAATAGCCACAGTGAGGGAGTACTGTCCTGTCCTGAGTGTGCAAGCAGAGCAAAAGCTAAAATGGTTATTATCTGACCAAAGCCGAAAAACCATAAGGCCTTATTAATGCCGATTCTTAGCATCAAAACACCGCCTAGAAGTCCGCCAACAACAGCAGACCATAGTCCGACATTTTTTGCAATAACACCAATAGTCATCAGTTCATAGCCCAGATCTATATAAAAAGGAGTTGCCAAAGCAGTACACATTGAATCGCCCAGCTTATAAAAAAAGACAAAGGCTAATATCAAAAAGGCATGAGTTACTCCGCGTCGCTTTATGAATTCAACCCAGGGCTCAACAACAGCTTCCTTTAAAGTTCTTGGAATTACCTCTACCTGAGGCTCTTTTAACCTAAGCGTGATCACAATTCCTGGAAATAGGCACAGAGCTGTTATGCAAAATACAATATTCCAAGGCAAAAACTGAGCAAGAATTAAAGAGATCCCACTTGGTACAAGCCCAGCAATGCGATAAGCATTAACAAATATGGAGTTTCCAAGACCTAACTCCTCATCAGAGAGGATCTCACGTCTGAAGGCATCAATTACAATATCCTGATTTGCTGAAAAAAAAGCCACACAGAGCGCCAAAACGGCAATAGTCATCAGTGAATGGCTAGGCGAGATAAAGCCCATCGCAGCAATAAAAAAAACAAGGAAAAGCTGTGAGATTAATATCCAGCCACGCCGTCTACCTAAATAGGGGATGGAATATCTGTCAAGAAAAGGCGACCAAAGAAATTTCCAGTTATAAGGGAGCATTAATAGAGAGAAGATCCCTATTTCCTTAAGGCTCGTTCCCTCAACCCTTAAATATGCTGTAAGTAAGGAAATGATGACATACAAAGGCAGACCTGACGAAAATCCTAAGACAACGCAGGCTCCCATTTTTAATGAAAAAATCTGCGATAAAAGCGAAGATCTAGATGATTTTTGCCCGTCTGCCATTGCCATCAAAATTCATTCAAAATTAATCTCTAAAATTCTCGTATTGCAGCGGCTGCTCAAATTCAGCCTGACGGACTAAGGCAATAGCTGCCTGAAGATCATCACGCTTTTTTCCTGTTACTCTTACTGCATCATCAAATACCTTAGGATCAACCTTAAGCTTGGCATCCTTAATGGTTTTAATAATTTTCTTGGCAAGCTCTCTATCAATTCCCTGCTTAAAGGTAACAGTTTGAATTGAACGCTTGCCGGAGCGGGCGATCTCTCCAAATTCTGCACAGCTGGCTTCAATATTGCGCTTAGCAAGTTTTTGGCGCAGGATCTCATCCATCTGCTGAATATGAAATTCCTCAGGGGCATCCAGCTTTACACTAAGATCTTCCTTCATAAGCTTAAAGGATGACTCTGTACCACGGAAATCATAACGACTGTTTAGTTCACGAGATGCATTATCAACAGCATTTTGAATTTCATCTTTTTTTACTTTGGAAACAATGTCGAAAGAAGGCATTTAATTCTCCTCAAAGGGGCAAAATCATCCTAAAAATAAGGACGAAGTCTTTCAATGATGCCTGAGGCATCTAATTTTAGTTCATGAAGAATGGAGGCTCTAGTATCCTCAAGTATAAATTGATCGGGGATCCCCGCAGTCTCTACAGGGCAGGGATAATGCTGCTCTTCAAAATACCGTGCAATTTCCTCACCTATTCCACCAAGCTTGGATCCTTCCTCAACAGATAGCAAAAGCTCATGAGATAAGGCTAGTTCATCTAGAAGCTTCAAGTCTAGCGGTTTTACAAAGCGCATATCACAAAGCGTAATATCATGCTCCTTGCAAGCATCGATAAGCTCTAGCGCAATAGGTCCAAATGCGGCAATGGCAATTTTATGTCCCTGATGTAAAACACGCCCCTTACCTATCTCTAAAACATCATCTGTTGAGATATGCTCCTGATTTCTTATACCCATTGCACGAGGGAAACGTACCACTGCAGGATGTCCTAGTGCATAGCCGGTATTTAGCATTCGATACTGCTCATCAAGGGAGGATGGAGCCATGATAACTAGATTTGGCACCGTACGTAGGAACGCAATATCATAAGCCCCCTGATGTGTCGCTCCATCAGGTCCAACAATACCTGCCCTATCAACTGCAAGTAAAATTGGCAGATCCTGCAGTGCAAAATCATGAATTACACCGTCATAGGCACGTTGCAGGAAGGTAGAGTACATATTGACCACAGGATGCATTCCACCTGCAGCCAATCCTGATGCAAAAATCATTGCATGCTGCTCAGCAATACCCACATCAAAGAACTGATCTGGGTAATCTCTGGCAAAATCATTCATTGCAGAGCCGACACGCATAGCAGGAGTAATGCCTGCTAAGCTGTGATCGATCTTTGCCATATCACAAAGCCATCTGCCAAAGCCTGCAGAAAAGGTAAGTTCCTGCTTAGGATTTTCCTGAATGCCAAGATCTGGATCAAAAACAGGTACTCCGTGATAGCTCGTTGGATCCTGCTCTGCTGGAGTATAGCCCTTGCCTTTTTTTGTAAAGATATGCAAAAACTGCAAACCACCAAGCTCTTTTAAATTGCGCAGTACAGCAATCAGTGTTTTGACATCATGACCGTTGATAGGACCAGAATAGTGAAAACCTAATTCTTCAAACAAGGTACCTGGCATCACCATGCCCTTAACGTGCTCCTGAGCACGCATGGCTATCTCACGTATGGCAGGTAGCTTCTTTAGAACCTGATCACCACCTTTTACGAGTTTTACATAATGAGGATTAGCAAGGATCTTATTAAGTCCACTTGCAACTGCTCCTACATTATGCGAAATACTCATTTCGTTATCATTTAAAATCACCAGTAAATTAAGATCAGGATTGTCACCTGCATGGTTTAAGGCTTCATAAGCAGCACCGCCTGATAAAGCTCCATCACCTATCACCGCAACAGTGTGATAATCCTTATGCATTCTCTGAGCTGCCATAGCAAGCCCTAGAGCTGATCCTACCGAGGTTGATGCATGCCCTGTAGATAACAAATCAAAATCAGTCTCACCACGCCAGATAAAAGCATGTAAGCCATTTTTGCGTCTGATGGTTTTAAGCTCTTCGCGATGACCAGTCAGGATCTTATGAGGATAAGCCTGATGTCCTACATCCCAGACAATTTTGTCATCTGGGGTATTAAAAACGTAATGTAGCGCCACAGCTAATTCAACTGTGGCAAGGCCTGAAGCCAAATGACCGGCGGTCTTACTTACCGTATCGATAAGATAGGAGCGCACCTCACTGCAGACATCAGAGAGCTCACTTTCCGGAAGCTTTCTTAAATCCTCAGGACCATTGATAGTCTCAAGCAAAGGTAAAGCAAGATCTTTCACTAATGATCCCTGCTCACGGTAAAGTCAGCAAATTCAGAAAGAACAGTAGTATCACCTGCAATATAAGGTGACTTTAAGGCATTTTTGGCCTTAGATGCGCACTCTTTTGCGTATTCCTTTGCCTTTTCAATTCCAAGCAAGGCAGGATAGGTGCTTTTCTCCAAGGCAATATCTGCGCCCTGGGTCTTGCCCATAACAGCAGTATCACCTATAACATCTAAAACATCATCCCATACCTGAAAGGCAAGCCCCGTCCAGCGAGCATACTCATCCAAAGCACAACAGGCATCACAGGATATACTCTCAGATGAACATGCTCCCATAAGAACGGCGGCCCGGATAAGAGCACCGGTCTTCTTAGAGTGTAAAATCTTTAACTCATCTAGAGGAATATGTTTTTTTTCAGAGGCTAAATCTATGGCCTGTCCACCACACATTCCGCTATAACCTGCATTAACAGCAAGCAGTCTTGTTAAGGCAGCAATTGATTTATATGACAAACCCGAAGCAGGATCTGATAAAAATTCAAAACCTAGGGATTGTAAAGCGTCGCCAGCAAGCAAGGCACCTGCCTGGCCAAATTTTACATGCACAGTGGGATGGCCACGACGTAATTTGTCATTATCCATCTCGGGCATGTCATCATGGATCAGTGAATAGGAATGCACACATTCAATTGCAGAGGCTACGTAATCAAGCGCATCATCCTTTACGCCAAAAAGATTACCGGTTGCATAAACCAGCATCGGGCGGGCACGCTTGCCTCCTAACAACAGAGCATATTTCATACTCTCTTTCAAATCGGGTGCAGCATTATCTAACTTGTCGATATATGCATGCATAAATTCCGTAACACGCTTTGCAGCGTATGGTGCAAATTGCTTTAGATCCATTGTTTTTATTAGAATATTTGTTTAAAAAAGCATTATGCAAGAATTGGTAAACCAGATAGCAGTATACCTACTATCTGGTTCTTATCAAAACGGCACAGTCTCTCCGACATTGCCTACAGAGGAAGTTTGATCCTTATCTTCGGCAGTTTCATCCATAAGTTTGGCAGCTTCCTTTCTTGCCAATGTCACCTTCTGTGTCATCTCATCAAGGCTCTTCTTGCAAGAGGCTGCAAGCTTCATTCCCTGAGAGTAAGACTCTATAGCGGTATCAATAGACATCTGACCTGATTCAAGTTTTGAGACAAGAGACTCAAGGGCATTGAGTCTCTCCTCAAGCGAAGACATAGTACCTAAAGTCTGATTACCGTTTTGTTCGCTCATATATATTCCTTAAGAACGAAGCTCAGCACCAAATTTCTCGGTGGCAGTGGCAACGATCTTCTGAGCCATAGCATCAATGTCAGCATCCTCTAAAGTACGCTCGGCATTCTGTACGATGACACCTAAGGCAACGGAGCGCTTATCACCAAGCTTCTCATCCTCAAAGACGTCAAATACACGGATCTCGCTAAGATCTGCACCAACTTCAGCACGGATCATGGCCAAAAGGGAATCTACAGTAACATCCTTGGAAATTACGAAGGCAAAGTCACGACGTACTGAAGGGAATTTAGACAAAGGCTTATAAGCAGGAATAGCACGAGTTGCCAAAGCCTGACGGGCAATTTCAAACACACCGGTTGCTACCTTCAGCCCCAAAGCCTTCTGGGAGAGAGGATGAAGCATACCAACAAAGCCTACCTTAACACCGTCTAAATAGATATCGGCGCCTTGACCTGGATGTAGAGCCTTCTCAGTAGTACGACGGAACTCGAATTTACCCTTATTACAGGTAATATCCAAAAGTTTCTCAACGTCGCCCTTAATATCGAAGAAATCGACATTACGGCTGTGCTCACTCCAAATCTCAGAATGAACATCACCTGAAATCACACCAGCAACCATCGGCTCCTGACGTACACCGTTTTCAGCCTTTTCGTCGCTAATATAGGACAGGCCCTGCTCAAACAGACGCACACGCTTTTGCTGGCGATTCTGATTGTATTTCACAGTATTGCACAAGGCTGCAAGCAAGGTAGTACGCATTGCAGAGAGTTCAGGTGAAATAGGAGCAGTCAGCATAATAGGCTTCACATCAGAGAAGACCTTGAGCCAATCTGGATGAGTAAATGAATAGGTAATAGCCTCGTTGTAGCCTGCATCAGCCAAAGTGTGCTTGATGAGATTATCATCAACGACTTCCTCTGGAAGCTTGGCCATATCTAATGAACCTTCCTGAGTAGTATTAGGAATGTTGTTATAGCCATAGATACGGGCCACCTCTTCAATCAAATCCTCTTCAATTGCAATATCAAAACGGAATGAAGGAGATACAGCCTTAAAGCCATCGTCAGTCTTTTGAGGAGCAAGCTCAAGATTATCTAGGATCTTGGCAACCTCTGCCTCAGGAATAGTTTCACCCAATACCTTCTCAAGCTTAGATGTACGCAATAAGATTGGATCATGCTTAGGCAGATCCTTCTCTGATACGACCTCATTGATAGGACCTGGGGTACCACCTGCGATCTCAATTAAGAGTGCAGTTGCTCTCTCCATGGCACGACGCTGATTTTCAGCATCAACACCACGCTCATAACGGTGAGAGGCATCGGTATCTAAGCCATACTGACGGGCACGGCCCTTGATAGCATCAGGTGCGAAGAATGCAGATTCTAGCAGTACATCAGTAGTATTGTCATTGATACCAGAATTCTCACCACCAAAGATACCTGCCAGAGCAACAGGACCATTAGTGTCAGTAATAAGCAGAGTATTATTCTTTAAGGTAAGCTCTTCACCTGATAAGACAGTGATCTTCTCGCCTTCATTGGCCTTGCGAACAATGATCTTATCGTGCAAATTGCCAAGATCAAAGGAATGCAACGGCTGGCAATACTCAAGCATTACGTAATTGGTAACGTCAACGATAGGTGATACAGAACGCAAACCGCAACGACGTAATCTTTCAGTCATCCATAGGGGGCTCTTAGCCTTCTGATTGACACCGCGGATAACTCGGCACTCATAACGGGGGCAGGCTTCAGTATCCAAAATTTCAATGGGGAAGGTATCCTCGATTTGAGCTTTAACCTCAGGAACCACAGGAGCTTTGAGTTTCTGACCGGTCAAAACAGCTACCTCACGGGCAATACCCATGACACCTAAGCAATCTGCACGGTTGGTAGTAAGGTCAACGTCAACAACGACATCATCAAGCTTCATGTACTCATGAACATCAACACCTACAGGTGCATCCTCTGGTAACTCGATAATACCATCAGATTCCTCGGCCATACCAAGCTCCTTATAAGAGCAGAGCATGCCATTGGACTCAACACCGCGTAGCTTGCAGGGCTTGATTGCCAGATCACCGACCATAGCGCCGGAAATTGCGCAACATACCTTAAGTCCCTTGCGCACATTAGGTGCGCCACAGACGATCTGTAATTCCTCACCGGTACCTGCATTAACCTTAGTTACATGCATGTGATCAGAATCAGGATGCTCGTAGCAATCTAAAACCTCGGCAACCACGACCTTTGAAAAGCTTCCACATACTGGTGAGCAACTATCAACCTCAAGTCCTGCCATGGTGATCTTGTCACACAATTCTTCGGCAGTTAAATTATTGGGTACTAACTCATCTACCCATTTTTTATTGAACAGCATTTTGTATTCTTCCGTTTTGAATCTGTTGTACTGAAAATTAGGCGAACTGCTTTAAGAAACGCAGATCATTTTCAAAGAATGCACGCAGATCGTTAACGCCGTAGCGCAACATGGTCAAACGTTCAATACCCATACCGAAGGCATAGCCTGTATATTTGTCGGTATCAATACCCAAATTTCTAAGCACATTAGGATGTACCATACCACAGCCCAATACCTCGAGCCACTTGCCACCCTTGCGACGTAAATCGACCTCTGCAGAAGGCTCAGTGAACGGGAAATAAGAAGGACGGAAACGAACCTCCAACTCCTCTTCAAAGAAGTTTAACAAGAAGGAGTGCAGTACACCCTTAAGATCGGCAAATGAAACCTTCTCATCTACGACCAGACCTTCGACCTGATGGAACATAGGAGTATGAGTCATATCGTAGTCATTACGATATACGCGTCCTGGTGCAATGATACGGATAGGAGGTTTCTGAGTCTCCATGCAACGGATCTGAACAGATGAGGTCTGGGAGCGTAATAGCAAGCCATTTTCAATTTGGAAGGTATCGTGTGATGCACGAGCTGGGTGATTAGGAGGCAAATTCAAAGCATCGAAATTGTGATAATCATCTTCAATTTCAGGACCACCGACAACACTAAAACCCATTGAGCCGAAAAGCTCTTTAATACGCTCAACAGTACGACTGACAGGATGCAAAGATCCCTTCTCATCAAGACGACCAGGAAGAGTAATATCCACAGTTTCAGATGAAAGCTTCTGCTCAAGCTCAACGCGTTCAATTTCTTCACGACGAGCCTCAACTGCAGCTACCACAGCCTGCTTTGCCTCATTAATCACAGCGCCAGCCTGTGGACGCTCTTCTTTAGAAAGCTTGCCAAGCTCGCGCATAAACTCTGCGAACTTACCTTTTTTGCCCAGATATTCAACTCTAACGACATCAAGCTCCTGAAGATTGGAGGCTGCCTGTGCAGCTTTAATGCCATTTGTCTTGGCTTCTTCTAATTTGTCCATATCTTTTGACTTACCAGTTATTTTTGCTCTAAAAATGCTTTCTGTCAGTTTCACTGACACGCAAACATTCATTGCTTTTTTTAAGCGCAGCTACACAATATATCTTGGAGATCCAATAGTATCTAAAATTGCATGCGCGCATCGAATCGATAATCAACCCGCAATTATCGCATTTTCAGAGCTAAAAATGGGGATTTTTTCCAAGGTAACGAATGAAACAATAGCATTTACCCTACGATTAGACAAAAAATACCCCGCCTGATATATTCTCTCGTTAATTTTGAGATCAAATAAAATAAGAGTTTTTATGTCAAACTTCTCAAGTGTCATCCATCTTAATGCCAAGCTACACTCTTCAGCAAAGGACTTTCTAGAGTTCGAGCTTTCCAACGCAGGCTATCCTGATATCGAGCCCTGTCACGGAGATCTTTTTGATTGTCTGTTTAAGAACGGTCCCCTGCCCTTAACGGAATTAGCCAAAAGAAGTGGCAGAAGTAAATCAACAGCATCTGTGATGGTGACTCATCTTGAGCGCAAGGGCTATCTGCAAAAGAGCAAGGAGCTCACCAACGCCCGCTCACGCATTATCAAGCTTACGCCAAAAGGAGAAGCGCTAAAGCCTATTTTTGAGGCTATATCGCAGAAAATGCAGGATAACCTCAAACTCGTGCTTGCAGATGATGAAATAATAAAGCTTGAGCAGTTGTTATCTAAGGCCTTAAATTGCTTTGAGAATTAGCATCAAAAAAAATTTAGGTTTTATTGTATTTTGTTCGCATACGAACTATTATCAAGACAGTGAAATAAACTCCGATTGCTTATTGCAGTTGGATTAGATAAGGATGTAACTATGGCTAATTTTCACAAAATCTCCACTACGGATGCACCGCGTGTAGAACTTCATGACGCACTTAAGCTTACAGGCTGTGAAATTTCCATCAATAAGGTACAACCTGCACAGGGTGTTTCCTTTGTCCATGCACACAATCAAAACGAGGAAGTATACGGAATAATTTCAGGAAAAGGTGAGCTCTTCTTGGATGATACCGTCTACCCAGTTAAAGCAGGTGACTGGTTTGTGATCCCTCCTGATGGCAAGCGTGCTCTGCGAGGTGCTACTGATTCTGCTATGACCTATATCTGCATTCAGACAAAAAAAGGATCATTAGAGGGCTTTACCATGAATGATGCCATTCTCTGCGAGGATAAGGCTCCTTGGCAAAAATAAAAGTATCTTCTCTAATAATCAAAGGCCAGAAAATATACTCTGGCCTTTTTTAAAAGCCTAACTAATTGGCACGGGTTGCATCGTCGATATTGTAGATATCCAATGCATCGCATGAATCAGCCCAAGCCTTATCAGCCTTGGCATCATCTGAGCGCTGATGAGCAATTTCCTTAAAATAACCATCAACCGGTGGAACAATATAGTTACCAGAGAAGATTGAGGTATCAAATTCAGTAAGCTCCGGATTTTCCTCAGTTACAGAAGCCTCCAGATCTGATAGAGACTGATAGACCAAGGCATCAGCATGAATCAGCTTACAGATCTCATCATTAGATCTCTTATAGGCAATGAGCTCATCTGAGGTCGGCATATCGATACCATAAATATTCGGATAGCAAATCTCTGGAGAGGCTGAAGCAAAATACACCTGCTTAGCACCGGCATCACGAGCCATCTCAACGATCTGCATTGAGGTGGTACCACGCACAATAGAATCGTCAACAAGTAATACATTCTTGCCTTCAAATTCAGCACGGATCGGATTTAGCTTGCTGCGTACCGACTTCTTACGCTCAGCCTGCCCAGGCATGATAAAGGTTCTACCGACATAGCGATTCTTCACAAAACCTTGACGATATGGAAGTCCTAGATGACGGGCAATCTGTACAGCTATATCAACAGAGGTATCAGGAATAGGAATTACCACATCGATCTTTAGATCTGCATATTCTCGCTTGATCTTTTCTGCAAGCTTATCACCCATGCGCACACGGGTTGCATACACTGAGGCTCCATTAATAATGGAATCTGGGCGGGCAAAATAAACATACTCAAAGATGCACGGCTGAAGCTTTGGATGATCAGCACAGATTGAAGAATAGAATTTACCATCTTTGGTAATAAGCAAGGCTTCACCAGGCTTAACATCACGAACTAGTTCAAAGCCGTTAACATCTAAAGCCACACTTTCAGATGCAACCATGTACTCAGTTGTACCATCATCAGCCTTACGCTCGCCGTAAACCAAAGGACGGATGCCAAAGGGATCACGGAAGGCAATTAAACCGACACCTAAGATAACCGCAACTACACCATAGCCGCCGCGGATCTCAGAAATTGTTCCGCGAACTGCAGTAAAAATGTCATCAGGAGTTGGAACCTCATTCTCAATAGCACTTAACTTCCAGGCAAGAATATTAAGCAGAGTTTCAGAATCTGAGGAGGTATTTACATGACGACGAGCCTTGCGGCATTTTTCGCGAAGCTCTGTAGTATTGATAAGATTACCGTTATGAGCTAAGGCAATACCATAAGGAGAATTGACATAGAAAGGCTGAGCCTCGGCTGCAGATGATGAGCCGGCAGTAGGATAACGGTTATGACCGATACCGATATTTCCAACCAAACGCATCATATGACGTTGCTGGAATACATCACGTACCATACCATTAGCCTTTCGTTGGTGGAAGTTGCCCGCATCGTCCATTGTGACGATACCGGCAGCATCCTGACCACGGTGCTGAAGCACCTGCAAAGCACTGTAAATTGCGACATTGACAGGCGATACGCCTACCATTCCGACTACACCGCACATAGTTTCAAGCTCCAATGCCCGTTACCGGGGTTGACATGTACAAAAAGAACCAGTTTACAAGCCGCTGAAGATCTGGCAACAATACCGATTCACGATACCACTGCGTCTCCTGCAGGAATAATAAGATATGCAGATGAAATAGGATCTGCAGTAAAGCAAGGACTGCGGCCATAATAAGTACGCCACGCAGTACACCGAAAACAACACCTAACAAGCGGTCAAATCCTGATAGACCAGCCTTCTGCACCATGGTACAAATGAGTCGTCCTGCCATTCCCGTGGCAATTAGTGTCACAGCAAAAAGCACAATAATTGCCAATACATTGCGAGTCAGTTCATCATTTGAAAACTTAAACAACGGTGCAATTGTAGGATATAACTTTCCGGTAACTAAGAAGGCAGCAATCCACGCAATAATGGATGCTGCCTCTCTCACAAATCCTCGCATAACCGACATTATCGCCGAGAAAACAACCACGGCGATAATGACCCAATCTGCGGCGGTTAAAGCACTCACTTGGTATCTTTGGTAAGAACTTCAAGACCGTTTAAGTACTTACGTAAGGCCTTAGGCACGGTCACTGAGCCATCAGCATTTTGGTAATTTTCAAGCACTGCTACCAAGGTACGGCCAACAGCAAGACCAGAGCCGTTTAAGGTATGAACGAGCTCAATGGTACCATCCTTACGACGTACACGAGCCTGCATACGACGGGCTTGGAAGTCAACGCAGTTTGAGCATGAGGAAATCTCACGGTAGCAATTCTGAGCAGGTAACCACACCTCAAGATCATAGGTTTTAGCTGAGCTAAAGCCCATATCACCAGTTGAAAGAGCAACAACATGATAAGGAAGCTCTAACGCCTGAAGCACTGCCTCAGCATTAGCGGTCAAGTCCTCAAGAGCCTGCCAAGAGTCTTCTGGTTTGACAATCTGAACCATCTCGACTTTGTCAAACTGATGCATACGAATAAGGCCGCGGGTATCACGACCTGCGGAGCCTGCCTCAGATCTAAAGCAAGGAGTGTGGGCAGTGATCTTGATAGGAAGATCCTGCTCAGGGATGATTTCATCACGAACCATGTTGGTCAAAGGGACCTCTGCTGTAGGGATCAAGCAGAAGTGGCGATTGACATCATCACCATCAGCATCACCATTTAAGCTGGTGTGGAATAAATCATCAGCAAACTTAGGCATTTGACCGGTGCCATAGAGCGAATCTAGGTTTACCAGATAAGGGGTATAAACCTCGGTATAGCCCTGGTCCTGATGCAAATCTAGCATAAGCTGTACTAATGCACGGTGCAGACGGCAGATAGGACCAGACATGAATGCAAAACGGGCACCTGAAACCTTACGTGCACGTTCAAAATCAAGCATTCCAAGACCTTCGCCGATAGCAACATGATCTTTCACTTCAAAATCGAAGGTCTTAGGAGTCCCCCACTTACGTACCTCAACATTGAAGGAATCATCCTCACCTAGGGGACAAGAAGCATCCGGAAGATTAGGAATAGTCAGGTAATACTGCTTAATCTCCTCTAAAACCTGATCCTGTCTTTGCTTGACCTGAGCAAGTTCTTCAGAAATTTGAGCAACCTGTGCTTTGATAGGAGCAGGATCACCGCCCTGCTTCATAATTTTGCCAATCTCTTTTGAAATGGAATTACGTTGAGACTGAAGCTCCTGAGTACGAGTCATAGTCTCTTTACGCTCTGCTTCTAATTGAGCGAGCTTTGGGGTATCTAATTTGAACTTGCGAGTTGCAAGACGTGCAGCTGCCTCTTCAGGATTAGCACGCAAATACTTTGAATCGAGCATGAGTTTCTGCCCTTAAACATGATCTAATAAACTTGGCACAATAGCCTTTTTCAAAAACTTCATAATTCTATCATGAGTGAAGCCTTTTATTCTTTAATTTCTGAGAGCAAACACAGCAGGCCAGCATTCAGCCACTTTCACAAACACGATAAATCATGACTAGAAGTTAAAAAATGTTCAAAATCATTTTAAGATTACTAAAATTTTAGTTTATTATGTTGCAATAAAATAAAAAAGGAAGATACAGCTATGGCGCAAAAGGATACATCTGAAAAAATTCTAGAATCCTATAACGATGTCTTTTCAGATATTGTAAATGTTCTCCTTTTCGGAGGCCAACAAGTTTTGTCAGCAGATGAACTTGAGGACCAAGCCCCACGTGCCTACTATAAAGCTGATGGTAAACTCCGTGAAATAGAGCGTGATGTCGCCAAGCGTTGGAAAAACGGAAATATCCGGGTAGCGTGTATAGGTTTTGAAAATCAAACTG
>CAVJLP010000002.1:0-68788 GCA_963650525.1 Firmicutes bacterium CAG:534
CTTTGAAGCTGACGGCTTTTTTGCAAAGCTTGATGCCACCACAGCCATAGGTAAATTACATGGCAGTGATAAGGCTAAGGTTTTAATGTCAGTAGGCTATATGCTGTCATAGCTAGTTGCAGGATCCTGCAGATTATTTTAGATAATGAGAGCGACACAGTGAGGTTGTGCATTAGAGTAGGGGACAAAATCTGACAGTTTCACCGCTAGCTTCAGTATTTTAAGGCAGATACTGGAGATCTGATGGGAGTTCTGTAATTGCGCTCTTGACGTAAGGTGGCATTACGTATAATATAGGCCCTCGGAAATGGCCCTTTAGCTCAGTTGGTTAGAGCAGACGACTCATAATCGTTTGGTCTCCCGTTCAAGTCGGGAAAGGGCCACCACCTGAAAGCAACCATGATCTTACGGTTGCTTTTTTGTTTCTGATAGCTTGTTTAGGCTATATCTTCCTGATCCCAAGCACTTAAAAGTTCTGAAAGTGATTTGCGTACCTCTTTGGCATTATGTCCTGGTGGCATACCAAACAGTTTCTTGTAATCACGGGAGAATTGCTGAGGGCTCTGGTAGCCTACACTGAAGGCTGCACTGTTTACATCACCTTCTCCACGCAGTAGAAACTGCTGTGCTTCATATAGGCGTAGGCGTTTTTGATACTGAAGCGGAGAAAAGCGCGTTATTTCCTTAAAATGACGATGAAAGGTGGTTACAGCCATGCCGGCAATACCTGCAAGCTCCTCGATACTTACATTATCACGGAAATTTTTGCTGACGTATTCAATGCTTTTGCGAATACGCTGACCAACAGATCCTGAGCTGTAAAGCCCCTGCAGATTACGACCGGCGGCAGAGTGTACCGCAAGATAATGGATATCACGGATTAACAGGGGAGCACGCTCGGCAATTTGCTCAGGATGCTCGAGAAGTCTCAGGAGACGATCAAAATCCTCAAGCATCTCGTATACCGGGCGATCGATGCTGAAGCCATTTACCTCATCACTTTTGTTTTCATTCATCTTGGCAAGCAGTTCGGTGATGAGTGCAGGATCCAATTTTAGTGAAACTGAAGCAAATGGATTATCTGGGGATACATTCAGGATCTCAAAAGAGGTAGGCATCTCAATTGAGCTCATGATCATGGATCCTGCTCCATAAAAGTAGGAGCAATTGCCGATCACTACGTGCTTGCGTCCTGCGAGGATCAATCCTACAGCGAGGCTGTAACAGCAATTTGGATTTGCCTCGGGACTGTCAACATAGTGTAATCCAAGAGTTGGGATCATTTTTTTAAAGTCAGTCCTAGCATCGCTGTGCTTTTTTACGGCATCAATTAAGCGCTTTCTCAATTGACGTTCTGCAACTGATTCGTCATGAGGTGGTGCGATGTGTATTTCTTCAAGCGTGATCATAATGGCTGTCTTTGAAATTGTTAATGCACTGATGTTAAAGGGCTTTGGTGATTTTTTCAAGTTAAGAATACTCTTCTTAAAAGGAGCCATTATTCCTTATTTTTTGTTAAACTGAAGTCTCAGAATAGCTCTATACTTAGAATATATGTAACTGTATAGGAGGCTTGCTATGGACGGTGATGAAGAGGAATAGAACTGACAATTATCCTCCTTATTAGCTCTTATGGAGCCTCAGGAGGAAAGTTTAAGATTTAGTAGGATCTTCAAATCCTAGAATGATTTGTCCATGCTGGATATCATGTAGCAAAGCTACGGTTTCAGATGATCTGAAGGCATTCACCAGCTGGGCAAATTCGATACGTTTCTCCTCCCCTTGGCGTACTGCTATTACCTTCATGAAAGGATAGTTAGGTTGATTTAGGTAGGAGAATTTTTCAAAGCAGAAGCCATCACGGTGTACCTGAAGACCTGCTGCATCAGCAATATTGGCAAAAACAAAGGTTGCAGCTACATCTTTATCGTCTAAGGCATCAATGGTGTGTTCAGAGTCTACCTTAGTGAAACGGAGGTTGTGGGGATTACTCAGTATGTCGTCAAGATCTGCACGATAGCCAGCATTAGGATCGATGGTAATAATGCCGTAATCATTCAGAATATAAAGCGCACGCCCCAGATTAGCCTTATCCTCGGGCAGAACGATAAGATCGCCTGCCTTAAGATCCTCATTTTTGTGACGCTTGTTTGAGTACAGGCACATGGGCTCAATATAGGTGTTGGCAAGAGCTACCAGATTGTAGCCATGCAAAGCATTTTCCTGAGCAAGAAACTCACGGCTCTGGAAGGAATTAAGATCGATTTCCCTAGCTGCAAGTGACATGTTTAGGATGTCATAGGAGCAGTAGAGATTTATTATTAGATCAATACCCAGTGGTGCAAGCAGGCTTTGGACACACATCCAAGGTGTCTGATCTTCGTCTCGGTATAGTCCCAATTTAATGGTTGTGCTCATAACCGCCTCGAACCCTTAATAATAATTTTATCTTCGATATAAAACTTGTATATCAGTTGGGGGGGGGTAGTGCCTTATAAATCAATAAGTTAGCAGTAATAAAAATATTAATACAGGAAAAACTAACCTAAAACTAGCCAAATTTTTTAGCGATCCTCATGCCCCTTATATTAAGGACCGATAAGCTTTAACTTTTTTATTTTATTTTTGTGGATGTTGAAAAAGCTTAATTGAAACAAATAAATATCTACTTGTTTTACAAGCATTTTAATGAAATCCAGTATATAAGACAAGTCTTACAAAAAATCCTGAATTAAAAATACTTCATGTTTGATAATAGGTTATGTGGATTTTTTTTTCAAATATTTGCGCTGTAACGGTGAACAATTTGCAGAGTAGATCCCATTTTGAAATCATTTAGTGCAAAAAATAAAAACAGCTGTTAGTCAACAATAGTGTGATTTATAGTTAACTTATGGTAATTGTTAAACTTTTTGTCAGCGTAGGACAGCAAAAAAAGATCCTTGCGGATCTTTTTAAATAAGGTTTCAGCCCTTTTTTTCACTAAAATTCGCCTACACCCTGTTTATATTTATTGTAAGTTGTCTGACAGGCAGATGCGCTTTGGGCTGTGGCAGTGTGATAAGCACCGTTTGAGTAGAACTGAACCTGAGCTCCGTTAGATCCGCTGTTAATAATACGGACCTTCTGTCCAAGCTTGTAACCACAGTTAAATGGAACATCGATGACAATATCGCCGTTATCTGAATCAAGCGACAGTCTTAGTCCATCGGTACGGTTAGCGGCCTGAGATCCTAATCCGCCGGCTGCAGCTCCTACACCTGCTCCGATTAAGGTTCCGGCGGTTCTGTCTGATACAAGCCCGCCGATTATGGCTCCAGCAATACCACCTAACATAGTGTTGGTGCTGGAGTCGTAATTTTTACTATCCAGATAAATAGCCTCAATGCCTTTGATTTTTCCCTGATAGGTTGAACTCATGGTGCCTGCGGAGCTTATAGGATTGGTGCAGGCTGTTAAAGCTATGGAGGATGCAACTGCAGTTGCTAATACCAGTGCTGAATATCTCATGTTTATCTCCATTTGCAGACTTAATCGAATGCATAGTTGCACTATGGCATATGCGATAATGTTATTACAAAATTGTTAGTTCAAATGTAGCAGATCTCACGTATGACCTCCAAAAAAAATTTCGCACTCTCAGGCTCATCTTCATCAGACTCTCAATTTGTCAGCGTAATTGTTGAAGCGTTGTCGGATAAGGGGGAGGGGATTGTCTTTAAAAATGATCTTGAGATTTATATTAAGGGAGCTGTGCCAAAAGATGAGGCTTTAATCCGTTGTGGGGCTCCCTTTGTTGAAGGATCAAGACGTTGCCCTGGCGAAATTGTAAAGTTAATAAAACCTTCAGCTGATCGCAGGGATGAGACGTTACTTTGTAAACATATCGCATTATGTGGTGGCTGTCCTCTTGGCAGTTTAAATTTGACAGCTCAGCACCGTTTTAAAATGAAACTTATTGACGAAGCTCTTAAAAAAGCTGGAGTTAATGATTTAAAACAGCAACCATTCGTTGAAACAGAGGCGGATGTGTATCGTCATAAGAGCATAAGATTTTTTGCAAATAGAAACGGTAGCGTTATTCAGGGCTTCTACCAAAGTCGCAGTCATGAGGTCTGTGAGATTGATTCATGTCTTGGTGAGTGTAGTTGGTTTACAGTTCTTGCAGGTGAAATCTGTGTACTATCTGGTATCCATCATGTCAAAGCCTATGATGAGGCCACTGCTCAGGGACAGCTTAGAGCCCTGATGATGCGTGACTGCGGTGAAAATGAACGACTTGCAGTTTTAACCTCCTATTCATCCTTGCCCGATGCTTTTCTGGAAGATTTAAGAACTCTTTATCAGAAACATCATATCAAGGCCGGATTTGTCCAGTTAAATGAAGATCCTGGCAATAAGATCATAGCTGGCAGTCTTATATCGTTAACCCCAGCACAGACAATCTCTGCAGACATTGGCGGTTATAGCTTTGATGTAGGTCCTAGGACCTTTTTACAGGTAAATTATGATATTGCCCGAAAATTATATGATGTCGCGGTTAAATGGTGTGGCGAAGATCATAGCGCTGAAGCCTTGGATCTGTGTTGTGGTTGCGGCACCATGACTTTACCACTATCACAGCATTTTCTGAAAGTAACTGGAGTTGAGATAGTACAGGAGGCAACCGATGCAGCATTGCGTAATGCCAAAAGGGCTGGTGTTACCAATGTTGAATTTATCGCATCCGATCTCAAGGCGGTACTGCCTCAACTTTCAAAGCGCAATATTAAGGGAGTAATAGCAGATCCTCCGCGGGTTGGACTTGGAGATGCTAACTGCAGGGCCTTAAGGTCATTACCAAAAGGAACTCATCTTGCAGTAATTTTCTGCGGACTTAAGGCTTTGTCCCGTGATGTTGCAGCATTAATAAAATCAGGATTTAAGTTACAGGCAGTTCAAGGATTTGATATGTTTCCAAATGCTCATGGGTGCGAGACCTTGTGCCTATTTATCAAAAGCTGATCAGCGTAAAAAATTGGTACAAATTCAGGACAGAGTGCTGCAGGTATGGCTATAAAAAGGATACCTTCACCGCCGTCGTCATGTGGGTATTATCTGCAGGTAGTCAAGATCAAGGTGCTGGTGGCCGCAGATGTGGGAAAAGCATAAGGCTCTAGACGGGTATGTTCTGTGCCTTATGCTTGTTTAGCAGAGATCTATTATTTGGCTTTCACCTCATTTACAAGCTCTTGTCCTTCAAAGAAAGCCTTGCAGTTTTCAAGAGTAGTGGTGGCAATGTTAGACATCGCTTCATGGGTAAAGAAGGCCTGATGTGATGTCACCATTACATTTGAGTAGCTCAGCAGTCTGGCCAAATTGTCGTCTGTGATGACACTTGAGGATTTATCCTGATAGAAATAATTACGTTCCTCTTCATAGACATCAAGCCCTGCATAGCCTACTTGCCCGGATCTCAGCCCTTCAATCAGATCCTCTGTTGAAATCAAAGGTCCACGACCGGTGTTGATGATCATTACGCCTCGCTTCATTTTGGAAATGGAATCGCGATTGATTAGGTGGCGGTTTTGCGGGGTAAGCGGGCAGTTTAAGGAGATGATGTCTGACTCGGAGAATAGTTCTTCAAGATCTACATAGCGGATCCCAGCCTTTTTGGCATATTCCTCATCAGGATAAATATCGTAAGCGAGTATATTCATCCCAAATCCCTTGAGTATATCGATAAGGCATCTTGCTATACGTCCGGTTCCGACAATACCTGCGGTTTTTCCGAACATATCAAATCCCATAAGTCCATTCAGAGAGAAGTTTCCATCGCGGGTACGGACATAGGCGCGATTGGTACGGCGGTTTAGCGTCATGATGAGGGCAACAACATGCTCAGCAATTGCATGAGGTGAATAGGCAGGCACTCTGACAACCCTGATACCATTATCGCGCGTAGCCTCAAGATCAACGTTATTGAAACCTGCACAACGTAAGGCAATCAGCTTGACTCCCTGCTTTGCTAGGATCTCAATGACCTTTCTGTCAGCAATGTCGTTAACGAAAATACATATTGCTTTTGCCCCCATTACCATGGAGGCATTTTCTGTGGTTAGAAATGAGCGGTGATTTATAAGCTCAAAGCCATAATTTTTGTTGATATCTGCAAAGGTGTGACGATCATATGAGTGGGTGCCAAAGAAGGTTATCTTTTCCATAGCTATCTCCTAAAAATCTCTTTGAAAATATTTAACATGATTTTGATAATAATATTTAAATCTTGAAAATTATTATCTACAGCTACAGGTAGATCTTTCAAAGGCCAATCTTTCCTCGCCGTTTTCAATATGGATGATGCCACAATACTCAAAGCCGTTTTTTTTAAGCAGATGCTGCATGATGGTATTGTCTTTGTGGGTGTCTATCCTGATGTGTTCGTTAATCTTGGCACAGTAGGCGATGATTGCTTTGAAGATCCCGTGAAATTCCGGATTAGAGGTGATGCGGTGAATAACAATATAGGGACTGTTGTCGCGCCAGTGCCCATCGTTGATTTTCAGATAGGTGGGATCTGGTCCATTCTTAACCACAAATGATCCTGCAATGGCATTCTTGTATTTGATGATTTTGCAGTCCTTATGTGCAAGATCCTCTGCAATCATTTCAACCGAAAAGTTGCATACATAGCCACATAAAATTATTTTATGACACCAAGTGCCTGTAAGTATAGACGGTCGCGCTTGATATGCTCAGTGGACCAACGAATTTTCTTGGCAGCGGTGTTAACAGTGGTCTCCTCAATGCAATCAAAATAGGATAGCTGTTGCTGTAGCGAATGATTCTCCATCCAGCTTAACAGGGATTTCTCAGCACTTATATTTAGCTTGGTATCGTGAGTTTCATCACCGTTAGGTTTACCTAGCTTTTCTTTAACCTCATGAAGCTTGGCATAGAGGAAGCTGAGATATCCAAGGGCAACGAACTGTACCATCATACGGCCCTTTAGCACATCTGGAGTCCATACCCTAGGACGAGCACCATCAGTGTATTCCTTATCAAGCTTAAAGCAGTCTTCGATACGATTGCGCTTACGATATTTCTTAAGAACCTCAAAGCAATCCTTCTCATGATTGGTCAGGATAGTGAAAATGCCATAGCTCTTAGCTCTCTCGTCTAAGTACTTGGTATTGAAATCGATGGAAGTAATTTCACCTTTGCGACGATGAATAATAAGCGCCTTCTTTATGGTATTTTGAGCAGACTGGGTAAATTCAGTCTCACCTGCTAAGAGTTGATTTTTAAGCTCTGTGAGCTTGTTATATTCGTTAATACATTGTTGCTGAGCCTTGGTCTCAGAGCGGAATACGTGTAGGTAAAGTCTAAAGGCTTTGGTCTCAATGTCGCCTTTCTTTTTATCTTTAGATGCATGTTGTCTTTCCCAAGAGAATTCATGCATTAGTCTTACGCTGAAGCCATGAATTTCATTTTGATCAAAGGGACATACTGTAGCCGCGCTATGTAAGGAGTCTACCTTATCGATAAAGGCATCCTTGATCCATTTGACATTGTCTGGGCAGGCGGTAATAAAATCCATATGCGAGCGGACTAAATCAAGGATATTGTCTTCAGAGTAATATCCCTTATCTGTTACTAGCTGTGGACGTTTAAGCTTAAGCACATCAAATTGCTTTAAGGTATTCTCAATTGAGATCACATCAGGAATATTGCCTGGTTGTTTAGCAAAGGCTATAGGCTGGTGATTCTCCACAGAGTATAAGAGCAGTAGCTTAATGGTATTTAAGCCATCTCCGTCCTTGTTAAAGCCTTGTCTGGCTTCAATCTGCTTTTCAGAGTAGGTAGAGATAGTAGTAGAGTCATAAGCAATAGAATCGCCTTCTTTTAAGTGCGAAGCACGAGCCTTAAAGTATTTCTGAATAAAGGTTTCATCAAGTCCAATCTTTTCAAATAGATTGTGATAAGAGCTTTCTCCTATAAATCCATCATAGGGAATGGCATGGGTTAATTGCCAGTTCTCAAAGGCTGATAAGGTATTGTGATCAGATACCACCAAATAACGTGCCAAAGATATGATCTTTAATGCTGTGTCAGGATCATCTGCATAACATTTCTCTACATCGGCATCAATCTTTGAGCTCTTTCCTACCCAATCTAAGATCTCAGTCATCCCCACACGTACGCGTGTAGCTTCCCTTACCTGTTGCATCTCCTCCTTGGTGCGTCTTGGGCGAGTCTTTCTTATTTCACCAGTCTTAGGATCTTTAATGCCCATAAGCTTTTCAGACAAGATCTTCATCTTCTTAGTTTCGCGATCATATTGAACTATACGCTTATAGACATAGATATCACCATTAGGACGTTTACGTTCAACAAGGATTTCACGAGTCTGACCAGTATAAGGGCGAGCCATAGTTGATACCTCTATAATTTGGCTATAAATATATTTTGATTATATAGCCATATTAAATAAAAGTAAAGAAAAAAGTGACCAAAACAGCCACTTTTTTTTAATTTTTGCTCAAATCCTATTAAAAGCTGCCCAAAATCATCAATTCAGGTCTTATATATGGCTATGTTCGCAACTTTCAGGTTTCAATGCTCGGGTAGCCTTTTGGCCACTGATTAGGATTGTCATTAGCAATCATGAGTTTGCGGGAGCTTTCAATAAGCTTCATGATTTCATTGAGATCTCCTGTATCTGCAGTAACAATTGCAATATTATCTTTCAATTCCTGTCTCATACCGTGTCTACTTTGGGGGACATATCTGTTGTTAAAGTATTTGTATCAAGTGTTAAAAATCGCCCGTTTACTTTCTAACTACAGCCGATAAAACAAACTAAAAAGGAGCTGATTTATTGGCAGCTCCTTTTGAATTTCACTTCATTTTAAATTAGGGATTGTTATTTGTCTTGGGTGATCGCTTTATCCTTCATGAAGTACACCTTGGCAAACACGATCAGGATAAAGAAGATACCTATCTGGCCATTTAACGGATAAAGTATGCCGATTAGCTTGCCAAAGCCTATCTGTGCTCCAAAGTAGGCTATAACACCTAAAATCAGAGTGATAACTAATCTTACGCTCTTACTGCCGATAAACTGCTCGGTCTTGTTGATGATAACCCAGAACATAGGTGCTGCAGTTGAGTAGATGCCCAGCAGCAAAATCACAGAGAAGAACATTGCCAGTACAGGGGTAAACTGATTTGCCAGATAGATATTTGGAACTTGAAGTTTGGCAATTTCATCAGGGAAGCACAGCATGGCTGCCATCATAATGCCAGATGCCAGCATAATAACAACGCCACCAATAAAGCCACCAAGGAAGGCCTCTTTGCTAGAGTTTGCTTTTGAGCCTAATGCAGTAAAGAAGGGGGTTGAACCAAAGACCATGCAGGTTGCATAGAGCACACCTGAAAACCAGGCAGAATCCAATGCAGAATACTGGGCAAACCACCATGATTTGGTTGCTCTTAAATCATAAATCACTTCCCAGTTCTTGGCCCAGTCACCATTGAAGTTAATTAAGGTAACGATACCAATAATTAGAGTGAAAATGATGATCACAGGTCCGATGGTACCCACAAGATCTGCAAGTTTTTGCAGGCCAAGGAATACGGTTATAATGCATAATACTGCCATAAAAATGGAACCTGAGGCAGCAGGCAGACCAAAATATTCAGATGCCAGTGCGCCTGTTCCTGCTATCATGATGGATACAACGCTAAACAGGAAGATGATGGTTAACCATTCAAGGAAAATTCCTAAATATTTACCACAGTAGTATCTGAATACCTGAGTGTGATGCTTGAGCTGAAGCTCGTAGCCCTTTTGCATTAGGGCTCCGCCTAGGAATGCAAACAGGAACATGCTGACAAGGATACCAATCAGCCCCTTGGGTCCGAAGGATCCAAAAAACTGCATGATTTCCTGACCTGTTGCGTAGCCTGAGCCAATGATGAAGGCACAATAGGCACCGGCAAACATAATGACATTGCGTATGCTTACTTTGTTGTTCATGATGTTCTCACTTTGACTGTTTAATTTGTTGTTCTACCTTTTGAAGACGGGCAATTAATTCATCTACCTTGTCATCATCTGGTACTCTTAGGCGTACATGGCGTTTGCCAATACCTTCGAAATCAACTCCTTTTTCAATTTTAATATGCTCAGCATCAAGTGCTGCTGCAAGATCGATATCCTCGGTGACATAGTAAAGTGCAATAGGTACATTAAGCGAAGTCTTAGATACCTTGATAACATCTAGACTGTCGATAATTTTCTGCTTGCTCTTACGGATTTTTTTGATTGAATCATCAACAAACTGCTGATCTGATAACGCATGTGGAACGAGCTCACAGGCAATAGTAGTGATGTTCATTTCACCGGCACATCTGTTGATAACATTTATGGCAGCCTCTGGCATGACGATATAGCCTGCTCGTACAGCTCCTAGGCCAAAGCCCTTGGAGAAGGTTTTTACCACTAACAGATTTTCATAGGAATTTATTAGTGTTACTGCTGAATCCTGTTTGGCTTCAAAATCGCCATAGGCCTCATCGATTAAAACCATGACTTCCATTTTCAACGCTGCATCGAGGATTTTTTTGATATCAGCTAATGGAATATGCTGTCCGGTCGGATTATTGGGATTATCTATATAAACCAGACGATGCTCAGGCTTTATTGCCTGGATAAATTTATCCACATCAAATTTAAAGCTCTGATCTTCGCACAAGGGCACATGATCAATGAGAGCTCCACAGGAGCGGGCATGGGTTACATAGGATGAGAAGCATGGCAAGGATACGAGTATATGGGAGCCTGCGTCTAGGAACATATTATTAATGGTACACAGGGCACTCATGGATCCACTTTGCATTGATATCTGCTCAGGCTTTAGAGCAGTGGTATCACTCCAGTACTGTGCAACAGCCTTGCACGTATTAGTATAGGGATATGGAGGATAGCTGTTTAATGAGCTAAAGGATGAAGCGTAGATTTCTTTGGTAATTTTAGGTGATACGCCATATGGGTTGACGCCCAAAGAGCAGTCTATGATATCAGCAGGCTCTTTATTGCTATCTGAAAGATAGCTCATTGACTTTAGCCATTCAATAGCCGGTCTTACACGGTACTTCATGAAAATTCCTTAGGATTGATTTTTCATGATTGTATGTGTTGTAGCAAAATATCGTCAAAGACACGGTAAAGATGCACTACATCTGAGCGGCCAATTTAGTGGGAATGTGATCTTAGGCATTATCTATGAGAGGAGCTTCTCCTTATGGATCGGAAAATTATAAGGAGATATCCAAGCTGAAATCGGAGTCTTTTATTTTGTGAGAGTGATGAGTTGTGTGTGGGGCTAGGTATTGAATGCCGTATTTTGCAACAATTTTCTGAGTAAATCCCTCGTGAGTCATCTGATTTAATGTACGGGTTAAAGATTCTGCCACTATACGATTTCCATTTTTATGAAAAGCGATCCCTATGGATACAGCCTCCAGATACTCTTCTAATATTTGGTATCTTTTGTCATTGCCGGCTAATGATGCCAACACTGCCTCATGGGCTGCAAAGGCATCACAGGCTTTTTGCTGGAAGGCAGTATAGGTCTGCTCAATACTGTTAAAGACCAATAAGGCTGATTCAACGGGAAATTTTTTAAGATCAGGGCTGAAATGGTGCTTGAAAAGCTCATCTGGTTTAGAAGAATTCTGAACGCAGATCCTACGTCCGTTTAAGTCATCAAGAGTATTAATGTTGTCTGCAGAACGGACCATAATGCTCTGCCTGCTGGCCATGTAGGGGCCTACCCATGTATACATGTTTTCACGACCTTCCATGGTAAAGCAACTTATAATGGCATCTATTTCTGCTTTATCTAGCAGTTCATTTTTATCTGACCATTTAATGATCCGGAAAACAGGGTTATAGCCTAAGCGTTTACAGGCTTCAACTATCAGATCATGATCAATGCCGGTAAATTTACCTTCATCATCTAAGAAGAAATAAGGGGCATAAATATCAGCGCCGAAGATTAAATTTTGCTGAGCTGAAAAATTAGGACTCTTATCGTTCACATATGCATGTGCATCTTTGCTACCTGCTGTAATGCAAAAAAGTGAAATAAGGCTCACAATACACAGCAAGAGAAAAGATCTGGCAGAATTTCTGCATATTTTCGATAAAGACTCTAATTGTTTTGTGAGCATACTAATTTAAGATCGCCTTTTTATAGAAAACGGTAGTGCTTTCTTTTATATATCTAACATGCAAGGATTACTGCAATGCGCTTTATCAGCACAACCATACATCTTAGCAAAGATTTACTATACAGCTCTTATTGCCCACTGTTTTTGTTATCTGTTTTGGAGGGGGGCAGATAAAAACAAAATATTTTGGGTGGATGGGGAGAGTATAGCTTTTGATATCTATACTATGCAGATATCTGTAAATATAACTTTTGCTTAAGGATAACGGGCATTATTGCCATTATAGGAGACAGCATGGCGACATCAAAAAAGCCTAGGATCAAGATAACCTTGATTGAAAGACGAGGTAGCAAAGGCTGTTCCCGCGGTCATCGCATCGGGGATTCATGGGATTACGATACACAAAGGGGGGCTTTATGTCCTTTTGTAATGCATACAGCATTTGTATATGCTGATATTTTGCGCTATGGCGGAAAGATGTCTGAGGAAGAGCCTGATGTTGCTAGATTTTGCTGCCCTGATCCTGATGTTTTAAACATTTTTAGAGTAGAAAGAGTGAAGGATGATCAGAAATAGTCTTTTCTTTTGACGATGAGTTAAGTCTACTGATATCTGTCTTGGGATATATATATATGACTTTTAAGTGGAATAATGATTACAACTGTTCAGCTCATGCCAGCATCATCAAAGCCCTTGTAAATATTGAAAACGAGACCTACAACGGCTATGGTCTGGATGAATGGTGTGAAAAAGCCTCCCAGATTATTAAGGATAAGCTAAACGACCACAATGTGGATATACATTTTCTGGTGGGCGGTACACAGACTAATGTCACTGTTATCGATCATATACTTCGTCCCTGGGAAGCTACTGTATGTGTTGAATCCGGGCATATCAACGTTCATGAAACCGGAGCTCTTGAGCATTTAGGACATAAGTGCATTGCTGTACAGGGGAAAAACGGCAAGCTGACATCAGTTGCCTTAAAAAATGTTGCCAAATCCTTTGCCGATTCTGCAATCAAGGAACATGTTGTTGAACCTAAGCTTGTATATATATCGCAGCCATCCGAGCTTGGAACTGTATACAGCAAAGCTGAGCTAAAGGAATTAAAGAGCATCTGTGAACAGAATGGCTACTATCTTTTCATTGATGGAGCCCGTTTAGGTTACGGACTTGCTGCAACTGATGTTACTTTTAGTGATTTACCCTCTCTGTGTGATGTGTTTTATATAGGTGGCACAAAATGCGGGGCCATGTTTGGCGAGGCTGTTGTTTTTACAGATAAATCATTAAGCTCTCATTTTAGAGCCTCGATTAAGCAAAACGGCGGCATGCTAGCAAAGGGATGGCTACTGGGGTTGCAGTTTTTTGAGCTCTTTAAGGATGGTCTATATTTTGATATTACAAAAAAGGCAGTGAGCTATGCTCAGATCCTAAAGACTGCGTTTATTAAGCATGGTGTAAAGCTATATACAGATAGTCCTACTAATCAGCTTTTCGTTGTACTTAATGATGCTCAGTTAGAGAAAATTTCAAAGCATCATCAGCCGGAGGTTCAATGGCGAGAGTCTGACGGGCAAATGGTAGTTAGGTTCTGCACAAGCTGGAGTACCAAGGAGGAGGCTTTGAATTCTCTTATAGAGGATATCGAAAGCCTTTGATGCGTTTTGCACTTTATGTCGCTGTATTTAAAGTTAACCTACTGAAAATTAAATAAAAACCAGTATTTTGTGCTTTGCCTGATTGTAGTATAAAAGTCAGGCTATGAGTTATGAATCTATAAGATTTAAACGGGATAAAACACAGTTTCGTTGCTAGGTTCAGATGAATTAGAGCTGTTAAAAAGTTAGGAGAAAAACAATGTTTGCATTTCGTAAGGATGCTGTTTTCGAGCAGGTAGCACCTGGTGTAAAAAGGGCTGTTTTAGTACACGAGGGTGGCATGATGTGTGTTGAGAATGTCTTTGAAAAGGGCAGTGAAGGTGCAATGCATTCACATCCTCACGAGCAGGTTACTTATGTATTGTCAGGAGAGTTTGAATTTACTATAGGTGATGAGACCCATATCGTAAAACAGGGAGATACCTTACATAAAAATCCTAATATTATTCATGGTTGTAAATGCCTTGAAGCGGGGGTACTGTTAGATGTCTTCACTCCACAGCGTGAGGATTTTCTTAAGTAGCTTATAGAATTTATAATGACAATGCATAAATAAGCCGCAATGTATATATATATTGCGGCTAAATCATATTGGTATGCTGAGAGCTCAGCTCCTACTTGGAGACTTTAACTTCAAGTCCGTTGTACTCAAGGATTGTCTCGCGGCTGAACTCACGTTCGCAATAGTGGCAGCGCATCATGACATTACCGTTTTTGTCAGTGCGAATTAAAAAGCGTGGAGTTGCACCAAGCTCAATATGAGTAATGCAGTTTGAGTTAGGGCATTTGAAATCGCCAACGGTTTCATGAGGAAGGCGTAGCTTGTATTTGTCTACAACCTTATAATCCTTGATTTCATTGACAGTGGCATTAGGGGCAAGAATTGCAAGCTGTCCGGTTTCTGATGGGGAAAACACAACATTTGCGATCTTTATGAGATCTTTTTTACCCATATCGCCTGAACGCATATTAAAGCCAACTGTGAGCTCATTGTTCTTAGACAAGAACTTGAACATGCGCAGAATATTGATAGCCTGACCCGGAGCAATATGATCGATTACAGTACCATTTGAAATGGCTTCAACCATCAAGTGTCCTTGATCGGCGTTGGTATTAGGATTAACAGCCATTTTAAATCTCCTTGTTCATGACCAGTGCCAAAATTGCCTCACGGGCGTATACGCCATTCGCTGCCTGCTTGAAGTAGTATGCGTGAGGGTTCTGATCGACATCGATGGTGATCTCATCAATACGAGGAAGTGGGTGCAGGATCTTCATATTTTCCTGAGCAGTCTCAAGCATATCTGCAGTAAGAACAAACTTAGAACGCAAATTCTGATATTCGGTTTCATCAAAGCGCTCTTTCTGTACGCGGGTCATATAAAGAATGTCTACCTCAGGGATGACCTCCTCTAGGGTATCGTGGAAGGTAACCTTGATATTGCGTTCTTTTAGAATGTCCAGAATGTACTGAGGCATAGCCAGAGATTCAGGAGATACCAGCATGATCTCGGCATTATAGAGTGATAAAGCCTCTGCTAGGGAGTGGACTGTACGACCATACTTCAAGTCACCAACAAAGGCGATCTTGATGCGATCAAGATGGCCCTGAGTTTCATAGATTGAGAATAGGTCTAGCATGGTCTGAGATGGATGCTGATTGGAACCGTCGCCGGCATTAATAATAGGTACCGGAGCCAAATCGGCAGCTAAACGCGCTGCACCTTCACGGTGGTGACGGATCACCAGTGCATCCACATAGGAGGTAATGATGCGGATTGAATCCATCAGGGTCTCACCTTTTTTGCCAAGTGAGGTATTTGCGGCATCAGGGAAGCCGATAACTTGACCGCCCAGACGGTGAATAGCAGTTTCAAAGGAAAGACGGGTACGGGTTGAGCCTTCAAAAAAGGTTACACCAATGAGTTTGTCTTTTAGTAGATCGTTGCGGGGATGAGCCTTTAATTCACGAGCAGTTTTTAGAATAAGCTCGATATGTTCTTTGGTGAACTCGGACACAGATATGATATCTGTTTGGAAAAGAGGATTGGTCATATAAGTCCCTTGTAACTGATGAATGTAACAGTTTGGAACGGGACGCTCTTTCAGGAGCGAATATGTGCTTTGATGCACTGTTCCTGAAAACTGTATTATACGCAAACTATCGTCAATGGGCTTGGCTTATTTTTAATTGCTTTGATTTTTAAGAAAATTTTGTCTTTGGGAAATATTTCTGGAGGAGATTTTGGGCAAAATTAAAATGCCAGATTTAATTTTTTTGTTTTTAAATAAAAAAATGCTTTACAAACCTAAATTGTCTCCTATATAATAGCGCCTGTTTCACAGGGGCGTAGTTCCAATGGTAGAACAGCGGTCTCCAAAACCGACGGTTGAGAGTTCGAGCCTTTCCGCCCCTGCCATCTAATTGCAAATTCTGCAGATTTTCCTGAATATAGATTAAAGACGTAGCAGTGTTGTGTTTTCTGCGCTGTGCTATATTTTGTCTTGCGCCCATATCGTCCCGTCAAAAGGGATGATGTGAAGTACTCCTCCTTTTTTAATAATCATTCTCCAGCGGATAAAATCAGAGCTTGTCTTTAAAATGATGTTGCAGGAATGCCCAGATAGCAGCTTTGCCATCATCTAAAAAAGCGCATGTTCCCTCATTTTGATAATGAACTTTGTTTAATAAAAGTATATCGTATGGCAGATAATGCAAGCTTGCATCATACGGCAGTAAGGATATCCCCTTAGATTTTAAAAATACCTTTAACGAGGCAAGATATGGGATATTGCTGTTTTCCTCTATATATATATCAGCACGTTTCTTCCTAAGATGCCAATTTGTTATATTTCGTGGTTCTACATTATTCAAAGTGCTATTTTGATTAAATCCCTGATCCTGAAGCGGTATGTTGTGAGCTGTATTAGGAGTTGCTGCTATATTTTCAGCTGAGATTGGGGGCTGGTAGAAATAGTCGTCAGGCAGTGGGATCTCATCAGAGGTCGTGTTAGAGGCTACAAAAGCTGCTGATTGCTCAGCATCATAAATACCTGTGTTGGATTTTTGAGTATTTAAAGTAGTTACAGCTTTTTTAGGTAAGTCTGAAGTTTTAGCAGTATCACCTGTAGTTGTGGCAGTTTCTACATCGGTGTAGGAGGTTTTGGTGTTTTGCCTGATTTCCTGATTTTGGGGAAGAGAAGCTGCGGGAGCGTTTGAATTCTCTGCTGTTTTAGCAATATCTTTATTGGATTGAATGGATGTTGATGCTTTATTTTGCGCAAATACTTTTTCTTGAGTATCAGCAATGTTTTGGCTGGATATTTCTTTGCTTTGTAGCTTTGGGATATTTTGATCTGCTATTTGATCAGATACGGTATTTTCGCTATTTGATAGCGTAGTGCAAGCATTTATGGTGACATTTTGTTGATCAATGCTACTGGAGCAATCTTTTTTAAGCAAAGATCTGCCCTTATTATTGAGTTTCCATCTAATGTCTAAATTGCTTTGCATGGCGGTCTCTCATTCGTATTTGCGTAAAGCGGATCTCAATAGTATGGCAAGGTAGGAGTTGCTTGCAAGCTCTTGAAGGAAAATAAGCGGATAAGGCTTGGTGTGGAGAAATTTGATACAGGTATTTTTGTGCAAAATTTGTGAATTGAGAGGCAATTGTTTTGATATTGCTTCGGTTAGTATGAAAGTAGAGATTGCCTTTGAGAGGGCATTTTATGTTCAAAATACTTACTAAGGCTTGCTTTTTGCTAGGTGCCGTTACTTTGTTGTTTTCAAGCACTGTTGCTGTTGCAGAAAGTGATATTGCAGTTATCTATTATTCACACAGTGGTAATACTGCAAAAACAGCTCAAATTATTAAGGATTTAACCGCAGCTGATCTTTATCAAGTGCTTCCTGCTCCAGATTATCCTGATGATAATCAGGCACTCTCACAGGATGCTAGGAAAGAGCGTGATACCAATACTTTGCATGGTTTTAAGCCACTCTCTGTAGATTTTTCAAAGTATCAGACTATTGTTTTGGCTGCTCCTACTTGGGTTGATCAAATTCCTACTCCTCTTGAGAAATATTTGAGTACTGTTGCAGGAGAGTTTGCAGGTAAAAAGGTAATTACCTTCAATAGTCACGCCGGCAGTGGCATTGCAAAGACTCGTGACGATTTTGAAAGGATTGTGACAAAGGCTGATTTTGGAACTCACCTATGCTCATCAGGTATTGCATCAAAGGATGAGGTTGAGGCTTGGCTTGAGGAAAACGGAGTGAAGTAATATAAGGCTTGTTTATCTATCATGGTCTCTTGAACAGATGGCCATGATTTTTTATAGTTGAAAGCATAAGATCAGCTACAAAACACCAGCTTTGAAAACAGGTGGATTATGACAGTAAGTGCTCATAATGATATAAGTGTAAGGGTTTGCTCAAAATCAGATGCCACAGGTAACTTAGTTGATGCTCTTGAGCTTATTGAGCAGCGTACCATGAAGAATCCTTGGAGTGCGCAGTCCTTAAAGGAATGCTTTGATGATGCATATAAGATGCTGGTGATTTTTAAGGGAGTAAAACCTGCAGGCTTTGCTGTAATTTACAGCACCAAGATAACCACAGATCTGCTTACCATTGCTATCGATCCCATGTACCAAGGACAAGGACTTGGCAGGATGTTGCTTTCAAAAACCCTGCAGGAGGCTCTGGCTCAGTCTGCAGATGAGTGTTTTCTTGAGGTAAGAGCAAGTAATTTTCGTGCGCAGAATCTTTATTCAAGCTTAGGCTTTGAGAAGGTTGGTGTGCGTAAAGGATACTATGAAGCCACCGGTGATTCTCCTCAGGAAGATGCCTTTACTATGTGTCTTGCTAGTATCCAGAGCGCAATTGATCAAAAACTCATTAAATGATCTCATAGCAACATGCGCTAGTTGCAATTTTCTATCAACTTTCTTACATATCAGTCTGTTGCCTTCTGAAAACGCAAAAATGTGCCGCAAAGCACGGCGAATTTTTGTGTTTCCTTTGTTATTTTGTATAAGTAACATGTTACAGAAGTGAGTAAATAATAATTAACTAAATAAAAACTTTAAAAATCAAGCTATTAAGCTATTTAATCTTCCATTTAAGCACTTTCATAAATGTGATCTTCGTGGCGTTTAGCGCATTGAAATTTATCAAATCTCCGTAACTTGCTTTCAATGCTTTAAAATACATTCGATCAACCTAAGACATATTTGATGATGTGTCTTACTCATAAAAACTTATTGGACACAGGAAACAGCCATGCTGATAGGTATTCCAAAAGAGAGTCTCAGCGGTGAGACTAGGGTTGCAGCAACCCCCGACACCGTAGCCAAGCTCTTAAAGCTCGGCTTTGAAGTTCAAGTGCAATCAGGAGCTGGTGCTCTCGCAAGCTTTACTGATGCAGCCTATGAAGAGGCAGGCGCCAAGGTCGCAACTTCAAAAGAAGTATGGGACAGCGATATTATCTTCAAGGTAAATGCTCCTAACGATGATGAGATTGGATATACAAAGGAAGGACAGGTTTTAGTCTCTTTCATTCGTCCTGCTCAGAATAAAGAGTTAGTGGACAAGTTAAATGCCAAGAAGGTCACCGTAATGGCCATGGATATGGTGCCGAGAATTTCCCGTGCCCAGTCAATGGATGCATTGTCTTCTACTGCTAATATTTCAGGCTACCGTGCTGTAGTCGAAGCAGCTCATGCTTTCGGTAGATTCTTCACCGGTCAGGTTACTGCTGCAGGTAAGGTTCCTCCTGCAAAGGTCCTTGTCATCGGTGCAGGTGTTGCAGGCTTAGCTGCAATCGGTACTGCTCACTCCTTAGGCGCCGTTGTTCGTGCCTTCGATACCCGTGAGGTCGTAGCCGATCAGATTAAGTCCATGGGTGGTGAGTTCTTAAAGCTTGATTACGTCGAAGAGGGTAAGGATTCCTCAGACGGCTATGCTAAGGTCATGTCCGAGGGCTATATCAAAGCTGAGATGGAACTCTTTGCCAAGCAGTGCAAAGAAGTCGATATCATCATTACTACCGCAGCAATTCCTGGTAAGAAGTCTCCTTTGCTTATTACCAAGGAAATGGTTGAGTCCATGAAATGCGGCTCTGTTGTTGTCGATATGGCAGCTGCCGGTGGCGGTAACTGTGCCTGTACTGTGCCAGGTGAGGTCATTACTACCGATAACGGCGTTACCGTGATTGGTTACACTGATTTGGCATCCCGTTTGCCTGCTCAGTCCTCACAGCTGTATTCCACCAACCTTGTCAACCTAGCCAAGCTTTTGTGCAAGAACAAGGATGGTCAGATCGATCTTAATTTTGATGACGTAGTCATTCGTAATATGACCGTCACTAAAGATGGTGAGGTTACCTTCCCTCCTCCGAAGATCTCCGTATCCGCAGCTCCTGCAGCACAGAAGCCTGCTGAGGCTCCTAAGGTAGAGGTCCATAAGGTCTCTCCTGTATTAAAGATTGGCTGTGCCGCTTTGGCTGTGATCGCATTCATCCTTATTGGTATGTTTGCTCCGCAGAAGTTCATGCCTCACTTTGCAGTGTTCGTTTTGGCCATCGTAGTCGGCTACTATGTAGTCTGGAACGTAAGCCATTCTCTGCATACTCCGTTGATGTCTGTTACTAATGCAATTTCAGGTATTATCGTGGTCGGTGCAATGGAGCAGGTTCATTCATCAGGCGGTAGCGTGATTGCAGGTATCCTTGCCTTCATCGGTACTGTGATTGTTTCTATTAACATCTTCGGTGGCTTCGCAGTTACACGTCGCATGCTGGGAATGTTTAGAAAACAGGGCAAATAAGGGAACAGGAGAATAAAAAATGTCAGAAGGCTTAACTTATATTGCCTACATCTTCTCAGCTCTGCTGTTCATTCTAGCTTTGGCAGGTTTGTCAAAGCAGGAAACTGCTAAGCTTGGTTGCTATTCAGGCGTTGCCGGTATGGCTATTGCACTTTTGGCCACCTTTACCAAGGCCGATGGTGCAACTGCGGTTGTAATTATTATCTTCGCTATGGTCGTCGGTGCTGTTGTTGGCTTGATTGCTGCACGTAAGGTACAGATGACCCAGATGCCAGAGCTTATCGCTTGCCTGCATTCCTTCGTAGGTTTGTGCGCAGTATTGGTAGGCTTTAATACCTATCTAGAGCTAGACTCTCTTGCTGATGGCGGCGTTACTCTTGCAACTGCACTTCAGACTTCAGGCGAATTAGGCATTCACTTAGGTGAAATCTTCTTAGGTATCTTCATCGGCGCTGTAACCTTCACCGGTTCCATCATTGCCTATGGTAAGTTAAACGGTACCTATAAGCTTCGCATCTTTAAGTCCGCTCCTTTGGTTCTTCCTGCTAATCACTGGATCAACTTAGGCGCTTTGGTTGTGTGCTTCCTGCTTATGATCCTATTCGTAAGCGGTGGTGTTGATGCCTCAGCAGCTCCTTTGCTTTTGATGACCATTATCGCATTGGCCTTTGGTGTTAACCTCGTTGTCGCCATCGGTGGTGCTGATATGCCGGTTGTTATTTCCATGCTGAACTCCTATTCAGGATGGGCTGCAGCAGCCTCAGGCTTCATGCTCGACAATGATCTCCTCATCGTAACTGGTGCATTGGTTGGCTCCTCTGGTGCCATCCTCTCTTACATCATGTGTAAGGCTATGAACCGCTCCTTCATTTCTGTTATTGCTGGTGGTTTCGGCAATGCTCCTACCTCTACTGAGGATAAGGACTACGGTGAGTTCCATGAGATGAAGGTAAACGATGTAGCAGAGCTTTTGAAGAATTCTTCATCAGTTATTATTGCTCCAGGCTACGGTATGGCTGTAGCTCAGGCTCAGAATGCTGTAGCAACCTTGGTTGAAAAGCTTCAGGCTCGTAACATCGAGGTTCGTTTTGCAATTCATCCAGTAGCAGGCCGTCTGCCAGGCCACATGAATGTGCTTTTGGCTGAAGCCAAGGTTCCTTACGATATCGTATTGGAAATGGATGAAATCAATGATGATTTCGAGAATACCGATACTGTACTGGTTATTGGTGCTAACGATACTGTCAACCCTGCAGCTGAGGAAGATCCTTCTTCACCTATTGCAGGTATGCCGGTTCTCACCGTTTGGAAGGCTCGTAACGTTGTCGTCTTCAAGCGTTCTATGAATCCAGGTTATGCCGGTGTTCAGAATCCTTTGTTCTTCAAGGACAATGCTTCAATGTGCTTTGGTGATGCCAAGAAGACTGTCGAGGAAATCGACGCTCTCTTGTAATTAGCTGTTTGGCACTGAATATAAAAACAGACCTCGGGTAATGCCGGGGTCTTTTTTTGATATGAGCGTGCTTTCAGATTTGTAATTTTTGGCATAATTGCAAAACGTAATCATTTCAAAGGAGTACAGCATGGGTTTAGCCTCCCTTATTTGCGGCCTTGTCACGCTCTGTATGGCTTTGTTTTCTGCAACTGGTCTGGGGGTAGTCGGCATAGCTTTAGGTATTATAGGAATTATCCTTGGCGCATTGGGACGCAAGGATGCCGATCAGCGTAGCATGGCAACCGCCGGCCTTATTATTTCGATAATTGGTCTATTCATAAATATCATCGTGCTCGTTGCCTGTGTAGGATGTTTAGCTGCCTTAGGTATTGGCCTTGGTGCAGTTGCAGCAGGTGGCGGACTTTAGTGCACCCTTTTTTAAATATTCTTGGGCACAATGTGCCTCTTTATGGCCTGATGATCGCACTTGGTATGCTGATCTCAGGTAGCATTGCCTATCAGACAGCAAAGCATCGTCATCTTGATGCTGATGGGGTGTTGGCTATAAGCGGATATGCTGTTTTAGGCGGTTTCATTGGAGCTAAGCTTTTATATCTTGCAACTGAGTACAGACAGCTTGATATAAGTCGGGTATTTGATCCTAGCTACAGACTAAGTCTTATTAATGCAAGCGGCTTTGTCGTAATAGGCGGTCTCATTAGTGGCGCCCTTGTAGGCTTTCTAGCTGCCAGATTTCATAATTTAGATTATCGAAGGCTCCTTGAAAATACCATTTTTGCTCTGCCTCTCGCTCAGGGCTTTGGGCGGATAGGTTGTTTTTTTGCAGGTTGCTGTTATGGCGTGCATTATGATGGTCTTTTAAGCGTGACCTTTCCTCATGGATCAATTCCGGGATCTGAGCCGAGACTTCCAATTCAGCTTATTTCTGCAACAGTGCTTTTTATTTTGTCCTTAATTTTATATTTCATCTCTAAAACAGCTTATAGGAAGTATCTGATAGTGATCTATATCGGCTCTTATGCCTCTCTTAGATTTATTATTGAATTCTTCCGTGCAGATGAAGTGCGCGGAATATTTGCCGGCTTGTCACTTTCGCAGTATCTGTCGTTGTTGCTTTTATCCTTGATGTCTGCATATGTTCTTTTAAGGGAGTTTATCCTAAAAAGAACACATGCCTAAATATAGGTTGCAAGCTATATTGCTTGTGACTACTGCTTTAAAAAGACCCACATACAGGCTGTTTTCCCAGCAATGGCATTTCCACCTGCACACGTTACACGATCAATTTTAGCTGTGCTTTTGACGGCTATCATGGAGACTACAGTTGTCTTGATCTTGTCGGCAAGTTTCTGCAGATCTATCTTGATAATTTCATCTCCGGCAGTGACGCTGTCACCCACCTTTTTTAGGGCAGTAAAGCCCTCTCCTGAGAAAAAATCAGTTCCGATACCAAACTTTACATAGATTTCGGCACCGCATTCTGTTTTTATTACAAAAGCAGAATTTGATGTAAGTATGCGGGAGATTACTCCATTGCAGGGCGCAACAAGGCAGTCATTATCGGGAATTAAGGCACAGCCATCACCTGCAATACGCTCACAGATCACCGGATCTGGAACGTCATCTAAGGCAATGAGGGTTCCTGATACTGGAGCTGTAAGCTCTAGATCAGCCTCTTCATTTGATTCTTTGGAGCCTGAGGAGAAAGAGAATAGTTTGGATAAAAATGACATAGGGATCAGCTGTTTAGGTTATCGATGATAGAGGCAATTTCCTGTCCTCTAAAGGTGTTCATAACTTTGTCAAAAAGTTCTTCATCAAAGTATGGCTCATTGCCGTCAAGATCCAGTCTTTCAACAGCCGTACGTAATGATGCAATTTCAAAGCTGTCTACGGTTGCATAGGATACACCTATGTGCCAGAAAAAAGGCATAAGCTCAGCTCGTCCTGCAAAGCGTCCTGCTACACCTACAGGGATCCCGGAGCGGTGGGCAGCTCTTGCAGCAGTTACAATAAGCTTTGCAAGAGGTGGGGTAAAGGTTGAATCATCAGGACGTGGTGCACAAGCGTATTCGGCAAGTGATGAAGTTCCGATAATAAACATGGAAAATTCACCGGCAAAGGCCTCGGCAGATAAAACCGCTGCCGGAGTTTCGATCATAAGTGCCAGTTCATATTGTGAGTGGGGCTTGTGCTCAAAGCTAAGCTCCTTTTGACAATCTGATGCTAGCTTCTTTAAATATCTTGCCTCGGAGAATCTTGTGACCAGTGGAAAGACTATGGTGAGCTTGCGTGCAGGATCTGATTGCATCAGTGCACGTAGCTGTTTTTTTAACAGCGATGAGCTTACGCAGGCTCCATAGCCGCGAAGTGGACCTGTGGTATCACCGGAGAGTTCAAAAATAGGTTTTTTATCACCAGCAAAATCAAAAGTTCTTGCGGTAATGGGAAGATTAGGATTAATAGGCTTGATGATTGCGGCAAAGCGTTCAATCATTTCTTTTTCATCAGGCTCATGATCCATACTCAAAAATAAGAATTCTGAGCGCAACAGCCCTAGTCCATAGTGTTTGTAGACGTTATTTAAGCGCCCGTTCTGGAAGGTACCTATGGAGCAGGCAATAGTAATAGGCAGTGTGCTGTCATCATCGGCAACATCTGCAAAAAAGCCTTGTTTGGCAATTGCCGCTTCACACATTTCAAAGGGGGCATCAACTGTAACACAGCCGGTATTGGCATCTAATAGTAATCTTGAGCCCTGAGTTATTTCTGTTGCGCCTGTGGCTCCGAAAATTGATGGAATAGAAAGTTCACGCAGGGCAGTTGCAAGATGTCCTGTAGTACGGCCCTGCTCTAGGATCACGCCTTTAACAAAGCGAGTTTCGAGAGATAGAAGCTGGGCTGGAGTTAATACCTTAGCCACAATAATGGTGTCTTCGGTAAGGGTTGGCATATCCGTGATAGTTACACCGCGCATAAACAGAGCCTGTACAAACTCTCTTATCAGAAGCTCAATTGAGCGTAGCTCATACAGGTTGCTTTGATCGTCTAAATCATATTGAAATTTAAAGAACTTTAATCCTTGAAGATATACGGTTCTAGCTGCCATCGGAGCTGTATCACCGTTTTTTATAAGCTCAATTACCTTTTCAACATTATCAGCGGCGGTGAGATAGCCTGCCGTAGCACCATAGAGATCGCGTTGACTGTCAAGTGCAGGATTGGCAGTCTGACGCAGACGATCGGAGAAAATCTTTAGCGTGCGACGATATACCTCTGACTCTCCTTCAGGATCTAAGGCCCAGGGTCTGTCAAAGTCAGGATTGTATACCGCACGGGTAAGCACTCGTGCGTGTCCTGAACTAATACCTGATGATGAGGGAATGCCGTTAATGGTGTACATATTAACTAAAGCCTCTTAATGTCGCCTTAATCTTCTATTTTCTAGATCGTAACTTTTTAGCTAATTATTCGCCACTGTTTTGATATCAGTTACTGCGTTCTTTCTCAATTCCACATAATATTTGGTGCCGGCACAGACTGCAGCTGGCGGAATAATAAGATTTAATAGCGGAATGGCAAGACATATTGCTATTACTGCACCAATAATGAAGGTAGGTAATGTTGATGATTTGAGATCCTCACGCATTAATTTAAAGGAAATCTTGTGATTATCATAGGCATAGTCAACGTACTGAAGACAGCCCATCCAAGATCCCAGCAAAAACCAGGGCACAGGTGAAATAAGGTTCACTCCTGGAATTACGGATATGATAAGACACAGCAAAGCTCTTGGTAAAAAGAAGCACTGCTTGGCAAATTCGCGTTTTAGAATTCTGGGAATATCCCTGATGATCTCAGAGATGCTGGCATCAGGCGAGCTTGTCCCCTTAATGGCCATCTCTGCTTTGTCTGCTAGCAGACCATAGAAGGGGGAGGCTATGATAGTTGCTATGGTTGAAAAGAAATAGCAACATACAAAGATGATCATGAGTGCTGCAATAACCGTCAGCAGATAGAGCAGAAACATCAAATAGTCTGGCAGATATTCTTTTAAGGAGAAGATCACCTCATTGATTAGTGAGTAGGCAAGGTAGCCTCCTAAGCTTAGGAGTAATAAATTTACGATTACGGGAATAATCACGTAGGCACGGCATTCCTTGGAAAGCGCTAATTTAAAGCCCTGAGCAAGACAATCAAAGGTTGTACCGAGGCTTACACTATTTCTTTTTACATTGTTGTCAGACATGGGAGTGTCCTTAGTGCATTTTGCAGGTAAAATATTAACCAAATTTTTTTAGATTGCGAAAGTCTATAAAAGGAATTCTATTTTAGCAAAGGCATCAACTTACTGGGGGTTTGCATGTCTCTTAATGATTCAAGTGCGATCATTTTAATTGTAGGCGCTTTGGCAGTGATCGCATTCGTGATCCACGGCTTGTGGTTTTCAGGCAAAATCTCAAATCGTAAGTTAAGTAAAACGTCATCTTCCGATCAGGCTTTGCAAAATGCCAATGGTCTTGGCAAGGTGCGTATTGTTTCAAGCGGCAGTGATGAGCAGAATACTGCCAGTTCTCCTAAGTCTTTTAAATATATGGATTCTCAGGTGCAGCTTGAGGAACCCAAAAAAGAGCATGAAGCTGTTGACACGTTGAAAATGGAGGGGCACTCCATCGAGCCTGAAGCTAAGATTAAGCCTCAGGATATATATGAAATCAATATTGAATCGGAAAACGGTCACCCTTTTGCAGGTGATCATATAAATGAATTATTTTCCGAGTTCGGCTTTGTTAGAACAAAGCAGGGGCTGTATGTCTGTCCTGAAGCTGTGGGCAAGGATTTATCAGAAACTCAGATAGTATTTCGTATCTGCTCTTTAACTAAGCCCTACAGCTTTCCTGAGGACATGAAAAATTATGAAACTCCGGCTATTGCTCTTTATATGAAGCTTCCGGAGATTGGCAAGGGCGAAGGCTATTATACCTGCATGTATGCTGCCGCCTCTGAGATCGCCCGTCGCCTAGGTGGAAAATTTACCACTGCTGAGGGTGAACCACTAAGTGAGCAGATATTGAATGATACTCTGGATCTTTTACACAACTATGATGAGCCTGCTAACATCAGGCATCAGGTCTATTAAATATCTTCCAGAAAAACTTACAAAATATAGAGCCTCTTTTGCAAATTGGTTATGCCATGTGACAAAAGAGGTTTTGTTTTCTCTCCTGAGCATAATTAGAGGCACTCATGGCTGATTTAGTGCGTTATCGTGAAATTGTCGATACCTTGAATCGTTGGGCAAAGGCTTATTACACCGACGATGCCCCGCTTGTACCGGATGTTGAATATGACAAGCTATATCGGGAACTTGAAGATATAGAGCGTGAAAATCCAGACATGATTGCCGCTGATTCTCCTACCCATCGCATCGGAGGTGCCGCAGTTACCGCCTTTGAAAGCGTGGACCACCGTGTTCCTTTGATGTCTATGGGGGATATTTTTAACGACGATGAGCTTAGGGATTTTGATCGCCGCATGTCTGATTTTACCGGATCTAAGGTTGAGTATTGCGCAGAGCCGAAACTTGATGGACTTGCGGTATCCTTGATCTATGAAAATGGAGTATTGGTAAGAGCAGCAACCAGAGGTGATGGCAAAGTTGGGGAGAACATTACTCAGAATGCTCGTACCATCAAGGCAATTCCGCTACGGCTTACAGGTGAGCATATTCCTCAGTATTTAGATGTTCGCGGAGAAGTTTTCATGCCCCGCTCTGGTTTTGAAAAGTGGAATGAGAAGGCTCGTAACAGTGGCGGTAAGGTTTTTGCAAATCCGCGCAATGCTGCTGCCGGCTCTTTGCGCCAGCTTGATCCGCAGATTACCGCCCACCGTCCGCTGACATTTAATGCCTATTATGTAGGAGAATGTGTGGGACTGGACCTTCCTCATACGCAGTATGATCGTCTGCAGGCAATTAAAAATATGGGAATTCCGGTAAATCCCAATATCAAGGTGGTCTATGGTGCCTTAGGGCTTGATGACTTCTATCAGGATATTCTCTCAAGGCGTTCAAGTCTTGATTACGATATTGATGGCGTGGTGCTTAAGGTTAATTCTCTTGATATTCAGGAGGATATGGGATTTACCGCCAAGAATCCCCGTTGGGCCATAGCCTATAAGTTTCCCCCAGAGGAGGCCATGACTAGGCTTTTGGATGTTGATTTTCAGGTGGGAAGAACTGGAGCCGTGACTCCTGTTGCAAGATTAGCTCCTGTCTATGTAGGTGGAGCAACCATCTCAAATGCAACGTTGCATAATGAAGATGAGATTCGGCGCCTTGGGATCAAAATAGGGGATATGGTGATTGTACGCCGTGCAGGAGATGTTATTCCGCAGGTATCAGGAGTGGTGCTTGAGCGTCGTGATCCTTCCATTGTTAAGGATATATTTTTCCCTGAGGTATGCCCTGAGTGTGGTTCAAAAATAGAACGTCTTGCAGGAGAGGCCGTGGCCCGCTGTACCGGGGGGTTGGTATGTCCTGCACAGTTGCGCGAGGGGGTATTACATTTTGTCTCACGCGATGCAATGGATATTGAGGGCTTTGGTACCCGTATTGTAGAGGAGTTGGTGGGATCGGGGCGTGTACGCAATATAGCCGATCTCTATACTCTAAGTGAGCAGGACCTAGCAGGCTTGGTTTTAGATCCTGGCAGTGATGATAAAAAGCCTCGCCTGCTTGGCAGAGTAACAGCGCAAAAGCTGATTGCGGCTATCAATAAATCACGTATTGTTCCAATGAATCGTTTTATCTATGCACTAGGAATACGTGAGGTAGGAACCTCTACTGCCTTGACTCTGGCCACGCATTTTAAGAGCTTTGATGATCTGATGCATGCCAAGCTTAACACCTTAATAAATCTGCCGGATATCGGCATTGTTGCATCTGAGCATATCCTAGATTTCTTTAAGGAGCCTCATAATCTTGAGGTGGTTGCCTCGTTGCTTACCAAAGGCGATCTTTTCTCTGCCGGGATTGAGCTTACTCCATTGCCTCAATCTTCAGAGCAGGATGCTCTCTCTTTGCCACTGCAGGGTTTAACTTATGTTATTACAGGAACTTTGTCATCAATGGACAGAACCACAGCTAAAAACCGTCTGCAATCTCTTGGTGCCAAGGTCTCAGGATCAGTATCCAAAAAAACTCATGCGGTGGTTTGCGGAGCAGATCCTGGCTCGAAATTTACCAAGGCACAGGAGCTTGGGGTGGCGGTTATTTATGAAGAGGAATTTCTAAAGCTTCTTGCAGAGCACGAGCATTAAATATAAAAGGCGTTGTACCCGTTACAGCGCCTTTATTTGACCTGTATCTGAATAGTCAGATAGGTGATTATTATTGGGTTACTATCTAATCATTAGAGCTAGAGTTTGACATAACCTTCACATTGCTTCCATAGGCCTGAAGTACATGCTCAAGACGGCTTGCATGCTCGATTGGAACATAGAGTCCGTGCTTTTCAGCAGTGCTGAGACGATCGGTTCTGTAGCCGTTATTTAAGATCTTAAGGGTTGAAAGATCGGCACCTGAGAGCTCTGCTGCCTTTTTCATGGAGTCGATGCGACCTGCAATTTCAACCTTACGGAAAGCAGGACGGTTTTTAACCTCTGGGAGCTTTACTCCGTATCTTTGCGGATTTTTTAAAATATCAGCATAGGCACGGAAACGCTCAAGATAGCGACGGGCTCCGTTTGAAATCTTCACAGTATCAGTGGATATGGTGCTGACACCTCGAGCCTTGGCGGCATCTACTGCACGCTTGACACCGTATTCACCCTGATTATAGGCGGCAACCGCCAGCTGCCAGTCACCTAAATCCTTATAGAGCTTTTGCAGATAACGTACAGATGCATCAGTTGATTCAACAAAATCGTAGATTTCATCAAACCCGTGAGATGATTCAAGACCTACACTGCGACCGGTGGCCTTTTTGTACTGCCAGGGGCCATGAGCACCCTGATTGGAGCCTACCTGTGGATTTAGGCCACTTTCAACTAGAGGCACTGCTGCCAGCTCAATTGGCATATTGTTCTCTTCAAGGCGGGTCAACAAGTAGTGAATAAAGAATTTATTTTTTGATAGGTTCTTAACCACTGAACGTGCATGGCTTTGTGCAATGCGTCTTTCTGAGGCAGTAGGCTTAATATTCAGGGAAAAACGGCTTTCTGATGCCAGACGGCTTTCCCAAACACTCTTCTGCATCTCCTGTTGACGCAACATTTCCATGCGACGAGCTTCATCGTTGGCAGTGACATGTTCTGCCTGAGAAGTTGAATTACAGGCAGTAAGGTTCATAACACAGGCAAAAGCTGCGGTATAAATAAGTAGTAGCGTTTTTCTAATCATCGTATTCCCGTGATCGTCGGTACTTTTACATACTGGCGTTTCAAAGTTAGCTGAAGATTAGGAGACAAAACCCTGATCAGGTAATTTTCGGTCCCCCGAGGCGGCTGTACGTGCTAATTCATCACAACGTTCGTTTTCTGGATGTCCGGCATGGCCCTTCACCCAGTGCCAAGAAATCTCATGGCGTGCACATTCCTGATCAAGGCGTTGCCAGAGATCCTTGTTTTTTACCGCCTGTTTTGTGCTGGTGCGCCAATTATTGCGTTTCCAGCCTTTGAGCCATGACGTCATACCGTTTTTGACATACTGAGAATCAGTTGTCAGATGTACAAGGCAAGGCTCCTTCAGGGCTGCGAGTCCTTCAATGACTGCCATTAGCTCCATACGATTGTTGGTCGTAAGCAAAAAGCCCTGGGATAGTTCCTTTACGTGTTCTTGATACTTAAGAATAGCTCCATATCCCCCAGGACCTGGATTTCCAAGGCAAGAACCGTCGGTGAACAAAGCAACTTCCTTCATTTTATTTCCTGTTTGTAAAAATTCAGTGTTGCCTCAAAAACCTTTTTGAGAAGCTCCGGACCTGTTCGGAGTTCTCTTTCACCTCGGCACACATTATATCAAATTCAAAAAAAACAACTTTTTTTATGTATAACAAATAGATAATCTGAAATTGGATGTTATACATAAAAAAAATATTCACGAAACTATAGAAAAATTACTACTATGCCTGATAAAAGCAGATTTTTTTATAAAACTTTTTTTAAATTTCTTTAAAAATCAACATGATTACTATATAAAAAAGTAGTGTGGATTATTTTTATGCTAATAAATTTTCATTTTTGTAAAATTTTATCAAAGGCGTAAAAATCGTCTATCTTCTCGATATTTAGCCCTCTATACGTATTTTTACGAAATTTAAAAATGCGTATAGTGAAATCGTTACCTTGCAACGGATTGTCATTGCCTTGTTAAAATACACAACATAGAGTCTTATTGCTAGTCTTACTAGGAGTTGCTTTGAAAAGATATGTAGCGCTTGATACCGAAACTACTGGTAAGAGTGATGATGGAACCCCCGGTGATCACCGTATTATCGAGGTTGGCTGTGTTGAAATTGTGGACAGACGTATTACAGGTCGTCAGCTACAGGTTTATATCGATCCTGAGCGTCCTGTGGATGAGGAAGCTGCGGCAATTCACGGCTGGACCTGGGATAAGCTTAAGGGCAAGCCCAAGTTTCGCGATGTTGCACCTCAAATTATTGATTTCATCAGAGGATCGGAGCTTTTGATCCATAATGCCAAGTTCGATACCTCATTTCTAAACAAGGAATGGACCTTAGCGGGGATCAATGAACGCACTGAGGACATGGCCCATGTCGTGGATACTGTGACGCTTGCAAGAAAGCTAGTACCAGGACATCAGGTTAATCTTGATAACCTCTGTAATATCTTTGATATTGACTCCTCAATGCGTACGTTGCATGGAGCTTTGCTGGATTCGCAGCTTTTGGCAGAGGTATACCTCGCAATGACGGGGGGACAGGAGTCCTTTACCTTTCAGGAGACAGCAGGTGTTACCAAGAAGTGGAAAAGACCACAGGGCATACAGCTACCCTTAATGAGTGCAGAGCAGGATCGGGCTTTGGTTCACAGAGCTGCGCTGGTGTCTTTAGCTCAGGTCCATAAGATTTCAGACGGTGCTGATGGCAATACGCCTACGGCCGGTTCTGACTGGGGCTCAGGCTTTGAGGTTCCTCTGCTTATAAAGGGTGAGGATGAGGGCAAAAAGGATTTTAAAAAGCGTGTAAGCGTACAGCGTGAAGAGCTTATGCAACGTCTTTTCACTCCCGATGAGCGCATAATACTGGAGCGTTATCTCACCGTAGATGAGGCTGCACAGAAACATTGGGAGGATCGCGTTTTAGGTAAGGTAAAGGATCCTGAGGATCTAGCTCGCGAGGCTGCACTCTTAGCTGGAGGAAAGAAAAATTGAAGCTTAGTTTTAATGTAATGGATGATCTTATTGAATCGCGTCAGGTTCTGGATAATTTTATCAAGCAGCCTGATACTCAGAAGTTAATTGAGCAGGCCATTGAAATCTGTGTTCAGAGTATTAATGAGGGCGGTAAGGTGATCACTGCAGGTAACGGTGGCTCAATGTGTGATGCTCAGCATTTTGCCGAGGAGCTTACCGGCCGTTATCGTGGAGACAGAAAATCACTGCCGGCAATTGCAATATGCGATCCATCTCACATGACCTGTGTGGCCAATGACTACGGTTTTGATTTTGTTTTTTCCCGTTTTGTTGAAGGCGTCGGAATGAAGGGAGATGTCTTTTTGGGAATTTCAACCTCGGGTAATTCCAAAAACATTATTGAGGCCTGCCGTGCTGCTAAGGATAATGGCATGCACACCATATGTCTTTTGGGAAAAGATGGGGGCCAATTAAAAGATATGATTGATTTACCCATCATAATTCCACATTTTGGCTTTGCTGATCGCATTCAGGAAATTCATACCATGATCATTCATATCATGATCCGTGGAATTGAAGAGCTTACGGCTTAGGGATCATAAAAAAGGCGCCTTGATGGCGCCTTAATGTTATTCATGGATCCTGATTAGATTCCGGAGATGGTAACTTGAGCACCGTCAGCTGCAACAGGCTTAATCTCACCTAATACCCAAGCTGTTTCGCCGCTTTCCTTAAGTGATTTCAAAGCAGCGTCAACCTTATCTGCAGGAATTGCAGCGATCATACCAACGCCGCAGTTGAAGGTGCGGAACATCTCGTGAGTATCAATGCCACCTGCTTCTTGGATCCAGTCAAATACCTCAGGACGGGTCCATGAAGTACCGTCACAGGCTGCACAAGTTCCCTCAGGCAGTACACGTGGAATGTTCTCCCAGAAACCGCCACCGGTAATGTGAGCTAGGGCGTGAACCTCAACGTCCTTGATAAGCTTTAAAACGCTCTTTACATAGATGCGGGTAGGCTCAATCAAGGCATCAAGCAGGCTCTTACCTGATGGAAGTTTATAGGATTCTGCATCAACGCCGCTTCGTTTTAAAACAGCACGGATCAAGGAGAAACCATTAGAGTGAGGACCAGATGAGGCAATAGCAATCAGGGTATCTCCAACCTTGACCTTTGAGCCGTCAATGATGTTGTCTTCATCAACAACACCTACAGAGAAACCTGCAAGATCGTAGTCTCCTTCTTCATACATGCCCGGCATTTCGGCAGTTTCACCACCAACTAGGGCACAACCTGCAAGCTCGCAGCCATAGGCAATGCCGGTGACAACAGTTGCAGCAGTATCAACTGAAAGTTTGCCTGTGCCGTAGTAATCCAAAAATAGCAAAGGCTCAGCTCCCTGAACAATCAGATCATTGACGCACATTGCAACAAGATCCTGACCTACGGTTGAGTGGCGGTTGTAGTCGATAGCAAGACGTAACTTGGTGCCTACACCATCAGTACCGGTAACTAGAACCGGTTTTTTGTAACCCTGAGGAATACGGGTAAGGGCACCAAAGCCACCTAAACCGCCAATAACTTCAGGACGATTAGTACGCTTTACGGGGGCCTTAATGCGTTCGACGAGCTCTTCGCCGGCATCGATATCTACACCGGCTTCCTTGTAGGTTAAATTAGCCATGACTGCTCCATATAAGGGGTAAAAAATTCTGGGTGCAATTTTAGCTTATTCTTATGTGCTAAGGCTAATAAAAAAGCATTTTTCGTATGCTTTGGGTATAACTTTTCCTGTCAGAACCTAAAAGATCGTTGTTTTTTAGAGTTTTGTAGGTAACAAAATACCGTAACTATATGCATAACAAAGCCTGAGCTTTGGTAAAATTAAAGATTAGATTTGTGTAGATCTTAACTGGAGTTTGGATACATATGATGCGTAATACTTTGATGATTACTGCCCTTGCCCTGAGTGTATCTGCCTATGGCGCAGACAATAACTTAAGTTATCAGGGATCGCTGTCATCAGGTGTTGATAAGGCCTTGTCAGAGGGCTGGACTTCTGTGGCATCTACTCTTACGATTGATCCTGTATCTCCGGCAACTGCAGCTGTTGCAGGTCAAGCGCTTTGGTCTGCTGCCATTAACGGAAATAGCATTACTCTTAATTTTGATGAAAAGACGCTTAGAAAACAGTTGGCATCAAGCGGACATGCATCATGGTCAGGTCTTAAAGATCCGATCCTAATCTGGCTTGCCGATGTTAATGCCGGTCATATGGTTGGCGGTGGTACTGATCATGCTTTTGCACAGGCCTTAACTAATGCCTGCCGTAATGCAAGATTTGATCTAATGTTTCCGCTGATGGATCTTGATGATGTTCAGCAGGTTTCAACAAACATTGTGCTTACGCACAATGATGCGGCGGTAACAAAGGCCTCAAAGCGTTATGCACCGAAATTCTTTATAGCTTCAGCCATGGAGCAAAACGGAGATACTACCTCCTTTAAATGGAATTTATACGATGACGGCGGCCATAATTTAGGTAACGGCGAGTCGTCAGGAAATGACAATGAGGTGGTAAAAGAGGTTGCAACTGCTATTGCACGTACATTAATGGATAATGTCAGTGCAGATTCTCAGGAAAGTGCAGATGCCTCAGATGGTGAAACTGCAGGGACAGGAGATAAGCTGGCATTAGGTCCAGGACAGGGCTTTGTAAGAGTTCTGATAACAGGTGTAAGCAATATTCAGGATCTAAATTCTATTCGTAGACAGTTAATTACCTTCGGTTATGAAGCTTCATCATCAGCCACGGCATGGTTGCCTGAGGGGGTGGTGTTTGAGGTTCCCACTGGTGCCTCCCCATCTATATTGGATGGAACACTGGCGCATGCATCAGGTTTTAGTAAGATTGGCAATTGGATGTACAGCTATAGTTCAGGGCTTACTGTTGCATCCTCAGGACGTGACGGCCGTGTTGGCGCACCATCCTATAAGAGTGCAACCTTAAGGTCGATGCATAATGCAGTAGTTCGTGGCTCTAAAGTCCCAGGCTCTGTAAAGCACAAAGACGTACAGACAGGCTTTATTAACAGTCAGCTTATTGAGGATTAATTTGATGGACCAGGAGTTGGGGCAGGATGTACCTCATCAGGAGGCTTTGCCACTTCGTCTTCGTGATCAGGAAAATTTTGCAACCTTTGTCAAGGCTCGAGGTGGCGCATTAATAGATGCCATGTATGATGCTGCAATGAGCGGCAGACATGATTTTTATCTTGTGACCGGTCCTAAGGGCAGTGGCAAGAGTCATTTGCTCTCTGCCGTTGCACTTGAGATCCCTGAGGCTTTCAATGTCGACCTCAGTCTGGCTAAGGCTTTTTCTCCGGAATTTATTGATATTAAGCTACCAAAGGTAACATTAATTGATAATGTTGATGCCATTGCCGGAGATATCCCCTGGGAGCTTGCAGTATTTTCGCTGTTTAACCGCTGGTATGACGCTTCATCAGGAACGCTGATTATTTCCTCAACTCCATCTTTTGATCGTATTCCCTTTGAGCGCCACGATCTCAATACGCGTCTAGGTTCAGGAATTTTCATAAATCTTGAGCCCCTGTCAGAGAAGGAATGTATTGATGCTCTGATCCTGCGTGGTAAATCCCGCGGTTATGTATTATCAGAGAGTGTTGCTAGCTTTATGGTGCGTCACTGCAATCGTGATATGCCGGAGCTTATTGCACTGCTAGATAGGCTTGATAAGGTACAGCTGCAGGAGAAACGAGGGATCACTGTACCTTTTGTAAAGAAGGTCCTAGGTCTCTAACGCATACCCTTTTCAATCGATTCATCAAAGCTCCGTTGCTCTGAGGTATTGGCAATCCGTGCTCGGATGATATCCCGGTCATAGGAGCTTGAACAGTAGTTCATGGCCTGTGAGTAGGCATTCAAAGACTGCGGGTATTGAGCACAGAGGGCAAACTGGCGTCCACGACTTTGCAGAGCCGTGCATCTGTCATGCATATCAAGGGCACTTTGTGTAAGTAACGACAGAGCATCAATGTTATCTGGGTTTTTCTTAAGAAAATCATTTAGCACTTTAACAGCATTCTTAGGGCGTCCTGCCTCCTTATAGGCATTTGCCAGATTTAAAGCCAGCGCCTCATTGTTCGGGCTTTTTCTATATGGACCCTCAAGTCTGGCAACTGCAGCTGCGGCTTTGCCTGTTGCAAGATCAAGATCTGTTTTTAAATCGAGTATAAAGACGTTGTTATCTAATCCACTTAAACGGTTGAGATGAGAATAGGCTTCATCATATTGTTTTAGCTCATAACAGCTAAGTGCCAGTGCATACTGAATATAGGAGTTACTGCGTTTAAAGGGATTAACCTCAAGAGACTGCTTGAATGCATGGAAATCACGTATGCCCATATATCTGACGTCTGCTCTAGCTCTGGCCAGATCATAATTTACATTAGTTGAGTTCTTGCGGCGACCGAGCTGAGAGGCTCTGCTTTCTGCCTCCGATACACGGATTTCAGAGAGCGGGTGGTCAATGAGCATGGCAAAGGAGGGGTTGATATTTCCCTGTTTGGCAAGCAGTAACCTGAACATATCGGCCATGCCAAACGGGTTAAAGCCTGCACGATAGAGCAGATCTATACCTGCTCTGTCAGCCTCGTACTCGTTATCACGGGTAAAGTTTATGCGTGACTGTGCTTGAGCACCTACGGTGGTACTTAAGGCTGCCATGCCTACTGCAGGATTGATAATACTCATAACAATAGCTCCGATAATGCCGGCTGCTGACAGCGTGGTAGCTTGGAGCTGAGATTCAATGAAGCGTGCAATATGTCGCTGAGTTACGTGAGATATTTCGTGGGCTAATACGGATGCAAATTCATCTTCAGTGTCTGCATAGTGATAAAGACCGCTATTAACCTGTACTATACCGCCAAGAAAGGCGGAGGCATTTAAAGTCTGGTTGGATACGGTAAGAAAGGTGAAAGGAAAGCGTACCCCTTTGGCAGCGAGCAGAAGTTTTGATCCGATTGAATTTAAATACTCATTCATGACCGGATCGCCAATTATGGGCATGGATGCGTGAGCCTGTCTTAGAAAGTATTGTCCTAACTGCATCTCTCGTTGCACAGTAAGGCCGATAACTCCGGCAGTGCCAATTTCTGGTAGCGAGTATTCGTCACTTAGTGCCTGTGAGCTTACACACAGGCTACAGGCTGTCAGCACACTTAATAAAAATGAGCGCATAGAAAACTCCGCATCCTTAGCAAAATCAATACTCATCATCTTAATATTCAAAGCAAAGATCTTAAAGATCTTTATAATGTAGAGTTAAAAATATTGCCTTAAATCTGTATTGCAAGTAAACATGTTTAATCTTTTTAGAAATTGGTATCGCCGTAATTTCTCAGCCCCTGGTACAGTTGAGTTTGCCCTAGTACTGTTAGCTGTTTTTATCATTGTCTATTACTTCATGTGGCTTTTCGGACAGCTCATTGTGGCGCTGTGTCTTGCCTATGTGCTCGACTGGTCGGTGATGTGGATGAAAAAGCGTTTTAATCTGGGACGTAAATGCGCATCAACCATTGTGATGACGATATTTATCGGCTTTTGTGTCGGGGTGCTACTGTTTGTGGCGCCTAAGGTGGTAAAGCAGGGAACTGATTTCTATGATGCCTTGGTGCTATACAGTCAGGATTCATTACAGCAAAGTCAGCAGCTTGAATCATCGGCGACAGATGAAGTTACAGGAGTTGATGCGGTAAACAGTAGAGAGCCTTCACATATGGCAGCTGATGGGATCTCGCTTTCAGGAAGTGCGTTGGATACAGCTGTTGCGCGCAAAATTTACTCATTTGTGGATACTATGCCTGATCCCCTGCCTTCAATGCTTTCCCTAGAGCGCATTGAAAGTTTCTCCCACAATATTCGTACCTCTCTTATGACGAATACTGCGCAGATTTTAAAGGACAATGTAATGCCATCGGTGGTAAATGCTATGTCCTGGGCAATAAATCTGGTGATCGTGCCGATCTTGATGTTCCTGATGCTGTTAAACAAGCGTGTGCTACAAGAGCGTATGCTTAAATATGTGTTGCCATCAGACAGTGCTCTGATTCATAAGTTCTGGCCAAAGCTTAATGAGCAGCTTCACTCCTATGTCAACGGCTCCTTAATGCATATCGTGATTTCCGGTGTTGCCAACTGTATAGTGTTCTGGTTTTTTGGCTTGCATTATGCGGTGCTTTTGGGAATTGCAATGGGCTTTTCAGTGGTGATTCCTTATGTCGGTGCGGTTTTGGTGGGAGTGCCGGTGCTACTGTTTGCCGCTATTCAGTTTGGGTTTACCTCATTTTTTGTCTATTTTGTGATCGCATGGCTGGTGCTACAGCTTGTGGACAGCTATGTGTTAACTCCATTGTTATTCTCAAAGACAATGGATCTTGATGCATTTACTATTCTGTGCGCCATCTTGATTTTTGGTACCCTGTGGGGATTTTGGGGCGTGGTATTCTCCATTCCGCTTGCACGCTTTATTGAAACCATTATTTCACAGTGGCCCAGTGTAAATGATGCCGAGCAGAGAGAGCCTCCAGCCTCTTTACCCAAGCTTAAATAGTTTTAATCCATTAGACAACAAGGCCTCGAAAATTGCGAGGCCTTGAGTTTTTAGACGAGAACCTAATACATTAATGTATAGAGCTTGCCTCGATAGGTCTTTTGTAGCGGATCGCCTGAAAGCGTGCTTAGAATATCAATATAGGTTTTCTTGATTTCCTGCTTGCCAAGATCCTGCTTGAGAATATCAAGGAGCATATCCAGTGCTTCCTTGTGCTTGCCAGCCTCAGATAAGGCTGCAGCATATTTTGCAGTCAGCTCATCGTTATTTGGATTTGCTTCATGCTCATCGCGTAGTTTCTTAAGCTCGGGACTGTCCACGGCCTGCTCAGCTAGCGTAAGTGCAGAGATTAAATCTTTGTAATCTTGGGAGTTCTGTTCCTCACGGCCGGGATTGTCCAAAAGCTCATGAGCTTTTTCACAACGCTTGGCCTTAATGCACATACGGGCGTAGATAAGCTTGGTATCAAGATTTTTAGGATTGGCCTCATAGGCTTTGCTAGCTTTTGCTATGGCTCCATTAAGATCGCCTGTAGCCTCAAGTTCCATAGCCTCACGTATCAGGAGCTCAGCTTCAGAGGGCTGGTATTTCTTAACAAGATCTGCAATTCCACTTACCACCTCGTCCCCCTGCAAAGCATCGCAGGGCTGACCTTTTTTAAAGACAATGAGTGCCGGTACTGAGCGTAATCCCAGTTGCATAGCTACAGCCTGACCTACAGCAGTAGTGACATCTGCCTCAGCAAGTGAAATATATGGGTTGTTTTCAGATACAGAAGCCTTAACTGCAGTATTAGCCTGTTCACATTCAGGAGCATTAGCAAAGAAATATACGAATACGGCTTTGTCCTGTGATCCCTGCAGGATCACCTGTTGTACGTTTTGCTCTGTAAGCAGCATAACTTGCTTCCTTTATTATTTGAATCGGTTAAGTTCACGCGTGGCACCGATAAGATGTTCAAGATCCGGATTAATCGCGGTCTTGTTACCACCATTTTCAGTGTACGCATCTCCATTGCTCTTATATATGGTGACTGATCTGTCACCTATCAAGACTAGGGAATCATCTGAGGTGGTTGTAATATAGCTACGCTTTGCCGGAACTGCCATATCTTTGCCTAATGAATAGGTAGAACTGTCGGTTGTTATGCCGAGGATTTCTCGGCCTATGGTTGCGGCAATATCAAAATGAGAGGTTATTGCATCCTCGCTTACGGCACGATGCTGTCCATTAGGCCAGATAATGATCATAGGCACATGTTGGCGCTGGCGCGGGTAGATGCTTTTTTTATCTTGCAATAGAGGGGAGCCCTCACTTGAAGTGATGATAACTAGAGTCTGATTCAAAGTATCAGAATTATTCAGATCCTCTATATATTGAGACAGGGCAGAGTCTATGCGTTTTAGGATGAAGCGATGCTCTCGCTCTGATGACTGCTTGCAAAGTGAGTTTAGTGACAGTGTCAGCGCTATACGACGATCCTCGCTGTGGTTCTGGACATTTGTACGGGCTTTTTCAAACACATCAAGATCACTTTTCACTTCAGTATAGTTAAAGGATTTAAGTCCATGCGGAATAGATAAGCCAGACTCCTGTCCTTCCTTTGACTCTATCAGGCGTATGCTGTATTCATTACGGAAAAGCTCCTCACGTACCACAGGATAAACATGATTGGCCTTAACGGCTGCAGCATACTGCAACGGCAGTCCGAAGGTAGATGCAAAATAGTTATCATTGCGCTCACTATATGGCAGATAGTGATTTTCAAAGCTCTGATAGCTTTGCTTTAAAGCAATTAAGCCTGGGGTGTCCTCGGCATTGAGATCAGAATAGGAAAGACCATTGATAAAAATGGTAACGATCTGCGCATATGATGCCGAGCTTTCATCAGTTTCTACTGCACAAAGAGGATAGTGAATGCTGCTGTCGCCATCCTTGTCTACACTGTTGTCAATGTTAAGTCCGTGATTTGCCAGAAACGATCTTGCAGTTAGCGGATAATGCGCAGGATACACATTGCGCATTGCTGTAATACCGCGATAGCCTGAGGCATCAGCCCAAGCGCTTAGTCCGTGACTTGCTAAAAACGCGGTGAAGGCAATAGAGCAGAATACCAGAGGAAAATAGTTATGCCTTGTTTTATAGAGCTCACGGGTGGAGAGCTTGGCGGCAATTAGTTGCAGGATAATCACAATGGGAACTGCAATTAGCATGAAGTTGTAGTTCAAGCCTGTGGAAAAATCCAGATCCTCAACCATAAGATGTAAAACCGGAATAGACAGATGTACCTTAGCTGCAAGGTAGAGCTTTACATCAAATAATAGAAATGCATCAAAAAGAACTGTAACTATAACTGCCAGAACACGGTAGATCCTGAAGTTTCCTATAAAGGTTAGGGGAAAGAGCACCACGAGGTATACCACGCAGCTTAGAAAGCACATCTGTCCAAGCCAAGAACAAAGCAGGTAGCCAAAACTTAAAAAGCTTGAGGATGCCGGAGCTGCATAGAGGTAGACAAAGCCAATGATACTAGAGAGGATTAGGTTTAGGAACAGAAAGTGATGTCCCCAAGTGCTTGATCGAGCAACATGCTCGCGATAGCTGAAAACCTTGGTGAAATTCAGTGTGCTCATGGGTATTCCATTTAAATTTTGGTCAATACTCAAGATTTTAGCATCAAAATGCCATTTTTGTTTGACTAAGAAAAAAGGAGAAAATCCATTTTTATAGGTTTGACATAAGTATCGTTCTGGCATAATAAGCAAAAGCCTTGGGAGGACACACCATGAAAGATACCATTGCTGGAGCATTACCAATTATTGTTACCAACTATGCTAGAACCTTCGGCGTTAACGTGCGTATGCAGGGCAGTCAGGCGTATACAGACGGTAGACAGATCACTATTCCCCGTCTCAATCTGAAAGATCCCATGAAGGCAAGACTTGCATATGGGTATCTTGCTCATGAGGCTGCTCATTTGCGCTACAGCAATTTTGAAAGCTTCAGAAAGACCTGTGACAATTTCCTGTTCAAAAGCCTAGTCAATATTCTTGAGGATGCGCGCGTTGAACGGCTGATAGGTTCATCTTTTATTGGGGTGTGGGAAAATCTGGAACTGTTAAATTCGTATGATGACGGACAGTGGGAGCAATATGCCAAAAGTATCTCATCACTGCCGGTACTGCAGGTGTTGCTTTCCTTTGTGCTGTGCTATGCAGGAAGCTACAGTCAGCGTTTTGCTGTTCTGCGAGGGCGGGCGGCACTGCTTTATAGGAATTTAAGAGCCCGTATGGATCATAAGTGTCTGCGGGCGCTCTCCAAGACCACCTTGAAGGTGGTATATGCCAAGAGCACTCAGCAATGTATCGAAATAGCAACTGAAATCATTGCAATTTTAAATACCCCAAAATGTTTTAAGGAAAAGGCCCAGTACGATAAAGACGCCTATCCAAAAAGAAGACGTAGAACACAGGGGCCGAAGATGACCTCGGAGCTTTGGGGACATTGTTATGCCTTAAAGGATAGTACTGCCAATACCTTTGAAAACGTATCACCGCTTTGCAATCCGGCGGCAACACTAAGTGCAGTCTATGAGTCAATGGAGAGCGCGCGTGATGATCTAGGCGCCTTTGAGGCTGCACAGTGCAGTATGGGCAGAGCTGATTTTATCAATAAAATTGAAGGCTCTGCAGAGCTCAGACGTCGCTTGCTTTTTAGGATCAGAACCTACATTGATTCTAAGGGGGGCAAGCACAGAGCAGGCCGTCGCATCAATCCATATAAAGCTGTTTTAACAACGCTTGGTGAGGATCATATCTTCTATGACAGGGTAGATGAGGAGGGGTTGTCTACTTCTGTGCATCTTCTGGTAGATGTTTCAGGATCCATGCTTACATGTGACGGTGAGGAGCTGTCTCGCTGCGAGGCTGCATGCAGATGTGCGCTATCACTTGCTATGGCCTTAGACGGTGCCGATGGCATTGTGCCTATGTGTTCATTTTTTCCAGGCCTTAGAACAGAGATTGAGGTAGCTCTGCGTGCAGGACAGAAGGTTAGAGCTCAGGCAGCTTATTTTGATCAAAAGCCTAGAGGCTCCACGCCACTTGCTCAGGCCTTGTGGCATGCGGCTGCCTGCGTAAAGGAAACTCGCTGCAAAAGACATATAGTACTGGTATTGACTGATGGGATCCCAGATAGTGTCAAGCAAGCACGTCTTGCATATGAACATCTAAAAGGGCAGGGAATTGAGGTTTACGGTATTGGAATAAGACTGGATTTTATCAAGAGCCTGATCCCAAACAGCAGGATTATAAAATCTCCATCTGAGCTTGATAATGCTATGTTTTCATTATTAGAAAGCGTAATTGTGCCATCCTTGGAATAAGTCCTAGGTCATATTCAGTTGCCCTTTTACTCTTGAAAAAGTTGTTTTTTAAAGCCTGAATTTAAAAATCGTCTAAGCATAATTCAGGCAATGCTTTTGTATCAGTGCACAAAATTATGGATTAGCGTTAAGACGGCGTAAAATTTTTGCATGTATACTGTTGCAGAATTTTTATGTAGAAATTTTTGGGGGAGTTGTTTCATGTTTGTGCTGAAGGACAGGTCTTAGAATGTTACGCAGTGATTTTAATTTTGATCTTCCACATGAACTGATAGCTGAATATCCAAGTGAGGCACGTACAGGCTGTCGTATGCTGTGCCTTAATGGTCAGGATGGATCATACAGGGATCAGCATTTTTATGATCTAAAGAACTTCTTAGAGCCAGGGGATCTGTTGGTATTTAATGATACCAAGGTGATCCCTGCAAGACTTTACGGTCATAAGCAAACCGGTGGTGCTGTAGAGTTTTTAATTGAGCGTATCGTAAACGAAACCTCCGCCCTGTCTCATATGAAAGCCTCTAAGGCCTGTAAGGCTGGAGCGGTGATTTTGCTTGAAGGCGGTCAGAAGCTTACAGTGACCGGACGTGATGGTGAGCTTTTTAAAATTGAAACCACAGATGGTTCACCTATCCTTGATTTATTAAATGCGGCCGGGCATATTCCGCTTCCTCCCTATATTGATAGACCTGATGAGGCTGTAGACAGAGAGCGTTATCAGACTGTGTACAGCAAGGTTCCTGGTGCTGTAGCAGCACCGACTGCGGGACTTCATTTTGATGAAAAGCAGCTCTCCGAGCTTAAGGAGATGGGCGTAAATCAGGTATTTTGTACTCTGCATGTAGGCGCTGGGACCTTCCAGCCTGTAAGAGAGGATGATATCAGTGCCCATCATATGCATTCAGAATTTGTCCACCTGTCAAAAGAGGTTGCAGATGCTGTAATTGCCACGCATAAGGCCGGACATAGGGTAATTGCTGTCGGAACCACTGCTGTACGTTCACTTGAGAGTGCTGCACAGTATGCAGAGAAGATAGGCTCAAGCGATCCCATTGTCGAGTTCTCTGCTGATACCTCTATTTTTATCTATCCTGGATATAAATACCGTGTCATCGATGGCCTGATCACTAATTTTCATCTGCCTGAATCTACACTGATTATGCTGGTATCTGCCTTTGCAGGCTACAGTCATACTATGCAGGCTTATTTGCACGCAGTAGCTGAACGTTATAAATTTTTCAGCTATGGCGATTGTATGTTTATTACCAAAAATGACAGAGCTGCAGAAGATCTGCCCCCGTCAGCTAGGTGATCTAGTAGAATAGCGAAGTTTTATTGCTGGTACTCTTAGAAAAAAAATAATAAATGAAATTTACAGTTAAAAAGACCTGTGGTCGTGCGCGTCTTGGTGCTATTGAATTGCCTCATGGTACTGTTAGAACTCCTGCTTTCATGCCAGTTGGTACTCAGGCTACAGTCAAGGGCATGCGTCCTGAACATATCAGTGAAATGGGCGCGGATATTCTTTTGGGTAATACTTTCCATTTGTGGCTTCGCCCGGGTCGTGAGGTTGTCAGAGCCCATGGCGGATTACATAAGTTCATGAACTGGAACGGTCCTATTTTGACCGATTCTGGTGGCTTTCAGGTTTTTTCACTTGCTGGTATTCGCAAGGTTACCGAAGAGGGGGTACATTTCCGTCATCCTATTAACGGCTCCAAGCTCTTTTTATCGCCAGAGATTTCCATGCAGATTCAGCATGATTTGAATTCTGACATTGTAATGCAGTTTGATGAGTGTATTGCACTGCCGGCAGAACGCTCAGAGATGAAACGTGCAATGGAACTATCTCTGCGTTGGGCCAGACGTTGCCGCGATGAGATGGCAAGACTTGAAAATAAGAATGCTCTGTTTGGCATTATTCAGGGTGGTACGGATAAGGATCTGCGTGAAGCCTCCTTAAGAGGTCTTACGGACATCGGTTTTGACGGATATGCCATCGGTGGTCTTGCTGTAGGTGAGCCTAAAGAGGATATGTATGGTGAGTTAAACCATATCACTCCATTGATGCCACAGGATCATCCCCGTTATCTCATGGGCGTCGGAACTCCTATGGATATTCTGCAGGGGGTATTAAATGGTGTTGATATGTTTGACTGTGTAATGCCTTCACGTAACGCACGCAATGGTCATCTCTTCACCTCAGAGGGGGTAGTACGTATTCGTAATGCCAAATATGCCTCTGACACTTCTCCTCTTGATCCAAACTGCAAGTGCTATACCTGCCAGAATTATTCTAAGGCTTATCTGCATCATCTAGATAAGTGCAATGAGATCCTGGGGGCACACCTCAATACCCTGCATAATCTCTGGTTCTATGAGCACTTTATGGCAGATATCAGACAGGCCATAGAGGAGGACAGATTGGAGCAATTTGCCGAGGATTTCTACAAAGTTTGGGGTTATCCTGAAAAGGCAAAAATCTAATTTTTGTAAATGACCAAGATAACCTTCTGTGGCTATGTTGCGAGCCTTGATTGCAGTATAGCCATCTACCCTGTGGCAGTAGATCTTCTAAGAAGTAGAGCGCAGGATGCATTTGCGATTAGTTAACCATCAGAGTGGTAATGGAGTAAAAAGTGGAAGCTAAGAGTCGTAGAGAAATATTTGCAGAGAATGCTGAGCTTTTAATAAAAGCCACAGCGGGTGATGCAACTCTTAGTGCACTTGTATCTGCGCAGAATAGCTTTGTTGTATCATTGTTAGATGAGCTAGACGCTCAGTCAAAGTTACTTGCAGAGCAAAAGATTCTTATAGACAAGCTTACAGCACTTGTATTAGAGCTTAATGCTAAGTTAGACAAAAAATCCAAAACTTCTCGCAAAGCCAATAACTAATTTTTAGAAAACTTTCACAGAAAACAGCAAAAACCGCGAAAGCCCCCATAGGCAATCGCGGTTTTTTGTCATATATATCACGTTATTTGTGTTATATTAGTCAGCTGTATTTAAGTCAGCCCCTAAGGGGCATCAACACTGCAGGTTATAAACAATGAATATTATTTCAGCCGCTTACGCCGCCGATGCCGCTCCACAGGCTGGTGGTGATCTTTCCATGATCATCGTTCTGTCTGTATGTATGATCGCCGTCTACTTCTTCATCATGCGTCCTAATTCCAAGAAGCGCAAAGAGATGCAGAAGCTTCTAGATAATCTCTCTGTGGGTGATGAGGTTTTAACCAATGGCGGTATTGCAGGTCGTATTGTTAAGCTTCCTGACAATAAGGAATATGTTTTAGTTGACGTCGCTGATGGCGTTACCATGCAGATGAAGCGCAACTATGTAGTTGCAGTTCTTCCTAAGGGCACCTTGATTGCTATTGCTGTTGAGAAGAAAAACGCTGCTAAGAAAAATACCAAGAAGACTGTAGCTAAGGCTGCAATTTCTTCTGCAGAGAGCAAGGCAGAGGCTACTAAGGAGACTGCTACTGAGTCTGCCAGTGAGTCAGCTACACCTGTCATTGATTTGGCCAAGGCTGAAGAAAACAAGTAATTTCTTAATATTACCTCTATTATGGCCGCGCATTGTCGCGGCCTGATTTCAAGAGTTATAAAGTGCAAAACAAATTCCCTTTGTGGAAGAATATTATGGTGGTGCTGATCATTCTGATCGGTGCTTTCTATGCTCTTCCTAATCTGTATGGTGAAGATCCTGCCTTACAGATCTCTGGTGCCAGAGGTCTAGATGTAGAGGAGGCGACTCTCACTAAGGTGCAGCAGGCACTTGAAAGCAAGAATATTACCGGTGACTATGAGTTAGAAAATGGTCAGTTACTGGTTCGCTTCAAGAATACTGAAGAACAGTTGCTTGCTCGCGATATTGCCAATCAGGTATTAGACGACAATTACGTTACTGCTTTAAATTTAGCTCCTGCAACCCCTGCATGGATGCGTTCTATGGGTATGCATCCTTTGAAGCTAGGCCTCGACCTTCGTGGCGGTGTGCACTTCCTTATGGAAGTAGACATGGATTCTGCTATGAAGAAGATGACCGATCAGCTAGTAAACGATTTTAGAACTGAGCTACGTAACGCAGGTATCCGTCTTGCCGGTGCCAGAGCTGAAGGTGAAAATGTAGTTGTTGCCTTCCGTGATGCACAGACCCGTGATGAGGCTTTGAAGACCTTATCCTCACGTCATAAGGATTTTAAGCTTCAGGATTACGACAATCCTAATGACGGTCGTTTCTATATTCGTGCCTCAATGACTCCTGCCAAGCTCTCTGAAGTCCGTACCAATGCAGTTGATCAGAATATCAACATCATCAGAAATCGTGTTAATGAGCTAGGCGTTGCCGAGCCTTTGGTACAGCGTCAGGGCGCAGATCGCGTGGTAGTTGAGCTACCTGGTATTCAGGATACCGCCCGTGCCAAGGAAATTTTGGGTGCTACTGCAACATTGGAGTTCAGACTTGTTGATAACACAGCTGATGTCGGTGCTGCAGCTTCTGGTCACGTTCCTGCCGGTACTGAGGTGCTCTACGATCAAAGACATTACCCAGTGGTGGTTAACAAGCAGATCATCTTAACTGGTGATCATATTGTTGATGCCTCATCAAGCACTGATGAAAACGGTCGTCCTCAGGTAAATATTTCCCTAGATTCCCGCGGTGGTACTATTATGTCCACCTTCACTAAGGATAATATCGGTAAGCCTATGGCTACAAACTTTATTGAGTTTAAGGCCATTGAAAGCGAAGATCCCAATGCATTAAAACCAGGCGATCCAGGCTACAAGCCTAAGTTCCGTAAGGTAGAGCAGATCATCAATGTGGCAACTATTCAGTCACGTCTGGGCTCAAGCTTCCGTATTACAGGCATCAGCTCCAGTAAGGAAGCTCATAACCTTGCACTGCTCTTACGTGCAGGTGCCCTGATTGCTCCTATTCAGATTGTTGAAGAGCGTACCATTGGACCGTCACTAGGTCAGCAGAACATTGATAACGGTTTGAAGGCTATGTTCTACGGTATCTTCTTCCTGCTTGTGTTCATGATCATCTACTACAAGGGCTTTGGCTTAATTGCAAATCTTGCCTTGCTCTTTAACCTAGTGTTGCTTGTAGGCATCATGTCATTAATTCCTGGTGCCACCATGACGCTACCAGGTATTGCAGGTATCGTGCTCACCTTGGGTATGGCGGTGGATGCAAACGTGCTTATCTATGAGCGTATCCGTGAGGAGCTTCGTGCAGGACGCCCTGTACAGGTAGCAATTCATGAAGGCTATGCTCGAGCTTTTGTTACTATTGCCGACTCTAATATCACTACCTTCATTACAGGTCTCATCCTCTTTATGGTTGGTACCGGTTCTGTAAAAGGCTTTGCATTAGTGTTAATGATTGGTCTTGCCAGCTCCATGTTTACCGCAGTTACTGCCTGCCGTGCCATTGTTAACTGGATTTGGGGCTCTCGCACCAACCTTAAGAAGTTGAGCATTTAGGAGTTCACTTATCATGATGCAATTTATTAAAGAAGGGGTGGTGATCCCCTTCATGAAGATTAAGATGGTCGTCGAGGTTATCTGTTTCCTGATGGTCATCGCTAGCATCGTCTCCATGTGTGTAAAGGGCCTGAACTGGGGCTTGGACTTCACAGGTGGTGTGGTCGTTGAGACTGAATACACCAATGGTGTAGATCTGGAGACTGTACGTCAGGCTTATTTAACTCAGGGCATTGAAGGCTCTGCTCAGTATTCAGGATCCACTAGATCAGTTATGGTTCGTGTGGCTCCTAAGGAAGGGCTTGATCAGCAGACCGTGACCAACAAGGTTGTTGCAGCCTCTAAAACCATCGATCCAAATGTAAAGCTCTCCCGTTCTGAATATGTCGGTCCTGCAGTTGGCGAGGAATTAGTTGAAAGCGGTGTGCTTGCCATTGTGGTTTCACTCATTGCTATTTTGGCTTATATTGCTTTCCGTTTTGAGTGGAGAATGGCAACTGGTGCTGTGATCTCACTTGCTTACGATGTTATTGTGGTAATGGGTGTGTTCTCTTTCTTCCAGATTGAGTATGATTTGACCGTACTGGCAGCTGTGCTGACCGTGGTCGGTTATTCATTAAACGATAAGATCGTGGTGTTTGATCGTATACGTGAAAATGCAGTTAAGCTTGCCCGCGGTATTGAAATGCAGCATTTGTTTGACATTTCCCTGACCCAAACCCTTTCACGTACCATCATTACCTCAGGTACTACCCTCATCACCGTGGTATCACTGATGTTATTTGGTGGTCCTATGATCTATGGTTTCTCCTTGGCTTTGTTTGTAGGTATTGTGTTTGGTACCATTACTTCAATCTATGTGGCCTCTACCTGGACATTGCTGTTAGGTATCACCCGTCAGCAGTTAGCTCCCCGTAAGGTTGAGAAGCATGAGACTGAAATCATGGAGTCTATGGATTAGTCACAAGTGTCATCCATAAATTTAATCAAGGTCCTAGGCGCGACGGTTGCCTTGGGCCTTTGTTTGTCTTTGGCCTCCTGCTCAGCTGATAATGAGATGGTGGAAAGTGCCGGAGATCAGTTTAAAAAGCCTTTTTCCGTTAAGAGTGAGCATGTGATGTTTGCGCTTCCTTATTATGAAAGTGCAAGCCGTGATCAGATGCTGCTTATCAATATTTCACGCCTGCTTGATACTAAGGCGGTTACGCATAATGAGCGTGCGCAGGTTTTCTATGAGTTAGGTATTATTTATGATCGTCTGGGCATGCAGACTACGGCCCGTGCGATGTTTATGAATGCTCTAAGTCAAAATCGACGTTTTGCTGCAGCCTATAATTTTATCGGGATCTATTTTGCCGAGGACGGCCGTTTTCAGGAGGCCTTAGATGCCTTTGATTCAGGACTTGAGCTTGATCCAGACGATGCCTATGTTAATTTTAACCGAGGCATAGTGCTGTATCTTGCAGGTCGTGCGGCTACAGCTCTGCCTGATTTTATAACCTTCTACAAGGCAGATAAAAACGATCCCTATCGTATGCTGTGGCTATACCTTTGCGAAAGTTCAATTATTGGAAGGGACAGAGCGCTCTCTGCTTTGAAGTTACGTTATTTACATGCCGATACTAAGGCCAAATCTGATAACTGGGGCTATAACATTGTTAAGCTCTATTTGGGTGAAACAAGTGAGGATGAATTTTTTGATGAAATAAAGACTCATCAGTCTAAAATTGAGGAATTTGCCGATCACTTGTGCGAGGGCTATTTTTATCTGGGCATGCTACGTCTAATAGATGGTGATGATCATCTCTGTTATGATTTAATGTCATTATCTGCAGCTACACGCCGTTATGCTTTTTTGGAATATCGATATGCTGTGAGGATCCTAAAAGATTTAGGACGAAAACATAATATCTATAATGCAACAGGCGACAGCCCACGTCTCTAAAGAGGAGTTTTGATGAGTGATCCTAAAATTAATAGGGATGAGAGTTTATCTGGTGCCGAGATTACAGCTTTGAGGAATGCCATGCTTCCTCAGGATGATGTAGATATCATCTCAGAGTTTTTCAAGGCTTTATCAGATCCTACCCGCATCAGTATTGTGGATGCTCTGCAGCAGCATGAGTGGCTGTGTGTAAGCGATCTTGCCGAAATTCTGGGGGTTACCAAATCTGCAGTTTCTCATCAGTTAAGTAATATGCGCTTAAATAAACTTGTGCGCCTTAAGCGTGATGGCAAGCGTGTTTTCTATGCCCTAAACGATGATCATGTTGAAAAGGTCTTCGCAATGGCTGTAACCCATATTCATGAGTAATTCAATGAATCGTCCTGTTTATTTAGATTATGCCGCCGCAACTCCGACCGATCCTAGAGTGATTGAGGAGATGGTTCACTGCCTAAAGATCGATGGAGCCTTTGCCAATCCCCATGCCAAGGATCATGTGTATGGCTGGGAGGCTGCCGAGGCCGTGGAGAGTGCGCGTGACAGAGTAGCCTCCTTAATAGGAGTATCCCCACTTGAGATAGTCTTTACCTCAGGTGCAACTGAAGCCAATAACCTTGCAATATTTGGTCTGTCTCAGGCACTTAAAGCAAAAGGAGACCAAAGACGTAGGGTGATCACCTCAAAAATTGAGCACAAGGCAGTACTTGAGGCCTGTGAGCGTCTGCAGTCTTGTGGCTATGAAGTTACCTACCTTACTCCACGAAAAGACGGGATCGTGGATGTCGAGCTTCTAAAAGAGCACTTTGATGATGATGTTTTTCTTGTTTCAATTGCTCAGGCAAATAGCGTATTAGGCTCGGTCTGTGATGTGGCAGCACTTGCCGCCTTCTGTCGCGAGCATGGAGCCTTTTTCCATACCGATACTGCGCAAAGTGCCGGATATATAAAGAGTGATTTTGGCCATAATGATGTTTCACTTGCAACCTTAACCTCAGAGAAGATCTGTGGACCTAAGGGAGTTGGTGCTCTGTATGTAAAGCGCAGTCAGAATATTCCCTTAAATGCGCAGATCCTAGGCGGTGGTCAGGAGAAGGGAATGCGTGGAGGCACGGTTCCTACTCACCAGGTTGCAGGTATGGGCAAGGCCTTTGAGATAATGCAGAGTCAAGGCCAAGATGATGCTAAGAGAATGAATGCCCTGCGTGATAGATTAATTGCACGTCTGTCAAAAATTGATGGTGCAATTATAAACGGCAATCCTGAACATCATGTACCAGGAATTTTATCGGTAAGCTTTGAGGATGTTGATGGCGCCATGCTTATCCCTTCCTTATCAAAGATTGCTGTATCGGCAGGATCAGCCTGCTCATCTGCAACTCTCAAGCCTTCATATATTCTTACAGGTATAGGTTTGTCTGAGGCTCTTGCCAGAGCCTCACTTCGTATTTCTTTTGGCCGTTTTACAACCGAAAGTGAAATCGATATAGCCTGTGATGATATTGAACAGACAGTAGCAAAATTACGCTTAAAAGCAAAAAAACAGAGATAGAACACTATGGAACTTAAGCTTCATACCTACGATGATGCCCCTGAAGGCTTAATTGAGGCACAACTGTGCCTAGGCAAGGCTCCTGCACCCTATGATGAATCAGCAAATTTTGTTGCCATATCAAGAAGCTGTGTGCAAATCTATGTGCCATCGGATGCAGAATTTCCATTTATGCGCTGTGGCCGTATTTTGGCATCTCATGGCATTTTTAAGGTAAAGCTTATTTATGGCGGTGAGTTTGAGCCCTGGGACGGACTAAATTTCCTGAATGCTCTTTATAGTGGCGAGGGAAAAACACTTACCGTAGCTTTGCCTCTTAGCCGTTCGGCCCTGCGTACCATTACCTGGATGTTTGCCATGGTGGCAACAGCCAGAGGTCTTGCAGATTTAAGCTCTGCTGACTGCTCACCTGAGATCATGATGCAATCTCTAGGTGAGATCTGTAAGAATGCCTCAGATCTTACCAAGGGTAAGCTTAACATGGCGGTTTTCTCATCAAAGGATGAGCAGTTTAAGCGTTATAGCGGTCTAAATGCTGTGGGATCCGGTGCTCATGCAGTGATGGGGGTTATTGAATATATCCCAGAGGGCCTAGATGAAAATCATCAGCCGGATGTTGCACTTGTGGGTAAGGGAATAACCTTTGATTCAGGTGGTTATAACATCAAGCCTGATAATTTTATGGCGGACATGCGCACTGATAAAACCGCTGCGGTAAATCTTGCTTGTGCGTTGGCTTTGGCTGTGGGAATGGGACTTAAGCGTCATGTAAGATGCTATCTTGCCTGCGCTCAGAACCTGATCAACAGTAATTCCATGGTCCCAGGGGATATTATCCGCTATCCAAATGGAGTTGAGGTTGAGGTTGGCAATACCGATGCCGAAGGACGTCTAGTGTTAGCCGATGCGCTGTTGCAGGCAAAGGATGATGGCTGCAAATATATTATTGATGCAGCAACCTTAACCGGCAGTGCCAAGGCCGCAGTCGGCCGTGATATGTGCTCTGTCATAACCCGCGATAATAAAATGCCTAAGTCTTTACATGATGCCTTTGCGTTGACAGGGGAGCTCTACTGGCAGCTTCCGTTCTATAAGTTCCATGAACGCTTTATCAGTTCCCGCCGTGCAACTATTTCAAATTCAGGTCACGGTGTATCTGTACCCGGAGCATCAACAGCAGCTGCCTTTCTCTCGCATTTCGTAGGAGATGAGCAAAAGTGGGTACATATTGATCTGTCCTCTGCGTATTTACCAGAGGGGTCTCCCTTCCTAGCCCCAGGTCCTACCGGAGCAATTGTGATACCTATTGCTATGTGGCTTTTGGGTGAATCTCTAGATTAGATCTAGCAAAAAGTCAGCAAGGACGGATGTTTTATGCAAACTCAATTTAAAAACATTGTGGTGTTAACTGGTGCTGGCATTTCGGCAGAATCCGGTATTCCCGTGTTTCGCTCGGAGACTGGGTTGTGGGAGAGTGAGAGAATTGAGGATGTCTGTGTTCCATCGGCACTTATTCGTAACCCACGTAAGGTGCATGACTTCTACAATAAGATGCGCCTAGGACTTAAGGATAAAAAGCCAAATCCTGCCCATGAAGCTGTAGCTTTGCTACAAAAGAGATGGCCATCCCTTTGTGGCGGTAGCGTAACCTTGGTTACTCAGAATATCGATGATCTGCATGAAAAGGCAGGATCTGCTGATGTGATCCATATGCATGGAGAGCTTAAAAGCATGCTCTGTAGCAAATGTCATGGCAGATGGCCTAAGACTGACGCCTCTAATCCTGAGGATGTATGTCCTCTGTGTAAGAGTGCGGGAACGACACGTCCTGATATAGTTTTCTTTGAGGAGATGCCTTATCACATGGATCTCATCGAGAAAAAACTAGCCATCTGTGATCTTTTTTTGGCAATTGGTACCTCAGGTGTAGTGTATCCTGCAGCAGGTTTTTGCAGCTTTGCCCACAGTGTGGGAGCGCTTTGTGTTGAATTTAACCTAGAGCGTAGTGCTGTAGGCTCCCAGTTTGATTACGGCTTATACGGCAAGGCTTCAGCAACACTTACAGCCTTTGTTCAGCGTCTGCTTGAAGACGGAACTGCTCTGCGTGAAATTTGATGCATTGACTAAGCTGTGCACGGTATAATAAGCGTTTGACCTTGAAATATTAAATGGAGCTCTCTTGGATAATAAAATCAACCTGATGGATCTCTCTATTGAGGAGATGAAGGAGTTTTTTGTCTCACTAGGTGAGAAGCCTTTTCGTGCCCAGCAATTACTGCGTTGGATCTATCAGTTCGGAGTAAGTAACTTCGATGAGATGACTAATATCAAGAAGGATCTGCGTGCTAAGCTCAAGGAGCAGTGTGAGATCAGGGCCCCAGAAATTGTGACTGAGCAACGTTCTGTTGACGGAACCATCAAATGGGCCTTGGATATCGGTGCAGGTCAGTTAGTTGAGACGGTGCTTATTCCTGAGGAGGATAGAAACACCTTATGTATCTCAACTCAGGTAGGATGTCCTGTAGGCTGTGTATTCTGCCGTACTGGAGCTTCCGGTTTTAACCGCAATTTGACTGTATCTGAAATTATAGGACAGGTCTGGCGTGCATCAACAGTTGTGGGATTTTCCCAAAATGAAGAGCACAAACCCATATCAAATGTAGTGATGATGGGTATGGGTGAGCCTCTTTATAATCTAAAGCCGGTAATGGCAGCCTGTGAAATACTGCTCTCTGATTATGCCTTTGCCTTATCTAAGCGTCGTGTCACTATCTCAACTTCCGGAGTGGCGCCAGTGCTTGAAAATATCGCAGGCAAGATTGATGTGGCCCTTGCGTTGTCATTGCATGCACCTGATGATGAACTACGCAACAGACTTATTCCGCTCAATAAGAAGTACAACATTGCTAAGGTACTTCATGGTGTACGCGAGTATATTGCAAAGTCAAATGCCAACTGCGGCAAAGTTACAATTGAGTATGTGCTGCTAGATGGTGTTAATGACGGCATTGAACAGGCCAAAGCTTTGGCAAGATTACTTGCAGATCTTCCCTGTAAGATCAACCTAATTCCTTTTAATCCCCATGAGTGTTCTGATTTTAAGAAACCCTCTGGTAACCGTGTAGAGCGCTTTGCACGGGAGCTGATGGACAGAGGTTTTACCGTGATGAAGCGTAGCACTCGAGGTGATGATATAGCTGCCGCCTGCGGTCAGTTAGCAGGGCAGGTAAAGAATCGCCTCAATAATGATGCTATCAAAGCACAACAAGTTTGACGAGAGATAAATGAGCAAGGACTTAATAAATCAACGTCAGGAGAACGCAACTTTGGCAGATGATCCAAAGCTGGAGACAGTAGCAAAGGATGTTGCATTAAATGATGAAGCCAAGAATGATAGCAGTTTGGTTGCTGAGCCTTTTAGTGCCATTGATGATGGTAAGAGTTCAAATGACGAGCAGGTAACAGTATTGGGATCTGCAACGGCTACATCAGAGGCTGCAGAAGTTGTGAACACGATGAGCTTTGCTGCAGATGATGAGCATAATTTAAATGGTGATGATCCTGACAGAGTTCCAGTAGTACCGGAACTTCCTGATGATCAGGTGCCGAATATGCCTGGTGCCATTTTAAAGCATGCCCGTGAAATGCTCGGTTTGTCACAGCGTGAGGTGGTCGAACGTTTGAATAAAGAATCACAGCGCTCAAATGAGCCATCTGAGCGTATTGTGATCCGTGTGAACACGATTTCTGATATTGAACATGATCGTCTAAACCAACCCACAGCGGTGAGCTTTGTTGTTAAGATAATTAAGCTCTATGCCAATTTAGTAAATATTGATCCCAAGGCACTTACCGATCTTTATATGCAGAATGTAAGTCAGTCACAAAAAACTGCTGACATCAATGCACAGAGGATCTCAAGAGAACAGCGTCACAGTGGCTCTACGCTTAAGAAAATAGCTCTGTTAAGTGCAGGTGGTATTGTAATTTTGGGCCTAGGTATTGGCATCGGTGCGATGTTCAGCTCCTCATCTGAGGAGGAGAGTACCAGTGGTGCCTTAACTCTAAGTCAGAATGTTCAGCAGGATATGGCTCAGAACAATGTTGCAGCCGATCCGTTCCCGCCTGCAGCAGACGATGCTGAAGTGCCGCTTGATCCTAATACTGAAATGGCCCGTGCTCAGGCTCAAGCACTTGGAACTAACGACATAATTGCCAAAGCTCATAAGACAGAGGTTGAGAAAAATTCAGAACCTCTTAATACCAACGGTACATTGAGTGTTGATACTCCCTCAAAGCTTAAGCAGGAGGGGGCACCAGCTGACAATAATCTGTCAGCTATGCTGACAGCACCAGAGGTAAAAACTCACGATGCCGTTGTCGCAAATGCCGAGCATGTAACCGATGGTGGCTTGCCTACAGCAAAGCCTATCAATGCACTTGATGATCGCAAGGCCGATGAGCGTAAGGCAAATACCACCTTGCAAAATGCCAAGACTAAGCAGTCAGATAAGAGTCAGGCACAAAAGAGTAAGCCTGAAAAGGCAAAGGAGCCTGAGTCCAAAGATACTCAGGCTACTGCTCTTGCAGCCTCTGTGCGTGATGTGTCAGGCTCAGTACGTATCGTAAATCGTAATGACATTGGCTCACTAAATACCGTGACTGTTAAGGTCAAGGGACCTGTTTCATTGCGCATCAAGGGCAATGGCAAGGTTCTTAAGAGTGGTAGCTACAAGGCCGGAGATACCGTCAGTGCAACTGGCATGCCACCTTTGAGAATTGAGGTGTCTGACAGCTCAAAGATCTCGGTACGCTATAACGGTGGTACTGCCTCAGCACCATCTGGCAAGAATGTCGGTTTTGATCTGCCTACCCGCTAGGAGTTGAAATGTCTTGGAAAGCACAAAGCATAGAAAGACGTGTATCCCGTCAGATTGATGTAGGCGGCGTCAAAATCGGTGGTGGTGCACCGATCACTGTTCAGAGTATGACCTCAACTGATACCTTAGACGTTGAGGGGACCTTAGCTCAAATCCGTGCCATGGCAGATGCCGGTGCGGATCTAGTCCGTGTAAGTGTACCTACCATGGCTGCAGCCGAGGCCTTTGGCAGGATCTGCAAAGCATCACCAGTGCCTGTCATTGCGGATATTCATTTTGATTATCGTATTGCAATTGAATGTGCCAAGCTTGGCGCCGGAGCCTTGCGTATAAATCCTGGCAATATCGGTTCATCTGACAGAATTGAAGCTGTATGTCAGGCAGCCCGTGATCACGGTTTGCCCATTCGTGTAGGGGTTAATGCAGGCTCCCTTGATCACGATCTCTTAAAAAAATACGGTGAGCCCACACCTGATGCTATGGTTGAGGCGGCACTGAGAGCTGCAACCACTTTAGATGATCATGATTTTGAAAATTATGCCTTCTCAGTTAAGGCCTCTGAGCTTAATTTATGTGTAGAGGCCTATGAAAAGCTTGCCTTGGCCACGGATGCGCCCTTGCATCTTGGAATAACTGAGGCAGGTGGTTTGATGTCTGGAACTGTGCTCTCAGCAATTGGTATCTCTTCACTCTTAAAACAGGGCATAGGTGATACTTTGCGTGTTTCTTTGGCAGCTGATCCTGTTGAAGAGGTAAAGGTCGGTTGGGCGATTTTAAAGAGCATGCATCTTCGATCACGTGGCGTAAATATTACTGCTTGTCCTACCTGCTCACGTCATGGCATTGATGTTGTGGGGATGGTACAGACTCTTGAGGATAAGCTCTCTGATGTGCGTGCCCCGATCAATATTGCCGTTATGGGCTGTGTGGTAAATGGTCCTGGTGAGGCCTTACATGCCGATGTGGCGGTATGCGGTGCTACTAATGGCATGTGCTTAATCTATGAGCATGGGCAGATGATGGGCAAAATTCCTTGTGCTGAGGCTGCCGACAGACTTGAAAGTCGTGTACGGGCTCTAGCTTTGAATCAATAATCTTTAATTTAGTTAGGAATAGAAAATGGCTTTGAACGTTCAAGCCGTGCGTGGCATGAATGATCTGCTTCCTGAGAATACCTCAGTATGGCAGCAAGTAGAAAAGGTGTTACGTGACACCTTATCCTCCTTTGGCTACAGTGAGGTGCGTATGCCGATTGTTGAGCATACCAATCTCTTCTGCCGTGCCATAGGTGAGGTAACAGACGTAGTTGAGAAGGAAATGTACACCTTTGAGGACAGATCAGGGGACATGCTTTCCCTGCGTCCTGAAGGAACTGCAGGTTGCGTACGTTGCGCTCTTGAGCATAATTTAATCTACAACCAAGAGCAGCGCCTGTGGTATATGGGCCCCATGTTCCGTCATGAACGTCCTCAGAAGGGACGTTATCGTCAGTTCCATCAGACCGGTGTTGAGGTCTTTGGTTTGCAGGGACCTGATATCGATGCAGAACTTATCATTATGACCTATGAGTTCTGGAAACGCTTTGGAATTGCAGATAAGGTCAAGCTTCAGTTAAACTCCTTAGGATCATCTGAGGAACGTGCCGCCTATCGTGAGTCACTGGTAAAATTCCTCGAGGCCCACTTTGATGAGCTTGATGAAGATTCTAAGCGCCGCACTCATACTAATCCTCTGCGTGTGCTCGATACTAAGGATGAGCATGTAGGAGAGCTGTTAAAGAGCGCCCCCAAGCTTGCAGATCATTTTGGGGAGCAGACCCGTGCTCATTTTGATAAGCTCAGAGCCCTGCTTGATGCAGCTGGGATAAGCTATGAGATAAATCCCCGTCTGGTACGTGGTCTTGATTATTACAACCTTACAGTATTTGAATGGGTAACTGATGCCCTAGGTGCTCAGGGTACCGTTTGTGGTGGTGGTCGCTATGACGGCCTGGTAGAGCAGCTAGGTGGTACTAAAACCTATGCCGTAGGCTTTGGCCTTGGTATGGAGCGTCTTATTTTATTGCTTGAAACCCTAGGTAAAATTGAACCTAAGAGCAGTGTTGATGTCTATATCCTAGGCTCTGGAACTGATATTGAACTGCATCAGGCAAAAACTGCAGCACTTTTGCGTGAGGCCCTGCCTGGGGTTAAGATCATGACTCATTGTGGTGGTGGTAGCTTTAAGCGTCAGTTTAAGCGTGCCGATAAGACCGGTGCCCGTGCCGCGGTTATTTTAGGTGATGATGAAATTGCCCGTGGTAGTGTTACTATTAAGAACCTGCGTGATGCTGATGCCCCTCAAAGTGAGGTTGCATTGAAGGATGCACCAGCAGTGCTTAAAACTATTCTTAACATATAGGTGGAAATTAGAAGATGGACGTATTAACCGACGATCATGAGAGAGAGCAAGTAGTACGCAAGTGGTGGCATGAGAACTGGAAGCCTATCGCACTTGGTATTGTGATCGCTTTAGGCGGCCTCATTGGTTTTCGCCAGTATCAGGCATATACCCTTGAGAAGGCTCAGCAACAGTCCTATGAGCTCTATCAGGTGCAGTATAAGCTTGCAAGCTCTCCTGAAGCAGGAGCTACTGAGGCTAAGAAGTTTCTTGAGGGCCATCAAGATATTTACGGAGCCATGCTCGCTTTGGATCTTGCTGCCTATGAATCAAGCAAGAAAGATTTTGAGGCGGCTGCAGAGCATGCCAAATTTGCAGTAAAGAATGGTGGCAAGCTTATTGCTCCTGCTGGATCCTTAAATCTTGCACGTATTCAGACTCAGCTTAAGCAGTATGACGATGCAATTAAGACTCTAGATGGTGTCAGCTCCGATGCCTATGCCATAGAGAAGGCTGAGATTAAGGGAGATGTGTTGCTTGCCAAGGGTGATACTGATGGCGCTCATGATGCCTATCAGAATGCAGTAAAGCTGTCACAGGATAAAAAGGTACAGATCAGTCCGCTACTTGCAATGAAGCTAGATGATGTTGCCAAATCTGGTGATACTCCAGCTTTTGTAACTGCGCGTGAGCATAATCAAAGTTTGAATAATCAAACTGACAAATGATAGAAATTAGGCGGCTTAAGCCGCCTTTTTTTGATAAAGCCTGCGATAATACGGCTATTGAATTTTTGATGCGGAGTAAGTAATGTTCAAACGCTCATTGGTTTTGGCCCTGGTTCCTGCAGCTATGCTGTTAGTTAATGCCTGCTCTGGGAACAAGGATCTTGCAGAGCCTGCTAAGGTGCCAGAGATTTCAAATCGCATTGAAGTGGAGCAGGTCTGGTCACGCTCTGTAGGCGGTACCGACGGACTTTATTCAAAGCTAGGTCCACAGACTATTGGTTCAACTGTTTATACCGCCTCCCGTCATGGCGATGTATATGCTCTGGATTTGGCTACTGGTGACACTAGATGGTCTATCGATCTTGAGGATGAGGACGAAAACGACGATAAGGGTACGGCTAAGGTCTCAGGTGCAGTTGCCGTAGGTGGAACTCATGTGGCAGCCGGTACAGAAAATGGCTATATCTATGTGATTAATGCTACCTCTGGCAAACTTGAGTGGAAGGATTACCTCTCAGCTGAGGTGCTTGCAGCTCCCTGCTTTAATACCAGTGCCACCAAGCTATTTGTTCTAAACTCCCGAGGCATTCTTACTGCTTATGATGCTCTAAGCGGAGAGAAATTATGGCAGGCAGGTGCTGGCTCAAATGGTCTGCGTCTGCGCACTCAATCTCGTCCTATGGTAGCAGGTGATGATTTCGTACTGATGGGTACAGCTGGTGGTCGCGTTTTGGTACTTGATCAGAATACCGGCGCTACTGCTAATTCGCTGATGATAGGAAATCCCACCGGTTCAAATGACTTAGACAGGGTAGCTGATGTTTCATCATCTCCACTGCTACTTGATGGCAAGCTCTATTCAACTGCCTATAACTCAGGCTTTGTGTGGTATTCGTTCAAGGATCATCAGGCACTAAACCGTCTGTCCTATAAGAGCTCACGTAACATTGCCTTTGATGATGAGTGCTTTGTGCTAACCTCTGATAACGGCCGTGTCTACTGCATCTCCCGCCAAGATGGTCATGAGATCTGGGAGAACAATGTATTAACCAATCGTAACGTATCAGCACCTGCTATCTACGGTAATTATGTAGTGGTTGCCGATCTTGAGGGTTATGTTTATTTCATCTCGCTTGCTGATGGTCGCATCGTTTGGATGGATGATACGGATGATACCCCGGTATATACCGATCCGGTTGTAACCAGTAATGGTGTCCTCATTCAGACCTCGGGTGGTCGTTTGGTACTTTTGCGCTATCAGCAGGGTATAGCATCTGCTAAGCTAAATATTGCCCAGTCAGAGCTTTTGGCAGGTGGTGCAGGTGTCTCTCTTGCAGCCTATGATAATTACGCTTCTGTAGGGGTTACCCACGAGCAGCTTATGGCTCGTCGTGCTGAGGCTCAGAGAATGGTTAATGCCATGGAGGCCCGTCAGCGTGAGGCACAGGCTCAGATGGCCAGATATCAGCGTGAAAAGGCTGAATATGAGCGCCAGCGAGCAGCCTACTTAAAGGCTCAGGCTGAGGCTGAAAGAAAGCATCGTGAGTCTATTTCAGGCTTTGGTCTCATGCCAGGGGTTAAGTCTGATTCAGATCCTGAGACCAATAAACAGAGCACTGATAATGAAGCTTTGGAAGATAGTCAGACTGAAAGCTCCAATACAGAAAGTGATAATTCTAATGCCTCTCAGGAGAAGGCCTCAGGTTATGGAGTTTTCTAAAAAATAGCTTATTTATGCGAGTTAAAGGCGGCTTAGGCCGCCTTTTTTAGTATTTTTGTGGTAAAATCACGCCGCTTTAAGAATTATCACTTAACACCCTTCACACGACACGAATTTTTCCCAGGATTTAATAGATGAAAGTTGTAGCACTGGTAGGCTGCCCAAATGTCGGCAAGTCTACACTTTTTAACCGCCTTACCAAAACTCGTGATGCCTTGGTTGCAGATTTTCCAGGCTTAACCCGTGATCGTAAATACGGTCGTGCCATGTACGAAGGCCGTGAATATGTCATTATCGATACAGGTGGTATCGCTGAGGATAATACTGATCAGCCTGAGGAGTTGACCGAGCGCATGACCTCTCAGGCTCTGCAGGCAATTGATGAATGCGATCTAGTATTTTATATGGTTGATGCTAGAGCCGGTATTATGCCTGGTGACTATCAGGTTGCTGACTATATTCGTCGTTCAGGTAAGAAGTGTGCAGTGGTCGCCAATAAGGTCGACGGTTTGGATCCTGAGACAGCAGGTGCCGAATTCTATGGCCTAGGCTTAGGTGAGGTCTATCAGACTGCGGTAGTCCATGGTCGTGGTGTTACCTCCTTGCTTGAAGATGTCCTAGCTCCGCTATTGCGTGAAGAGGGGCCACTTGAGTCTGATCTTAATATCACTGACGAGGATGAGTCCCGCTCTCCCTTTGTCAAGCCTGTATCTGAATGGGAGCAGGGCTATGAATTCTTAGAAAATGTTCCCATGGATGCTCAGGGCGGTGGCTTTGATTGGCATGAGTTTCGTGAGCAGTCCCGTGCAAGATTGCATGAGGAGGACGGGACAGATGAGGGTAATTCTGCAGACAAGACTGAGGACAGTACCCCATTTGCCGATCTACCGGTTAAATTTGCCATTGTGGGTAAGCCTAATGTCGGCAAATCAACTCTGACCAACAGACTGTTAGGTGAGGAGCGCGTAATCGTTGCCGATTTCCCTGGTACCACCCGTGATTCAATTTATATTCCACTAGAACGTGGGGATAAGAAATACATCGTCATTGATACAGCCGGTGTGAGAAAGCGCCGTAAGGTCAAGGAATCTATCGAGAAGTTCTCGATTGTGAAGACCTTAAAGGCCATTGAGGACTGCAATGTGGCATTGCTGGTGATCGATGCTCATTCACATATTACCGATCAGGATCTGTCGCTGCTGTCATTCATCATCGACTCAGGCCGTTCATTAGTTGTTGCAGTTAACAAATGGGATGGTCTGGATGTAGCAGTCAAAGATGAGATCAAGCTTGAGCTTAACAATCGCCTAGGATTTGTTGATTTTGCTCGAGTTCACTTTATTTCTGCTCTGCACGGTACCGGTGTGGGTAACCTGTTTGACTCCATTGATGAAGCTTATATCTCCGCTACGACTCGTCACAGCTCTTCACTCTTAAATCGCATTTTAAGACGTGCAGTTGAGGAGCATGAGCCTCCTATCTCAGGCGGCCGTCGCATTAAGCTTAAGTATGCACATGCCGGTGGCTATAATCCTCCGCGTATTATTATTCACGGCAATAAAACCTCCAAGATCCCAGCGGCCTATAAGCGCTATATCATTAACTGCTATCGTGATGCCCTGAAGATCATGGGCTCTCCCATCATAGTTGAGTTCAAGGATGGTGAGAATCCCTATGCAGATCAGAAGCCTGTTCAGGTACGTCGTACTCAGTCTCAGATCCGTGCTGATCGTAAGCAGGCAGCAAACGAGCGTATGTGGGCCAGAGCAGATGCCAAGGCTCAGCGCAAGGAGGACAGAGTTATTGCTGAGGCCAAGCGTAAGGGCGAGGGCTTGGTGTTAAAGAGCCGTCCTAAGGCTAAAAAGAACACTTCCGCCAAATAGTCACTGTCTTCTTTAGGCTCATTACTGCACCACTTTTGCTTTGTCTGCATAAAGGTGGTGCATTTTTATTGTGCTCTCTTAAATCCTCCTACACTAAAGACATATCTTGGAGGAGTACACATGAAAGTTGTTGGAGTGATCCCTCTTTGGGATGAGCACAAAGATAGTCTGTGGATGTTGCCTGGGTACTTTAATGGTATAGAGGCAGCAGGAGCTATTCCTGTGATGCTGCCTTTAAGCTCTGATCAGAAGATCCTCAAAGAATGCCTAGGTCACGTTGATGGCATCCTTTTTACAGGCGGTCATGATGTCTCCCCTGAGCTTTACGGGGCTAAGAGGATAGCCAAATGCGGAGCTGTCTGTCAGGAGCGTGATGCCATGGAGGCTTTTTTAGTAAAGGAGTGCATTACAAGGGATAAGCCCTTTTTAGGGATCTGCCGTGGTATCCAGATCTTAAATGCCGTGCTAGGCGGAACGTTGTGGCAGGATCTTCCTTCGCAGCGTCCGTCGGGAACTGAGCATTGTATGAGTGCTCCCTATGATAGAGGAGTACATGATGTAACTCTTACGGATAAGGGCATGCTCTGGGCTATGCTTGGGGTGAAGTCATTAAAGGTTAACAGCTATCATCATCAGGCTATAAAGGATCTTAGCCCTAAGCTTAGCTGTGAGGCTGTATCTGATGATGGTCTTTGTGAGGCTGCTAGAGTTAAAAATGCCCGCTTTGCCCTTGCGGTACAATGGCATCCTGAATTTTATAATGGGCACAATGACTACGCTAATGCCATTTTTAAGGCCTTTGTCTCGGCCTTATAGCTGTCATTCATAGCGTTTGATGAATTTTTTTAATTTGTCCTGCGGTGCTGTTTTAAAGAGCCTGTCTCGCATCTTAGTTGCTGGGGCACTTGAGCCTTCATGATCAAAGCCAAGTTTCCCTTTTAAAAACTGATGATGCTCACCCATGATGTAGTCAGGCAATAGCCTAAATAACACTTTTGCATCCTCAATAAAATAGCCAAAGCTTTTGATGACATCGAGGGCTACTTTTACGGCTTTATGTTCGTTTTCTATGTGATAGAGCGCATTTAAGGCCATGATAAACATTGATTGCATGGTTCCTTCAAGATCGCAGGCAAGACATCTTGACTGAGGATCCTCGTAGATACGCCAAAGCCTCTCTGATGCCTGCTCCATAGCTTTTACAAGCGCAGTTCTGCCCTCAAGGTTCTTATTGAATACCTCAAGAATCTGTGCACAGGCATCATCAAATTCCAAAGATTTGCAGAGCCTTTTAGCCTCATCATGAGTGAGAGCTAAATCAATGCTCATGCAGTTATGGATGTAGGCAAGAATTTCCTGCTTGTTTATATTATTAAATGATGAGGTATCAATTTCCTCACTACGCTTTGGAATAGTGCCGGAAATTTTGGCGCCACCTGAGCAGTTATATATTTTTGTTTTTCCCTGAGTGCTGTGGATGGCCTCATTGATAACTAATTCCATGTGACGGTTTGCCAGACGGAAGATATAGTTTGCCTGAACCTCACCTCCGAAGTTGCCAGGCAGCGTGATTCCTTGTCTAGTATCATAATTACCGCCATTATCTGCAAGGCCGTGAATTGAATAGGTTGCAGAATATTTTGAGTGCATGGATGTAGCATCCACAGGCTTGCCGTTATCAATACCGAACAGATATATATTGCAAAAGCCAAGACTTAAGGCTGCTGAGATCCCAAGATTACCCACAATGGGATTCATGACATTGATTGTTCTGATTTTGGTACCGTTTTTAATTCTTGAAAATATCCGCCAGTAAAAGGGCTCATCAGGCTTACCGAAAATTGCAGTATGCTCGAATCTGTCTTGGGTATAGGGATGAATGACATCGCCAGCAAGCAAAGTAAGTGAATGTATAAAATTTCTGTCAGGGATTGCATCAAGGGTTTCTGCAATCTCGGGAGTTCTTTCGGTTGTAGCATAGAAATCAGGCTTGATACCTGCGTGATACAGGGTATCAAGTGCAGTGCCACAGGCAATAATAAGCGCCTTGTCTTGATTGTGGCGTAAAAAAGCAATGTCCTTATCAAGAGATGGGCCATTGCCTATGATGAAAAGAGGAAGATTGCACAAGCTTTGGGGAAGAGCCACATCTGCTCTTAGGAACTTATGATGGTGAGTTGCAGCATATAATCCATGAGAGGTGCCAAAAAGGTGATCATCAAAAAATCCCATGGCAGCATGCAGACGGTAATAATCCTGAAGCAAAGTATCAACCAGAAGACGGATTTCATCAGATGCATAGTGAATAAGGCACAGGCACTGGGCTGAGAGAAATCTGCCATGATGCTCATAGTACGAGGTAAGATCTAGTGACAGTTGCTCAGGAGTCTGTCCTAGAAGAAAGTTTATGCCAAAATCATTTGCACGCAGATATTTTAAAAATGCTCTCCAGTCAAAGGCATGCAAGGACGCAAAGAACATGTCGAGATCAGGCTCGACAATTACAATATTTATAAGCTCAGCCCTAGAGCACAGGCTCTCTAACACATATCCAAGACCTAGGCCTACGATGATGGCATTGGGAATGGATTTTAGCTCCTCTGCACTGTAGAGCTTTTCATCTTTTGTAGCGTTGCTGACTTTGTTTACAGCCTCTGATAAATAACGAAAATGGATCTGTCCGTAGGGATCACTTTCCTTTTTATAGACGGTACCTGTAAAAATATGATCCTTTAGGGCCTTTTGAGCCTGAGCGTCACAAAGCGCTCTGGGATCATCGCATTTATAGAGTATGTCCTGATGGCGATCGGGAAATTGCAGATTGGGAATACCGTTTTCTGTGCAGAAAAAATCAAGTGTCGTCGTCGGATGATAGTGTTCAAAGGTGCAGGCTATATCCGGAATAAATTCTCTGAAGGCTTCTATATTCTGTTTAAAGCGCTCAATTAACAGATCCGACATTGAGCTTTGCAGTCTAGAAAGCTTGCGCACGCGATCAATTTCAGCAGCGGTTAAGGGAGTTTCTTTTAAGGCAAGATGCTCGATCTCAGAGAGGCTGTAAGTCATAGATATTTGACCAGTTTGTTCTGCATATAGGTTTTGGCTCCGATACTCTTTTTGCGCATGCTGACCATTTCCTGTTTGATCTGCATCTTGGTTTCAGAGGCCTCACTCATATTTTCGGTAAGTCTATCTAGAAGTACTTTAATTTCACTTTGGTATGGTTGTAGCTCTGCACTAGGAAAAGCTTTGAGATTGCTACAAAGTTCAGATAGCTTTGCACTGAGATAGGCTTCATCTTGAAAGCTATGATCGCTGTGCAGGCGTTGCAGTCTGTCAAGCATAGTCATCCCCTCTGCAATTAGATCTTTTATCTCAGTACTCATCAGCATGCTCCAAGCAGTGTTCAAAATATCCTATGTCCTATAAATAGTCCGAAAAGTGCAAGGAGCATACTTCCCAAAAGATGGCAGAGAGTGTGGACAATTGCTTTAAGGGGAGCATCAGACAGGAGAAGATTTACAGATTCTAGGGAAAAGGTTGAAAAGGTAGTGAGACTTCCAAGAAAGCCTGTTATAAGAAAAAGCCTTAGGGTAGCGCTTTGATGGAATCTGCCTGCCAAATATGCCGTAATGAGCCCTATTAAAAAGGCGCCCAGAAGATTACACACCAAGGTGCCTAGGGGCATCAGCTCCAACTTTGAATTTAAGGCATTGCTTATAAAATAACGTAACAGGGCACCACAGGATGCACCTGTTATGATTGCAAGCACTACTATTAATAACGGACCGTCTTTTGTTTCTAGCATGCGCTAATGCTACACCGATCCTGAGGCAATGTATCCGTTACCAGTCACAGCTTCGGCATCTTGTTGCATAGCTGTGCGTTGAGCTGCTGCCTTTTGTTGCTCAGAAAGCGGAATATTATCCCAAGCATTTTTTATAGGGAGCAGAACTTTAAGTGCATCATCAATGGGCTTCTGACTTACCTCAATTGCGGCATCAGCCAGACGATCGATGACATAGGTGTATAGATCAAAAAGATGCTGTGCCAGCTCGGAGTTTATAGAAAAGTCTAGAGTATTACGAAAGCTTTCAATTATTGCCGAGGCTGATGCCAGTTTTTTGCCTTTTAGCTCAAGATCACCATGTTCAATGGCACCTTTTGCCTGCATCAGACGTTCGAAGGCTCCCTGAAATAACATCTTGGTAATGGTATAAGGATCGGCAACAGAGAGTTCGGCTCGTACATTGTTTTTACGGTAGGCGTCGAGATTTCTGCGATTGAACATCTGTCTTTCCTCAAAAAAAACGGCAGAGAATTGCCGTTTTGTATATTTGTTCTCTTTCTTCAAAAAAGAAAGCAAGGAAAGTGCCAGACTTAGTAAATTACTAGTGATTATCCTCTAACAAGAAGAAAACCTCAGCTCGTGCTAGGCGACGCTGCTTTAAGGCTCGCATAAAGGTGCGGCGGCGTCTGGTACGGTTAATGGCGGTCATGCGACGGGTTAGATGGGATGATCTTTTCATATTTTTTCGATTCTCGTCTATTTATGTTTTCAAAATTACCGGATGATTATAGCGCGCTTGTGCTTTTCTGTACATTTGTACCGGGATCTAGGTGAGGATAACAG
>CAVJLP010000003.1:0-68097 GCA_963650525.1 Firmicutes bacterium CAG:534
CTCCATAGCACCTAAACAGGCCTTAAATTATTCAAGTTAATTACGGACGGTTCCTAAGCATTGCTTCCTTTTGATTAAAGTCAGACGTACAGAGTGTCCTCATTGCCATAGACAAGGCACAGAGGTGGTAGATTGGGTCTACAACAAGAAAGGCGGACGGTTCACCAATCGCCTTGCAGACACAGTGATTGAAGAGGCTAATACTTCTGCTATTGCACACATTGCTAAGCGCTATCATGTGGGTGAAGAGAGCGTTAAAACAACCCACAAGTACTACTTACAAGAGCATATCCCTAAGTTCAGTCTTGGTAATGCAAGGATCTTGGCAGTGGATGAATTTTCTATTCTGAAAGGCCATGTATATGCTACTGTGATTATTGATCTCGTCACCAGGCGCGTGCTCTTCTGCGAAAGAGATCGCAAAGCCGCCACACTTAACAAGTTCTTTAAGCTTTGTGGCACAGAAGGATGTAAGCAGATCCTAGCAGTAGCAATGGATCAGAATGCCACTTTTGATGTGAGCTTTAAAAGGCACTGTCCTAATGCTGTGGTGATCTATGATCAATTCCATGTAAAAGCCAATTACGGCCGTGATGTCATCAGTGCGATACGACTGCGTTTAGCTCAGGATGCAAAGCTGGAAGATCCTGATAAATACAAGCAAATAAAAGGCTCTCGTTGGCTGTTATTAAGAAACAATGAGAACCTCACAAAGAAGCAAAAGCAACGCCTGGAAACGCTGTTAGATGCTAATCAGGATCTATACAAAGCATACTTATTGAAAGAGCAACTATCAGCGCTGTGGTTCTGTGCGAACGAAGATGAAGCAAGAGAGCGATGGGAGGCGTGGAAGACAATGGCTATGGAATCAGAAGTAGAGGAGATTATCGACTTCTGTAAGCGGCAAGATAAGAGATCTGAAGGGATCATTAACTCATGGAAATTCCACATAGGCACCAGTCCTCTAGAGGGTGTTAACAATAAGATAAAAGTGATCAAAAGAAGGGGATATGGGTATACTGACTTTGAGTACTTCTCATACCTAATTAAGGCTGCTTTTCCGGGTAAAACAGGGGTCACAGCCTTGTGTGCTTAAAATTGAAATTCCCCACTAAACCTAGGAGAACCAAATAAAAAGGGAGCTTAATGCTCCCTTAATTTTCAACGTTACCTAAATATTAGGCAGGCTTGTAGCCGTTGAAGTCGAATTCAACCTTCATGGTCTCAGGTGAAAGAGCAGCATTCATGCCTTCAACAGGCTGAGATGCATCGAAGGATGCAGAAAGCAGAGGTAGAGGATTGATCAGGCCGCGGTCAAGAGCGGAAACAACAGCACCGAACTCATCATAGAAGCGGAATACTGAGTGCCACTTGATGCCCTTAACAGCAAAAGGTCCGAAGTCCTTAGGCTCGTGACCTGCACCGTACATGCCAACCTGAGAAACAATTGCCTCAGGACGGACTAGCTTCATGAGCTGTGCACATGCAAAGCCGTTACCGGTAGCTTCAATACCTAAATCGAAGGAACCCTTGTGCTCGCACCATTTCTCGATCTGCTCAGGATCTTCTTTGGAGTTGCAAACAAAGTCAGCACCCATCTGCTTGGCAATCTTTAAGGTCTCGCCACGGATATCGATGCAGGTAACAGTGTTAGCACCTAAGGTCTTAGCAGCTGCAACGCAGAGGCAACCGATAGGGCCGGCACCCATCACAACAACATCTTTACCTAAGAGGTTACCCAAAGCATTAATACCGCTGTAGGCAATTCCCAAAGGCTCAGCAAATGCGCCAACTTCAGGCTTTAAGGTGTGAACAACACCGCACTGCTCTTCATGAACGGTGCAGTAGTCAGCAAACAAACCAGTGGTGTGAGGGAAAAGTGCTGCAGAGCCTAAGTGCTGAACGTTTTCACAGAAGGTGAACTGCTTGTTCTTGCAGTAGTAGCACTTGAAGCAAGGACGTGCAGGACGTAAAACAACCATATCGCCCTTCTTGACCTTGGTAACTTCCTTACCGACTTCTTCAACAATACCGCAGCCCTCGTGACCGATAACTAGAGGCTCACGAACTACGATAGCGGTACCGTTACCACCTTGGGTGTAATAGTGCTGATCTGAACCGCAGATACCACCAGTCAACATTTTAACGATGACTTCTTTAGGGTCTTTGATGGTTGCATCAGGTACGTCTTCGTAACGGAGATCCAACTTCTGGTGTAAAACAATAGCTTTCATGTTTTCCTATCCTATAAAGCAGCACTGGACGACGCCAGTTCGTATTTCGAGTAATGAAATCTCGAAACCTCCAAGACTTGTTATTCAACAAGCCTTTATGAATTCGGCACTAATTTTAACGTAAGCAAAAATATAAATACTTGAATGCTAGCATGTTTTTTATACCAGAATTCAATTTTGTAATAAACATCAAATTAATGACAATATGTGTTTTACTTGTCTTGTATTTTAGTGGCGCTAAAATGGCTTATTAATGCTGATCTGTAATGTGTGAAATCAAAGATCTGTGTCTTACATGAGCCGTAATTCCGCGGGCGGTAAATCTGTCGGCAAGTGACTGTGCAATATAGACACTGCGATGAAAACCACCGGTACAGCCAATGGCTACCGTAAGATAGCTTCGGTTACTTGTTTCAATGGTTGGAAGCCAGCGCAATAGAATGTCGTCAATTTGGCCAATGTATTCGTCAACCTCAGGATGTCTGGCAAAGAAATCTATGATTGGTTTATCAAGTCCGGTATAGGATCTAAGCTCCTTCTCCCAAAAAGGATTGGGGAGGAAGCGTGAGTCAAACACAAAGTCTGCGTCCTTGGCTATTCCATCTTTAAAGCCAAAGGATTCAAAGATCATCACCAGCTCACGCTCAGGACGTCCCTGTACCAAAGTGGTAATTTGCGCTGACAAGTCATGTACTGACAGATTTGAGGTATCGATGCGTAAATCTGCAACCGAGGAAATACTCTGCAAAAGCTGTGATTCCTGCTTGATGGCCTCATCAAGAGACATAGATTTTAGGGAAAGCGGATGTAAGCGTCTGGTGTTGGCGTAGCGCTTTATTAATTCCTGATCATCGGCATCAAGGTAGATGATGGTACTCTTGATTAAGGGATCATTACGGGCCTTGGCATAGGTGTCATTAATGATAGTCATGTCGCGCTCACCGCCATAGATGATAGTGCGAATGTCAATAGATACGGCAAGCTTTGGGTAATGCTCCTTGGCAAGCTTGATTAAATTTCCCATAAAAACTGCCGGGAGATTATCTATGCAGTAGAAACCTAAATCCTCTAACACCTTTAGTGCAAGTGATTTTCCAGAGCCTGAACGGCCGGAAATTACAAATATCTGTATTGGCTGTTTTTGCATAGCATCATCTCCTTTTAGTTAGGAACTTTTCTTAGCTTCTAGCGATGCATCAATTTGTTTTAATAATGTACTGATTTTATTACGTTCATTGCGCGCAAGCCTTAATGAGTTTAAAAGATCCTGATTGGAGAACACTTCGGTCAGTTGCTTTAATAGCTTGGTGATTTCTTCATATTTATCATCAGGGCTGATAAACAGGGTATACGCAATGTCCACATATAGTGGATCGGAATCTATAGAATTGAAAGGAACAGGTGAATCCAGAATTGAAAGTACTGCAAGTGTTTTGCTAATTCCTGGGATCATGGCGTGGGGAATTGCAATACCGTTGAAAAATACCGTAGCTCCATATTGCTCACGGGTATTGAGCTCCTTGATGATGAGATCTGGGGCGACATGCAAAATTACTGATGCATTCTCTGCTATCTCCTCAAAAAGCCTTTTTTTTGAATAGCAAAATAACGAGGAGAGAATTAAAGTCTCTGGTAACAAGCTATTTTCCTAAAATAACAATGCCCCGCTTAAGGGCGGGGCAGTTAATATAAGTGCTACTGGGGATTAGCCCTGCAGTTTTTCCTTGTATTTGACCAATTGACGATCAACCTTATCGATCAAACCATCAATGGCTGCGTACATGGTGTCGGCATCTGCCTCGGTGTGGAGACTATCACCGGTAACCGCTACATCGGCCTTTGCAATGTGAGTGAGATTATCCACAGTGAGGGTTACGCTAATTGAGTTGATAAGCTCTGCCTTGCGCTCAAGTTTCTTGAATTTATCGTTCACATAATCTTTGAGAGCATCGGTAAGCTTCAAGCCCACGCCTTGAATTTTCACCTGCATATATCGTCCTTAGTTCAGATCAACTGAACAGCACTTAGGCATTAACTATTTAATGCTTCTACGTTTTTATAATATGGTATTTTTTTGACAAATTACAATAACTTGATCAAATTTTTGCGTTTTTGGACGATTAATTTTGTCTTAAGTTTCATATAAGACGCTTGCGCTGTGAGGATGGGGCAATGCCTAATGACTCACGGTATTTGGCAATAGTACGTCTAGCAACGACAATTCCCTCATTAGAGAGCATGACGACTAATTTGCTGTCTGATAATGGCTTTTTGGCATCTTCTTTGGCAATAAGCTCCTTGATGCGGGCACGAATTGCTGTAGATGATGCGGTACCGCCATCATCGGTGCCTACTTTTGATGAGAAAAAGTACTTAAGCTCAAAGGTTCCCTTAGGGGTTACGATGTATTTTTCAGTAGTGATGCGGGATACGGTTGATTCGTGCATCTCAATTTCTGATGCAATATCGTTTAAAACCATAGGGTGCATGGAGCCTTCGCCGTATTCCATGAAATCCTGCTGTCTTTCAACAATTACGTTAGCCACCTTCATTAAGGTTTCATTACGTTTGTATAGGGACTGCATGAACCAGTTAGCCTCCTGCAGATTGCTCTTAAAGAATTTTTTGTCAGTTTCACTCTGGGCTTTATTGGCAAGCATGCGGTACTGTTCGTTGATGCGCAGTGTAGGGATAGCATCAGAGTTGAGCTCAGCATGATAGTGACCGTTTTCATCCTTGACTACAACTACATCCGGAATAATAAAATCAGATTTTTCCTTGATTGCACAGCGTCCCGGGCGCGGATTTAATGAGGTGATGAGATCTATAGATTTCTTTAAGCTATCCTCTTTTATCGAAAGCTTTGAGCACAATGTTCTAAAGTCGCGTATAGAAAGCTCCTTTAGTAAATTGTTGACGATATTTAGTGCCAGATCCTTAACTACAGAGTCTTTCATCACTTCAAGCTGAAGGCGCAGACATTCTTGTACGCTACGAGATCCCACAGCCAGCGGATCGTAATGCTGAATTAGTTTTAATACGCTCAGGCTGTCCTCTAGGGTTACCTCAGGATAATCCTTCTGTACGGTTTGGGTAATATTTTCAATTGTTTCTTGAAGGTAGCCAGAATCATCAATTCCATCAATGATATTTTCTGCAATGATCCTATCTGCTCCTGTAAGTGGCGATAGATCTAATTGCCACATGAGGTGATCATGCAGATCATAGCTAGTTTCACCCTCAAAGACGTTATCTGCGTCAGCTATAGCCTGTGAGCGTCTGGTATCTGCCGAATGTGAAAAAGGCTCGAGATTTGCTGAGCTTTCACTCTTAGTTACATTTCCATCAGATGAAATTGTTAGCTGGGAATCAGCGTCAGGGAACGCGGTATCGGCTGTTTTGATAGATGAATCATTATCAAAGGGGTCAAATTCGTCATTTCTGTCTCCCTGTGATTCCTGCTCGGCTATGGTTTCTAATGATTCAAAACGATTTTCGTTACCTTCGTCCACAATTTCCAACATGGGATTTTGTTCCACAGCTTCGCGGATCTCCTGTCGTAACTCTAGCGTTGAAAGCTGTAGGAGTCTTATTGCCTGCTGTAGCTGCGGAGTCAGTGACAACCCTAGCTTCTGTGCTTGTCTAAGCTGTAAGCCGTTGAATAGTCCTGCCATGTTGTCCCTTAGTTTGTTTGACTGTTGTTATTAGAGAGTAAAGTCCTTGCCCAAGTATACGGCCTTTACCTTTTCATTGCTTTGAATTTCCATAGGAGTTCCCTGAGCAATCAGCTCACCTGAGCTTACGATGTATGCTCTTTCACATACTCCAAGAGTTTCACGAACATTGTGATCGGTGATTAAAATACCAATGCCGCGGTTTTTAAGGTGGGTAATGATGTTTTTAATCTCGGAAACAGAGATAGGATCAACGCCTGCAAAGGGCTCATCAAGCAAAATAAACTTAGGATTGGCAGCAAGTGCACGTGCAATTTCTACACGACGTCTTTCACCACCTGATAGGGACATGCCAAGACTGTCGCGTAGGGCGGCAACGTTGAATTCATCCATAAGATCACAGACCATGGATTCGCGTTCGTGCTTGCTAAGTCCCTTTTGTAGTTCTGCAACTCCCATCAGATTCTGATAGACGGTAAGCTTTCTGAAGATAGAGTTTTCCTGAGGCAGATAGCCAATACCCATCAGTGCTCTTTGGTGCATGGGCATCATGGTAATATCCTGTCCATCAAGCAGTACCTGACCCTGCTCTGATGAAATAATGCCGACTAGCATATAAAAGGATGTGGTTTTTCCAGCACCATTAGGTCCTAAAAGGCCGATAATGGAGCCACTTGATACCTCAAGACTTACATCCTTAACTACGGTTCTTTTCTTATATGTCTTACGAAGGTGAAGTGCTTTAAGCTCGCTCATGGTAGCCTTGTTTATTTCTTGTTATTCTGCTTATCTTGATCGCTTTGGAATTCTTGAGGAATGAAGGTGCTCTTTACACGGCCGTTTTGATTGTTGGCGGTGTTGGCCTTCATCTTTTGACTTACCGTGTTATAGACGATCTTTTCGCCTGATACATGGGATTCGCCCTGCCATACGGTGGCATTTCCGGTAAGTACAATATCACCTGTAAGCGGCAGATACTGCAGAGTAGATGACTGAGAGCGCAGGATCTTGCCGTCATCTAGCTCCTGACGGAAGGTTACCGGTTGTCCCCAGGTCATAATCTCTTTAAGCTCATTTTTTTCATTACGGGTGAGCTCAGCCTTGTCACAGTGCACCTCAATCGTACCCTGAGTAGCAACTACGTCATCGATGAAGAAAAGCTTATTAGCTTGTAGATCAGCTAGCTGCTCCTTAGACTGAACATTAAGAGGTTGTTGAGTATCTGTTTTTAGTGCATATGCATTGTTAGCATTAATTGCCAGAAAGGCAAAACTAATTGCCAGAGCCGTTAGACGGGTAATAGATTGCATTGACGTTGCCCTTGTAAGTCATCACATTGGTATTGAGATCGATTTTAAAGTCGGTTCCAGAGTTAATCCATCCTTGGCCATAGATAGTGGTTTTAGCTTTGGAAGAGATCTCATTTTTTTTAAAATCATAATAGCCATTATCTGAGGTAGCCTTGGTAATTGCCGCATCTTTAAACTCAGGTACTAGCACAACATGACCTTTTAGTTTAGCGTAATTGTTGTTTTGCAGTCGTCCAATATCGCCTGTAAGTTTCCATATTTCAGCATTTCCCTGCTTATTTTTTTTGTAGGAGTGCAATATGGGGTACTTAAAATCAGCAATATTGGTAACTTCATTGAAGGTTACATGCTTAGCTTTTATAGAGCTTTCCTTGTTGCCTACAGCATCGTATTTGGTGGCAAAAAAATTGTCCGCCTCATAGATTTTGGCAGCCTTATCATTAAGGCTATCATCATCGTCTAAAGCCTGGGTATAGCGATAAAGGCCTAAGGCTCCACCAAAAAGAACTAAGGCAATTACTGTGGATTTTATGGTTACTGCCATTAGCAGAAACCTCCATCGGTACGCATGATCCCCTTGGCCATCAAAATCAGATCACAAAGCTCTCTGACAGCTCCGAAACCGCCGTTTCGGTGAAGAGTTATATCACATATTTTCTGAATATAGGGAGTGGCATCCATGGGGCATGCAGTAAAGCCTGCCTCCTTGAACATAGGTAGATCATTGTGATCATCACCTATTGCTGCAGATTGCTCCTTTGACAGACCTAATTTTTTCAAAAGCTCAATTACAGCAGGTGACTTATCACGCTGTCCTTGGATTACGTGCTGAATATGAGTTTCCTCACAACGGCGCTCTACAAGATGAGACTGACGTCCGGTGATGACTGCACATACGCAGTCGCTGTAGGACTGCAGCTGAGTAAGTCCTAAGCCATCCTTGGTATAAAAACGCTTGTACTCACCCTGCTCGTTATTTAAATAGATACCACCATCTGTGAGAGTTCCATCGACATCAAGCATCAGGAGTTTGATGTTTTTTAAGCGGTCGAATACTGTCTGTGAAACAAGACCGTAGCAGGTGTCGATCATATTTTTCTCCATTGATATTGGTGGCAAACTCTTGTAAGTGTGTATTACGGCTATGTGCTCTATCAGGTAAAATAGAGACCAAAGATAATAGTAACTAATTATAGCCGTTCTTTCATGTTTAGCTATGTTAAGAACATCGGCTTTTTCTATTCATATGAGTAAAAAATGAGCGACGATGCTATTGTCAGAGTAGAGGATCTGTCATTTTCCTACACCGGAAAACAGATCTACAAAGATCTGACCGTAAGCTTTCCTAAAGGCAAGATCACTGCTGTACTAGGACCATCAGGCACTGGCAAAACAACCATCTTGCGTCTTATAGGAGCACAGCTTAAGCCTGACAAGGGACATGTCTTTTTTGACGGTAAGGATATGCATGCGCTAAATCGCAGTGAGCTGTATAAGACCCGTCAGAAGATGAGTATGCTATTTCAAAGTGGAGCCTTATTTCAGGATATGACAGTGTTTGAGAATACTGCCTTCCCGCTTGAGGAGCATACCAGACTTCCTAGGGAAATCATTAAGGATATTGTGCTGATGAAGCTTGAGGCCGTCGGCATGCGTGGTGCCTGTGATCTCTATCCCTCAGAGCTTTCAGGTGGTATGTCCCGTCGTGCCGCCTTAGCCAGATCCATCGTGCTAGATCCTGAGCTTATCATGTACGATGAGCCCTTTGTTGGACAGGATCCTATTACCAAGGGAGTATTAATTGAGCTTATTGCCGATCTTAATGCCTCATTGGGCCTTACCTCCATTGTGGTTACGCATGATGTTAAAGAAACCTTAAATATTGCGCATTATGTGGTGATCCTATCTGATGGCAAGGTCATGGGGCAGGGAACTCCTGAGGAGATAACTCACAGCTCAGATCCTCGTGTGATCCAGTTCATCAATGGTGAGTTTGATGGTAAATACACCTCTTCATTAAGAAGTAGTGGTAGCTATCTGGAGGAGTTGGGATGTTAAATTTGGTCGGAGCACTGGGAAGATATTTTCTGCAGAAAACATCCTCTCTTGGCCGCTCTTTCCTGATGCTGTTGAATGTAGTCTTTGTCAAACCTGATTTTAGACGTAATACACTGCTACTTATAAATGAGATCTATTTTATCGGCGTACAGTCGGTGATCATTATTTTGGTGTCTGGATTGTTTATCGGCATGGTCTTGGGGTTGCAGGGCTTTAATATCCTTAAAGACTTTATGGCTACAGGCTCCTTAGGTACCCTAGTTGCCTTAGCTATTATCCGTGAGCTAGGTCCGGTGGTTGCAGCTCTCTTATATGCAGGTCGTGCAGGATCTGCACTTACTGCCGAGATTGGTCAGCTTAAGGCCTCAGAGCAGATTTCAGCCCTTGAGATGATGGCTGTTGATCCGCTACACCGTATTATTGCGCCACGCCTGTGGGCAGGCATTATTTCCCTGCCTATTCTCTCTATGATGTTTGCAGTTGTTGGTATCTATGGTGGCAAACTAGTAGGTGTTGACTGGCTAGGACTTGATGATGGCATTTTCTGGTCTGGCATGCAAAGTAGCGTCGATATTGCAGATGATGTTATCCCTATGGTGATTAAATCACTGGTTTTTGCTGTGGTCTGCACCTGGATTGCTCTTTTTAACGGTTATGACTGCCGTCCGACCTCTGCAGGAATAAGTTCGGCAACTACTGCAACAGTGGTGCAGTCATCCTTATCAGTACTTGGATTGGATTTCATCCTTACGGCTTTGATGTTCTAGGAAAAGATTATGAAGTATTTAAAAGCTGAAATTATGGTCGGTATCTTCGTGCTGGCAGGTATTATCGCCTGTGCAGTAATGTCATTGAAGATTGCAGGTTTAGTCCTAAACACTGGCTCTGATATCTATACCTTACATGCAAAATTTGACAACATCGGGTCACTAAAGCTCCGTGCTCCCGTTAAGATTGGTGGTGTGGTTGTAGGTCGTGTCTCGAAGATTAGCCTTGATGAGAAGACTCTAGTTCCGGTAGTTGATATGGAAATCGAGGCATCCTGCAACAAGCTTTCTAATGAATCCAAAGCCTCAATTCAGACAGCAGGCATTATCGGTGAGCAGTATGTTTCAATTACCCCAGGCTTTTATGATGAGGATCTGGGATCAGAGTATTTAAAGGACGGCGATTACTTTACTGATACCGGCTCTGCTTTGGTATTAGAGGATCTCATCGGCAAATTCCTCTATAGCGCAGGCGGAGATGATAAGAAGAGTGAGAGCGCTGATACTGCTAAAAGTGCTGAGTAATTACTAAGTATCAATATTTATAGTGGGCTTAACTAAGCCTCTAAATTGGGAGAATACCTATGAAGTTCATTACAAAATTAATTGCAGTATGTGCTTTATGTCTTACCAGCCTTACAGCAGGAGCTACCTCAAATCCTTATGAGGTTGCCAATAGCATTGCCAAGCAGGCTTTTGCTGATTTGAAGGCTAATTCCGATAAGCTTTCTGATCAGAAGGTAGTACTGGACATTATCAACAAGGATCTGTTGCCTTATGTGGATGTGAAATATGCAGCCTATAAGGTAATAGGTACCTCCTTAGATAAGACCTCAAAAGAGGAGCGAGAGGAGTTTGCCTCAGCCTTTGGTGATTACATGATGCGCTCTATGTCAAATGCTATTGGTAAATATACCAATCAGGATCTAACTGAAAGTCCTGTACAGCAGGTTGCAGCAGATGTCACCATAGTTCCTGTAAAATATGTGCTGACAACTCCCGGCAAGAGTGATGTTAATTTCATCGTAAAGATGAGACTTAACAAAAAAACAGGGCAATGGAAGGCCTTTGATTTAATTGCTGAGAATATCTCCATCTTAGATGCTAAGAGTGCAGAGCTCAGTCCCATCATTCGCGATAAGGGTATTAAAGAGGCTATCAGGGTTTTACAGACCAGTAAGGAATAAAAATGAACTCCTTTACCGAGCTTACCAAGGAGTCTGTACCTGCTCTGTGGGAGAGACGCTGTGAGATCTTTGCTAAGGATAGTGTCTGTCTTGCAAATGTAACGGTTGATTCTGCCGGAGTTGCTTTTTTAGTGCGTTGGTCTAAATCCTTAGGAAATGGCAGGAAGCTTATTCTTAAGGATGCATCTGCAGATGTGGTAAGACTTATTAACGTATTCAAAATTTCACAATTGTTTTCCATGGAGTAGTGATGGATTCAGGAATTCCTCATTTTGAAGGCTTTGATGCAGAGCCTGAAGAGTATAGCCGTAGCGCCCATAAGCGTGAGGCTCAGGCACTGCGCAAACTTATTGAGGAGATTGCCAACCTAGGTGATCAAAGTTTCAAGCGCTTGGTATTACCAGAAGACGTGCGTGAGGCTATCGTAGTTGCCAGAAAACTGCGTCCTCGCTCTGATGAGCGTCGTCGTCAGTTGCAGTTTGCAGCCAAGCTTGCACGTGATTACCCTGAAACAGATTTTAAGACGCAATTGGCGATGTTAGGAGCATCCTCTAAGGAGGATCCGGATATCATGCGTTTTGAAAAGCTTCGCTCTGAGCTTATTGAGAATGGTGTGGTTTGTGTGAATAATCTGTGTCAGCTGTGTGCTCAGATTGATAGAAACAAGCTACGTACTCTGGTAAAAAAAGCAAAAGAAGAAGCTGCCAAGGTTGAAGAGGGTGCTGAGAAGCCTGCATCTCGTGCGCTATATAAGTTTGTAAAGACTGAAATTAAAAAGGCAGGAATTAATGTTCCTGCCACTTTGCTTGAGATCTAAGATCTCTTAAATAAAGCCTCCTGTAGATCAGGAGGCCTAATTAGGCCTCGGTACCGCCTACGGTGATGGCATCAATTTTCAATGTAGGAGTTCCGATCCCAACAGGCACCGATTGACCTCCTTTGCCGCAAACACCAATGCCACGGTCAAATTCCAGATCATTGCCCACCATAGATACCTGTTGCATAGTTTCAGGACCATTACCGATTAAGGTGGCCCCCTTAATGGGCTCTGCTATTTTGCCGTTTCTAATTCTATAGGCCTCAGAGGTGGAGAACACGAACTTGCCTGAGGTGATATCAACTTGTCCTCCCTTGAAGTTGACAGCATAGATACCATCCTTGACGCTTTCTATGATCTCCTGACGATCATAGTTACCTGGCATCATATAGGTGTTAGTCATACGGGGCATAGGCAGACAGTTATAGCTCTCGCGACGGCCGTTACCTGTTAATGACTGCTTCATGAGCATGGCATTTTGCCTATCCTGCATATACCCCTTTAGGATGCCGTTTTCAATGAGAATGTTAGATTTTGATGGGGTTCCCTCATCATCAATACTTGAGGAGCCACGACGCTCGGGCATGGTGCCATTGTCAACAATGGTACATGCATTTGATGCAACCTTCTGACCTATAAGTCCGGTAAAGTTAGATGATCCAGTACGGTTAAAATCTCCCTCAAGTCCGTGACCTACAGCCTCATGGATGAGTACCCCAGGCCAGCCTGCTCCCAGTACCACACTCATAGATCCAGCAGGGGCGGCAGCGGCATCAAGATTTAATGAGGCTACACGTACGGCCTCATGGGCGATATTCTTTAGTGTATCTTCATTGGCAATTCTATCGAGCATGAAAGCGCCACCTGCTGATCCAAAGCCATTTTCGCGTTTGCCGTTGTGTTCCATGGTGACGTTGGCTGCCACGGATACTATAGGTTTTATGTCATAAGCAAGCTGCCCGTCAGTACGTGCAACTAGAATGACGCGATATGAAGAGTTTAACGAGGCTATAACCTGAGTTACTCTTTTATCCTCTGCTCTTATCATTTCATCGATGGCCTCAAGCAGCTTTATCTTGCTGTCTCGGCTCATGGAGAGAAGCGGATCTTCATCAGAATACAAAGGTTTTACTGCATAAGGTGTAATGGCAATTTTCGGGACAGTGGTATTTACAGATGAGATTGAGCGTGCTGCAAGACATGCCTCTTTTAGGGAGTTCTTGTCCAGTACATCTGAGTAAGAGAACCCAGTCTTGCCACCTATGATAGCTCTGACACCAACCCCCTGAGAGATATCAAAGGATCCTCCTTTGATGATCCCTTCTTCTAAAACGAAACTCTCTGAGGATACACGTTCAAAGAACAAATCGCCAAAGTCTATATGACGCTCCTGCAATAGTTCAAGTGAGTGAATTATTGCAGCATCATCGATGTCGGAGTTCTTTAAGAGAATATCGTGAGCTTTTTGTTGGATCTCTTTGTTTTCCATATGATTACTCCACATCATTAATTTGCTTGTTAAAAGGAGAGATTCCTGCTTTCATGAGTAGCATGCAAACTTCCTGCATTGGAAGTCCTATGACATTAGTCGGGGACCCTAAAATGGAGCTTATTAAAAAAGCTCCCTGTCCCTGAATGGCGTAGGCTCCAGCTTTATCAGCGCCTTCGCCTGTTGCAATATAGGCCTTCAGAATATCATCGCTAAAGCATCCAAAGGTAACCTTAGTACATACCACCTGAGTCTTTAGCTGTCCCTTGTCAATAAGACAGATCCCGCTAAATACCTCATGGGTGCGATTATTGAGCATTGATAGATAGGCAAAGGCCTCGTTTTGATCGTGGGGCTTTCCCATGATTTTGCCGTCTAAAGCTACCACGGTATCGGCAGCGAGGATCGTGCAACTTGGATGATCCTGATATACGGCTTGAGCTTTTTGCCTTGCTAATCTCTGCACAAGATCAGATGGTGTTTCATCTGCAATTGTGCTTTCATCAATATTCTTGGTAATTATTTCAAAAGAGATCCCAAGCCTTGAGAGTAATTCTCTGCGGCGAGGTGATCCTGATGCCAAAATAAGCTTAGTGTGCTTCATTATTTGAGGCTATTTTCTTACCTGTTAATGATTCTGTAATCACCTTGAAAACGGGACAACAGATAAACCATAAAACTGCCATCACTAGTGATGGATAGATGATATTTGAGGAAAAACTTGTCTGTAAAATCACATGGGCAAGCCAATATCCAATCGTACGTATCACTAGTGCCACACAGCCTACGACTATGGTTTGCTCCCAGAGTCTGTAGGTATGAAATTTTTTAAACTGCCATGCAATGATGTACACCTGAGCACAGAAGGTTAGGGCGTTGATCCCAAGCGGTGATCCGGTTAGAAGATCAAGTGCTAGTCCTGTAAGCCAGGCTAATTCGATGCAGGTTCTGTTTCTTAGTACGGCCGAAAAGAAAACCAGAATAATTACGGGAAAATCAGGCCTGTTTTCCTGCAAAAATCCAGGCAGGCGCATGATCTCTAGCACCATTGTTATAAGGAGCAGGGGAATTATCAGCAGTAGCGGAGAGTGTGCGTTCTTTGGGTTATTCATGGCCTCTCCTCTCCATTTGCTTTTGATTCTTTATTGGTATTTGAAGAATTATCCTTGGTGGCATCTTCATGCTGCTCATCTGCGTTTAGCTCTACATGAGGCTCTTCTGTGGACATGGAATCCACTAACTGCTTGATGCGTTCACGGCGTAGCATGATCTTGTTGTCAGTTGCCTGCTTTGGAGGTCTGGCATTGGGATCTAACTTATCATCCTCATACCAAAGCAGAAGCACATAGCGCATGGTACTAAGATCAACTGCAGGCTTGGCCTTAATTGAGGCTAAGGGTTGAACTTTTGAAACACCGACAGAGGTAATCGTTGCCACAGGGTAGCCTTCTGGAAACACTCCTCCAAGTCCTGAGGTGATCAGCCTATCGCCTATCTTAAAATCGGCGGTTCTTGGCGCATTGTTAATCACTAGTTCATCTAAATTGTTTTCACCAGTGGCAATTGCTCGAATGCCGTTTCTTTCGTTTACTACCGGAATTGAGCTTAGAGGATCGACTAGTAATAGTACCCTTGAAAAGGAATAGTTAGTGGATACTACCTGTCCCACAAGTCCCTCATCGTTCATTACTGGCATACCTACATATACGCCATCATTGGTGCCACGGTTAATAACTATACGATGTGATGAAACATCTGCATTAACATCAACGATTTCTGCAAATAAGCGCTTAGTGGTTTTATGAACAGGTGAGTTGAGCATGCGACGCATAGCCTCATTTTCCTGCTCTAGCGACTTGAGCCGTAGCATATCTGCGCGCTGGATGAAGTTTTCTGCAGACAGGCGCTCATTCTCCTCAAGGAGCTCGTTTGAGGATTTGATATGAGACGAGACAACCTTGGTTATTTTTTTGGGAGAATCCGCAAATGCTAATACAGGATAGAGGGCAGTTTCCAGATAATAGCGTACATTGCTCAGCGTTTTGGAGTTCATATCGATAACAATGAGTGCTATCGATACTATTGCCAAAATTGCAAAGCGCACGTGGATCAGCAGACTGTCCTTGCGTACTTGGTTAGTCAAGTAAGGATCCTAAGAATAAAAAGGGGTATACCTGTTAAAAATACTACGGGGATCATCTATAAAAATAGAGATCCCCGCCAATTATAAACTTAACTGAACTCTCAGTCGAAAATCTCGTTTTCCTGAGCGTCGTACATCTCTAATGCCTTGCCACCGCCACGGGCAACGCAGGTAAGAGGATCGTCTGCAATCAAAACGGGGATACCGGTTTCTTCACGCAATAATTTATCAAGATTGTGCAGTAAAGCGCCACCACCTGATAAGACCATGCCGTGCTCATAGATATCAGCTGCAAGCTCAGGAGGGCATTTTTCAAGAGCAGTACGTACAGCATTGACGATACCCTTGATAGGATCGGACAGAGCCTCCAGAATTTCATTGGAGTTTAAGGTAAAGGAGCGAGGAACACCTTCAACCACGCTACGTCCGCGAACTAGCTGCTCATGCATTTCCTGCTCAGCATAGGCAGAGCCAATTTCCATCTTTACGCGCTCAGCGGTGCTTTCGCCGATCTCATAGCGCTTGGTATTACGCACGTAATCTACAATAGCCTGATCAAAGCGGTTACCACCGATGCGTACTGATTCAGAGTAGACGATACCGTTTAAGGAAATAACAGCAATTTCAGAGGTACCGCCACCTATATCAACGATCATGGAGCCGGTTGCCTCGGATACTGGTAATCCTGCACCGATTGCTGCAGCCATAGGCTCAGTAATTAGGAATACCTCAGAGGCACCAGCACCTTCGACGGATTCACGAATAGCACGACGCTCTACCTGAGTAGCACCACAAGGAACACATACTAATACGCGAGGTGAGGGTTTGAAGGGCATGAAGTGAGAGTTTGTCAGCACCTTATCGATAAAGTACTGCAACATTTTTTCAGTGTACTGGAAATCGGCGATCACACCATCCTTCATGGGACGGATAACTTCAATGTTATCAGGGTTACGGCCGAGCATGTCTTTAGCTACTTTGCCCACAGCACATACTTTACGCTGGGAGCTACCTGATTTATCAATAGAAATTGCTACTACAGATGGCTCGTTTAAAACGATACCCTTACCTTTGACATATACGAGAGTGTTGGCAGTTCCCAAGTCAATTGAGAGGTCATTTGAGAACATGCTACGTAATTTTTTGAACATTTGTATAGGGCCCTAGAGGGTAATGAACTGATGCACTTGCTTGCATCAATTTGTTAAGGAAATTTTGCGCAAAGTATATCATACAAAACGCGATACTATGCGGGATGGCGTGTATTGATGACAGTCAATTTTTGCAGTATTTATAAATCAATAAAAACCCGTGGATATTAACTATGCCACGGGTTTAAAAAAGCGACTTAAGCTGTTGTTTAGAATGGAATATCGTCATTCATGGTCATAGCAGGCTCAGTAGGCTCTGGTGACTGAGCGGTATATGCATTAGCCTGAGGCTCTGCAGTTGGCTGTGAATAGTTAGATTGCATAGGTTGCGCCTGAGGTGCGGGAGCCTGAGCATAAGGGGGCTGCATAGGAGTACTTGGTGCCTGACCATAGGCATTTTGCATAGGTGCTGATGCAGGCTGACCACCGTATACATTCTGGGCTGTAGCATTACCGCCATAGGGATTAGCAGCAGGGGATTGCTGACCGTAGCCTGTAGCACCCTGAGCGCCATAAGGGCTTGATGCCTGTTGATTTTGGGCACCGTAGGCAGGTGCAGCCTTTGGAGACCAGGTGTTACTACCTGCTGACTGATAGGAGCTGTTAGCTGCACTTTGCTGGCCATATCCGCCAGTAGCTCCGGTGCCGCCCTGTCTTGAGCCAAGCATCTGCATTTCGTCGGCCACAACTTCAGTCACGTAGTGCTTTTGTCCATCTTTATCGTAGGAGCGAGTGCGGAGCTTACCTTCGATATATACCTGAGAGCCCTTGTGAAGATACTGACCTGCAATTTCTGCAAGCTTGTTCCACATGGTGACACGATGCCATTCTGCAAATTCGGTGTATTCACCAGTCTCTGAGTTACGACGCATTTCGTTAGTAACCATCGAAATTGATGCCACACTTCTACCAGAGGTTGTTTGTCTAACGATGGGTTCATCGCCTAAATTACCTATGAGAATGACTTTGTTAACGCCTCGTGCCATGATTTAATTCCTGTATTTTAAGTACCGTAGTGAATAATATTTGCTGTGCTAACTTTACAGCATTACAGCGTGATTTTCACTCATTAATTAAACTTTGTTGCAAAATTGAGGATTATCTCAAGAAGTGATATAGAAAATAAAAAAGTTCTTAAAAAATAAAGAGTTAAATAAAATATAGCATAAGCCTGCAGAAGATAAATACTACAGGCTTTGTTGAATTGTCATCTTTTAAAAAGGGATCTCGGAGGGATCAAAGCTATCAGTTACCGTGGCAGGCTCTATGGCTTTTGATGCCTGAGGTCTTTGATAGGTATTTTGGCTACGCTCTCCCATAGTGCCAATACTCTTGCCACCTAGCATCTGCATATCATCAGCTACAACTTCTGTGACATAGTGCTTTTGACCGTTTTTGTCATAGGAACGGGTACGTAATTTGCCCTCAACGTAGATAAGTGAGCCCTTGTGAAGATATTTGTTGGCAGTTTCAGCAAGCTTGTTCCACATTACTATGTGATGCCATTCAGAGGTTTCTATGACCTCTCCGGTATCAACATTGCGGCGAGCCTCATTGGTAACTATGGATAATGTAGCTACATTTTTGCCACTTGGGGTTGTTCTGATGGTAGGCTCATCGCCTAAGGTTCCAATGAGCAGAACCTTGTTAAGACCTCGTGCCATAATCCTCTCCATATGCGTTTTGTTATTAGCGCAACATATTGCATTTTTTTAGAAATTACATTGTTGCAATTGCTATCCTAACAGGTTTGATAAAAAAAACATTGTTTACATAGCTGTATTTACAATACCTGTTTAAAAAAGCTTATGCAGGCTGTAAATTTTGTCTAGGTGTTAAAATTAGACTTCTTTTAGGTTACTGTCAGCCCTGTAGCTAAATTTGAAAAAATTTTTAATAACTTATTGATTTTAAAGAATGGATAAAATTACTATCCGTGGTGCTAGAACGCACAACCTCAAAAACATAAATGTGGAATTACCACGTAACAAGTTGGTGGTGATTACCGGCTTAAGTGGCTCAGGTAAGTCATCTTTGGCATTTGATACCCTCTATGCGGAGGGGCAGCGCCGTTATGTTGAGTCATTGTCATCTTATGCCAGACAGTTTTTACAGATGTCTGACAAGCCTGATGTGGATTCCATTGATGGATTATCTCCAGCAATTTCAATTGAGCAGAAATCTACCTCGCATAATCCGCGTTCAACCGTAGGTACGATAACTGAGATTTATGACTATCTACGTTTGATGTGGGCCCGTGTGGGTGAAGCTCGTTGCCCAGAGCATGGTACGGTATTAAAAGCACAGACTGTAACCGAAATCACCGATACCATTATGTCGCTGCCTGAGGGGGCTAAGTATATGATCCTCTCTCCGGTGGTACGCGGTCGTAAGGGAGAGTATCGTCAGTTATTTGCAGATCTTGCTCGTGATGGTTTTATCAGAGCAAGGGTTGATGGTGAGATCATCGACTTATCAGCTCCTCCAGAGCTTGGATTGCGTATTAAGCACAATATCGACATTGTTGTCGATCGCTTCAAAATCCGTGCTGATATTCGTCAGCGTGTAGCTGATTCTGTTGAAACTGCCTTAAAGTATGCAGCTGGTCTGTGTCTTGCTGTTCCCATGGATGAGCATGACAGTAAGGATGAGATCCTGTTTTCATCCCGTTACTCCTGCCCTGAGTGCGGCTATTCTATCCCTGAGCTTGAGCCGCGTGATTTTTCCTTTAATAATCCTCATGGTGCCTGCCCCAAATGCAGTGGCTTGGGGGTACAGATGGTTTTTGATGAGAAAAAAATCGTGCCTGATGACAATAAGTCAGTATTTGAAGGTGCCATCGCCGGCTGGGATCGTCGTTATGCTTTCTTTTTTAGGTATCTAGAGCAGGTATCAAAGCATTACAAGATAGATATGCATAAACCGTGGTCTGAGCTTAAGCGCAATGAGCAGAAACTGTTTCTATATGGCACTGGTGATGAGAGCATTCCTATGGAATTTCGTACTCATAGCAAGGTCGAAAAGCGTTTTGAGCCATTTGAGGGAGTGATCCCTAATTATGAAAGACGTTTGCATGAGACTGAGTCTGATTATGTACGCGAATACATAGCAACCCTTATGACTCCTCTTACCTGTCCTGATTGTGGTGGTGCCCGTCTTAAGCGTGAATATCGCAATGTTTTTATTCAGGATAAATCATTAAATGATGTCTGCTCCATGTCTATTCAGGATTGCTATGACTTTTTTGATTCATTGCAGTTTGGGGAGCAGCAGGGAACTATTGCAAGACGCCTTCTTAAGGAGATTAAGAGTCGACTATCCTTTCTTATCAATGTTGGACTTGGCTATTTGACGCTGTCACGCTCTGCTGAAACCTTATCAGGTGGTGAGGCTCAGCGTATCCGTTTGGCCTCACAGATCGGTGCAGGCTTAACTGGTGTTATGTACACCTTAGATGAGCCTTCTATTGGTCTGCATCAGCGAGATAATGCCCGTCTTATCGATGCCTTGAAGCATCTGCGCGACCTAGGTAATAGTGTGATCGTAGTTGAGCATGATGAAGACACGATGAGAGCTGCCGACTGTATAGTGGATATTGGTCCTGGAGCCGGATTACATGGCGGTACGGTTGTAGCGCAGGGAAGTGTTGAGGATCTTGAAAATAACAAGGCTTCGTTGACTGGAGATTACCTGTCAGGTCGCAAGCGTATTGCGATACCTAAAAAGAGAGTTGCTCCTAAAAAAGGTAAGGAGCTGATCTTAGAGGGCTGTACTGGCAACAATCTGAAGAATATCACAGCAAAATTCCCTGTAGGTTGCTTTATTGTTGTAACCGGTGTCTCTGGTTCAGGTAAATCCACCTTGATTAACGATACCCTAGTTAGAGCTGCCGAGCGTGCTTTAAATAAGGTAACTGCCAATGAGGAGCCAGCACCTTGCAAGTGTATTAAGGGATTAGAGCATTTTGATAAAATAATTTGTATCGATCAAAGTCCTATCGGTCGTACTCCGCGTTCAAACCCTGCAACTTATGTAGGGCTTTTCTCTGATATCAGATCGTTGTTTGCCAAGGTTCCTGAGGCTCGTGCCCGTGGCTATGGCCCAGGACGCTTTTCGTTTAACGTCAAAGGTGGACGCTGCGAGGCCTGTCAGGGCGATGGTACTATCCGTGTATCCATGAATTTTATGGCAGATGTGTTCGTCAAATGTGAGCAGTGTAACGGCGAACGCTATAACCGCGAGACTTTGGAGATTAAATACAAAGGGAAGAATATTTCAGAGGTTCTCAACATGAATGTTGAGGAGGCCTTGCAGTTCTTTGAGGCTGTTCCTGCAATTGCTAATAAGCTTCGTACCTTATCAGAGGTTGGTTTATCTTATATTACCTTAGGTCAGGCTGCTACCACATTCTCAGGAGGCGAGGCTCAGCGTATCAAGCTGTCTAAGGAGTTATCAAAACGTGCTACCGGTAAGACGCTGTATGTGCTTGATGAGCCTACTACGGGATTACATTTTTATGATGTACAGCAGTTATTAAAGGTTTTACTTGAGCTTCGTGATCAGGGTAATACCGTGATTGTTATTGAGCATAATCTTGATGTAATTAAGAGCGCCGATCACATCATAGATTTGGGACCTGAAGGCGGCAGTGGTGGTGGAACCGTGATAGCATGTGGTACACCTGAGGATATTGCCAAATGCGATGCATCCTACACCGGACAATTTTTAAAACCTATTTTGAAACGTGGGTACTAGACTAGGAGAAGACCATGTACGAATTAACACAAAAAGAACACGATGCAGTGTTGCAGTTAAATGCCGAGTACCGTCGTTCATATTTTATGAGCAAGGCTCTAGAGCAAGGTGGTTTCTACATCATTACTGATGACGATGGTCCTTTTATGCTTGAGGATTTGGATACTGATGAGGAAGATGAAAAGGCTACGGTATTGCCGGTATTTGCTCATGAGGACTTTGCCAATGAATTCATCGCACGTGGTGAAAATCTTCAGGGATTCAAGGCTCAGTTTGTGACTAATGAGGCTTTTAACAATAGCTGGCTTGAGATGCTGAAAGCTAATGAGATCTTGCTTGCCTTTATGCCTGTAGGCGAGGGTGAGTTTGAAATCTCCGCACCTGATCCTATTATTGAGGTATCTAAGACTTAGCAAGAGTATTTACTTTCTGAACACGCTTTCAATCGTTATTATCTTAGTTTGTGTTCATGATCTAGCCTCAGTTTAGCAATCCTTCCTTGATGTGATCTCAAGGAGGGATTCTTAGCTAAAAGCACATAGCAATTAAAGCTTTTGATTATTCCTGATATGGCTCTGTTCCATCAAGTTTACACTTGTCCAACAACTTTTCTCGATGCGCCAGTTGCCATGAATTGACGCAGTTTTGCCAAAGAATATAGCAGCCTGGTGCGATTACTGCGGCAGGATGCATGAATGATAGTGCTACCCATAAGCCAAAAACACCATTTCTCTGACCAAAGGCCTGACCTGCACTGATACGCTGATGAGTGAGGTTGCCATATCCTTTGCCAAGACCAAAGTGGAATGCGGTGGTTAAGAAGCCAACAGCAGCCATAGCAATTAAGGTTCCGGTACTTTCAGTTGAATTCACAATGCAGGAGAAGGTACGAGAGGATACTGAGCACAAGCATACTGCCCATATATAAAAGGACAAGTTTCTAAGTTTGGTAACGATGAAATGGTGCAGAGGTTTTACAAAGGCTTTGGTCAGGAAGGCTAAGATCAAAGGCAAAACGATAACAGGGAAAATCCTGCCTGCAATGACCATGAATTCATGGAAGAATGTTCCTGAGAGACGGTTGGTAAAGAAAGGGAAAAAGAACGGAATAGCTAAGGCACATAGAACATTGCCAATTAACACACCAGTTACTATGGAGGCCTCATTACCTCCAAGTCTGCCTCCAATGACACCTGCTGCGGCTGCCGGAGGCATGATAAGACACATGATAATGCCTTGAATTAAGGCGTTATATTGAGTGTCTGGAACAAAGTGCAAATAAAGAGACAGCGCACCAGTTGATGTTACCATCAGTCCAAAGAGCACTACATGCCATTTGCGAGGCTTCATATCACGAATGTTGACCTTGCAAAATGACAGATATAGCATCGAGAAAATAAGGTAAGGAAGTACGCGATCGCTAAAGAAATAAGCTGCAGGCTTAAGTACCTCCATTGCTGGTATAAAGTGGAAGAGACAGAAAATGGTTCCACCGCAACCGATGGCTATAAACAGAATATTTACGCGGATGAAGCGTAAGATCCGCATTAATCTTGTTTGCTGCTGTATTGAATTCTGATTATTCATGTTTTGCATAACATTGTGACAAATGATGGTGGATTTTCTGCTTTATCGTGTGATATGGCAATAGCCAAACAATAAAAATCACCAAAAACAAGCAGGCGATACTTGTTGTATGATCTACTCAAGCTAATTTACGTAATGAGGATGGTATGCACGATTTTAACGCTGAGATTTTTGAGCGCGAGCAGAAACTGAAGGATATTGCTGGCACTGCCGTACAGATGGCTTTGGATGCCGGTGCTGATGAATGCGTGGTGGCGGCAGGCTGTGCTCAGGGCATCAGTGTTTCTAGTCGCGATGGTGAGGTCGAAAATATTGAATTCAACCGTGACAACGGCATGTCCATCACCGTATATAAAGATCATCGCAAGGGCAGTGCATCTACTACTGATTTAAGTGCTGAAGCCTTGCGTCAGACTGCAGAGTCTGCTGTATCTTTGGCATCATTTTCAGATCCTGATGAATGCGCAGGTTTACCTGATAAAGCGCGCTTGTGCACTGATTTTCGTGATTTTCATACCTTGTATGAAGGCTTTAAGTCCCCAGATGATGCTGTGGCACTGGCAGTAAAGCTTGATAAGCTTGGAATTGATGATAAGAGTGCCGGACTTAAGAATTCTGATGGCTCTTCGGTTGATTACTCCTTCTACAATCACTGCATGGCCAATTCCCTAGGCTTTTGCAGGGTGTCGTCATCAAGCATGTCCTCTGCGTCCCTAACACTATTAGGTGAAGCTTCAGGCAAAATGCAACGCGGATCTGGTTTTACTATTGCACGCTCTCCTAGCAATTTATATACACCAGAGCAGGTTGAAGAGGAAGCTCGTCAGAGAACCTTAAATAAGCTTAATGCAGTAACGGTTAAAACAGGTAAATACAATGTGATTTTTAGCCGTTCTGCCGTGCAGTCCCTGATGGGACATATCACTGCAGCAATATCTGGTGGACATATTTACCGTCGTAGCTCCTTTTTGTGTGATGCTCTTGGAAAGCAAATTCTGCCATCTTATGTAAACTTGCATGAGGATCCTTTTATTGATGGTGCCTTTGGATCAAAAAACTGTGATTCCGAGGGCGTTGCGGTAGAGACGGCTGATTTGATTCATGAGGGTATTCTCAATGAATATCTCTTATCTTCATATTCTGCGCGTAAATTAAAAATGCAGACTAATGGTCACGCAGGTGGTACCCACAATCTGTTTGTAAATTTTGATGCAGAGCATACTAAGAGCTTTGATGCGCTTCTTGCAGACGCTGGCGAAGGTATCGTAATTGAAGAGCTTATGGGACAGGGAGTAGATCTCACCTCTGGAAATTATTCACGTGGTGCCGCAGGCTTTTATTTTAAAAATGGCAAGCGTCAATATGCAGTCTCGGAGATCACTGTTGCAGGTAATCTCAAGGACATGTTTATGCATATGGCTTTGATAGGAGATGATCGCGATCCTCGCTATAAAATGCAGACTGGCTCTGTTTTGATCCCTGATATGACTATTTCTGGATCTTAGTCTTTTTGCCTATGCTATTTAGGAGTTGTGCTGATGCCAAGATTTGCTGCTAATCTCACCATGCTCTTTAAAGAGCATGCCTTCCTTGAGCGTTTTGAACAGGCTGCAAGAAATGGTTTTGAGGCGGTAGAGTTTCTGTGGCCTTATGCGTATGAAAAGAGTGAGCTTAAGCATCTGCTTGATGATAATCACCTAACATTAGCTCTCTTTAATACCACTGCAGGTGATACCACCGCAGGTGAATGGGGCCATGCAGCCCTGCCTGGACGTGAGTCCGACTTTCAAGATGAAATGGAACAGGCACTCGATTATGCTGATGCACTTGAGTGTCGTACTATTCATGTGATGTCAGCGGTAGTGCCATTTGAGTGTGAACGAGTACTTTGCCATCAGGTATTTGTTAACAATATGCGCAAGGCAGCCGACAGAGCCTTAAAATTTGGTGTCACTTTAACCATGGAAGCGTTATGTCCTGAGATTAAGCGTAACTATCTGTACTCATCTCAATACGAGACTATGGCACTAGCTAGAGAAATCGGTAGAGAAAACGTCAAAACTCAGCTTGATACCTTTCATGCACAGATGGTTGACGGCAATTTAAGCAGGCTTATACGTGATTTCAAAGGTGCCTATGGTCATGTGCAGATTGCAGCAGCTCCCTCAAGACATGAGCCTGATGAGGGTGAGATAAATTACGATTACATTTTCAAGCTATTAGATGACTGTGGTTATGATGGCTTTGTAGGCTGTGAGTACAATCCGCGTACTACCACTGTTGATGGTCTTACCTGGTTTGAAAAATGGCGTAAGAGATAGGAAGGCTTTGCGCTTATTTTGCGAATTTATGTATAGCGCAGGCAAAAGAAAGGGCTGGTCTTAACCAGCCCAATGTACCTTTGAAAGATTAGGTATTATTCCAATTCAACGATGGACTGACCAGTCATTTCCTTAGGCTGTTCCATACCAATTAGCTTTAAGATGGTAGGAGCTAGATCGCACAGACGGCCATCATCACGCATCTTTGCCTTTCTGCCAACATAGATGAGAGGTACAGGTAAGTTGGTGTGAGCAGTGTAAGGCTGACCGGTGGTCAAATCCTTCATACGCTCGCAGTTACCGTGATCGGCTGTGATTAAGCACTCACCGTTAACCTTCTTTAAGGACTCGACTACGCGGCCAATGCAGTGGTCAACAGCCTCAACTGCCTTAACTGCAGCATCAAATACACCAGTGTGACCGACCATATCACCGTTAGGATAGTTGCAGATGACTACATCGTATTTGCCAGACTCAATAGCTGCACAAAGCTTGTCAGTTAATTCGCCAGAGCTCATTTCAGGCTGTAAATCATAGGTTGCAACCTTTGGAGACTGGATCAGGATACGATCCTCACCTGGGAAGACAGTCTCAACACCACCGTTGAAGAAGAAGGTGACGTGGGCATATTTCTCAGTTTCGGAAATACGTAGCTGGGTCTTGCCGTGCTTGGAAAGCCACTCACCTAAAGTATTGGTGAGATCCTCAGGAGGATATGCACAGGCAGTCTTGATGTCAGCTGCGTACTGAGTGAGCATGACAACATCTGCCAGTGCAGGCTTGTATTCACGCTTAAAGCCAGTGAAATCAGCATCAGAGTTAACGAAAGCACGGGTGATCTGACGGGCACGGTCGGCACGGAAGTTCATGAAGATCAAGCTATCGCCATCTTCCATCTTGACAGGCTCACCAACAACAGATGCCTTGACGAACTCATCGTTTTCGCCACGCTCGTAGGCAGCATTCAATGCCTCGGTAGCAGTTGCATATGCAGGGAATTCGCTCTTGGCGGCAGTTAAGAGATCATAGGCTGCCTGAACACGATCCCAGCGGTTGTCACGATCCATTGCGTAATAACGACCGATTAAGGATACGATGCGACCTGCACCTGCTTCCTTGAATACTTTTTCAAAGAAATCGATATCGCCCTGAGCAGAACGAGGAGGAACATCACGTCCATCAAGGAATGGGTGGAAGTAAATCTTATTGGCACCACGCTTAGCGGCAAGCTTAATCATAGCTGCAATGTGTTTTTCGTGGGAGTGTACGCCACCTGGGGACATAAGACCCATGATATGAACTGCTTTGCCAGCCTTTACAGCCTTATCAACAGCGTCACAGAGAACCTTGTTCTCAAAGAAATCGCCATCTTCAATAGCCTTGGTGATACGAGTTAATTCCTGATATACGACACGACCTGCACCGATATTGGTGTGACCTACCTCAGAATTACCCATCTGACCATCAGGCAAACCTACATAGATACCAGAAGCCTGAATATCAGTGTGAGCGTAGTTTGCAGTCAATGCATCAAGGTTAGGGGTTTTACCAGCAGCAACAGCGTTGAATTCTAGGTTAGGGTTATCTCCCCAGCCGTCCATGATGATGAGTGCGAAAGTTTTCTTCTTTTCCATATTAAAGATGTCTCTTGTTTGTGAAAGCTGACACTATTTTAGCGATTTCATCAAAAAAATGGGCATTTTTCACCAAATCACTGTATGTTTAGTAAGGTTAGCTAATGCTAACTGTTATTTTACTCTCTATTTAGTGCACATATCTAACACAGGTAATTTTTTGCACGGCTCTCGTATGCTAAAATCACGGGATTGAAATTATGTAAGCTCTTCAATGTGAGGTGTGTTGTGGGAGATTTGTTTTCAGCTGAATCTATGGCTGAATATTCCGCATTTTTTAGCCGTCACATGTTTATGTGTGTAGTGTGGGTCGCAGCTTTTGTCGGTCTTATCTATGTACAGTTACGCATGTTAACAGCTAGGATCAAGAAGGTAAGCTCTACTGGAGCCACCTTCATGGTTAATCATGAGAACGGTTTGTACGTTGACGTTAGATCTGCTCAGATGTTCCAGTCAGGTCACATCGCAGGCTCTGTGAATGTGTCTGCAGCGGACATTAAATCCGGCAGGATCCAGCGTTTGGGTACAGATTTAAACCGTCCTCTCATTATGGTCGGTCGTGACAAATACGATTCCGATGCATTTAATTCAGCTCGTCTTCTAAAGCAGCAAGGTTACACCAAGATTTTCTCTTTAGATGGTGGCATTGGTCAGTGGCAGGTGGATAACCTTCCTCTTTCAGTTAAGTAATTTGTAACATAAGGATTTATCAAAATGGCAGAAAATAATGCTAATCTTTCCAAGGAAGAGGGTGCAGTTGCTCAGTCTAATTCAGAGCCTCAGCAGGCTCCTCAGCAGCCAACCTTTGAGGTACTCCGTATTTATGCAAAGGATTGTTCCTTAGAGACTCCTAATTCTCCTGCAATTTTCAGCGAGCAGTGGAAGCCTCAGATCAATATTGAATTTGATGCTAAGCCTCAGTCTCTTGGCAATGATATCTTTGAGATCGATCTTCGTGTAACTGTAACCTGCAAGGTTGGCGAGAAGACCGCCTTTATCGTAGAAGTTCATCAGGGTGGTTTATTCCTCGTTAAGAATGTTAGTGATGAGGCTGCTCGTTACCTCTTAGGTGGTGTTGCCCCTAACATCCTTTACCCTTATGCTCGTGAGCACATTTCTTCATTAGTCAATCGCGCATCATTCCCTGCTTTGAATCTGCGTCCTCTGAATTTTGAGGCTATTTACCGTGCACGTCAGGCTGAAGCTGCTGCAAAGGCTGCTGAGGCTCAGAAAGGCGAAGAAGCTAAGGCTTAATTCCAGCTCATGGCAGACTGCGATCTAAGCGTAATAGGTGCCGGATCCTACGGCACCTCTTTGGCAATTTCCGCAGCATCCAAAGGTCTACGTGTGATGCTTTGGGACAGAAACCCAAAGCGTGCGCAGACTATGCAGGAACAGCGTCAGAATTCACAATATCTTCCGGATATTATGTTTCCTGACTCCCTTACAGTAACTTCATCCCTTGAGGAGGCTGTGAAGGCATCACTGCGCCTTTTGATAGTGGTTCCTTCGGTAACCTTTAGAAATGTGGTTACTGCTGTTTCTGCTTATATAACTCCCGATCATGCTCTGGCTTGGGCTACCAAGGGCTTGTCCTCAGATGGAAGATTTCTGTCTGATGTTGCCCGTGAATGCCTGCCTTTTAAGATCCCCCTTGCAGTATTATCAGGTCCTACTTTCGCAAAGGAATTAGCCAAAGGATTGCCAACAGCCATTTCTGTTGCAGGTGATCCTTCATCCTTTGCTCAGGAGATCTGTGAGCTTATGCATACACCTATGTTTAGACTGTACGTAAGCAGTGATCTGATTGGTTTGCAAATTGGTGGAGCGGTTAAGAACGTGATTGCAATTGCTGCAGGCATGTCTGATGGCTTAGGCTATGGTGCTAATGCGCGTACAGCGGTTATCACAAGAGGTCTTGCCGAGATGGTGCGTTTAGGCGTTGCCTGCGGGGCTTCAGAGCGTTCCTTTATGGGGCTGTCTGGATTTGGTGATCTGATTCTTACCTGTACTGATAATCAATCCAGAAATCGCCGCTTTGGCGTAATGATGGGGCAGGGCAGAAAGCTAAATAAGGCGTTACAGGAAATTGGTCAGGTGGTTGAAGGCTACGCTATGGTGTCGGTGGTACACGAGTTTGCTGCATCCTTGGGGGTGGAAATGCCGATTTGCACAGAACTCTATGAAGTGCTCTACCGTGGTAAAAATGGTGCTGATGCAGCACGATCCCTATTAACACGCGATCTTACCAGTGAATGATATCTAGGACTTTGATGTCCTAGAGTTATCCTGTCTGTTAATTCTCATTTGTCTGACATGATTGATCTCATGCAATTAAAAAGGCAGGATATTTAATCCTGCCTTACTCAGTAATTTAATCAAACTACCAATTATTTAGCACGTGCAGCGGCATCAGCAACGGACAGCTTAGCAGCAGCAGCCTCAAGACCTGCGATGTCAAGCTTTGACATTGCTACTAACTCCTCAGAGGTATAAGGGAGCTGCTTGACGAAGTACTGGTCGTAGCCTTCAAAGTCTTTGGTGGAGGATACGAATAGGTAAGGGAACTTGAAGTCTTCAAATTTACCCTCAAAGTCCTTGTAGTCACCCTTGATGGCATTGTAGGTCATCATGAATGCGAACAGAGGATCGCAGAAGTGACCGCCAGACTCACCGGCCATTGAGCCATTAGCAAGACGTTCACCAAGATCAGGGAGGAAGTCGGTTGAAACGATGTGGATCTTGCCAGTCTTGCCAGCACGCTCAACAGCAGCAATAGCGCCCTGTAAAGGATCACCACCACCACCAGCAGGGATCAAAGCATCAAGTTTAGGATTTGCTGCCATCAAAGCTTCTGCAGCCTTTGAACCACCCTCAGAGGAGGTACCTGCATACTGAGGCTCAGATAGAGTTACCTGATCATCGGCGTGGGCCTTGTTCCATTTCTCAACACCGGCCTTGTAACCAGTCCAGCGGCCTAACCAAGTAGCGTCGCCCTGCTCCCAGCCGATCAAGCCGATGTTACGGCAGCCCTTGTCGATAAGGATGTTGACGAGTTTCTCACCGTTGTCAGGCTCGTTCTCGTGCACTGCACCGATGTAGTATGGGGAATCAACTGCCATCTTATAGATGTCAGGAGATGCGTCCTTAGAAATGATACGGAAGAACTGAGTTAGATAGATTTCATACTCATTTGCAGTCTTGATTGCGGAGGTCATTTCAGTATCAGATGCGTTGCAGATGATCACGCCCTGGCAACCTGCTGCAGCCAACTGCTCTACTGATGCGGTAACTTTTTCAGAGATATGGCCTTGGTCAACGTATTGAACCTGAACACCGAGGGACTCAGCTGCTTTGTCGAGGATACGCTTGCACTGAGAGCCTAAAACGTCGGTTGATGACCAGATGGAAACACCGATCTTAATTTCGCTGTTTTCAATAGCCTGTGCGCTAGTAGAAAAACCTGCGATGCTGGCTGCAAAGGTGGTGCAGGCGACAGCAAATGCTACTTTCTTCAAGGTAAATTTCATATTTTTATTTCCCTATGTTGTTACAGCTGACTTCCGCAAGCTGAATAGTTGGGGAGCGCTATCCAAGTAATATGGTTCACACTGATACCCTCTGGTTTCAATTGTAGAAAAAATATGACACCGTAAACGTGTGCGGAGATCACATTTTTATTAAATTCTTGGTAGAAAATCTCGATAACTGGGTAAAAAATTCAGTAACACACTGATATAAAAGCCAAAAACAGTTAGAAATAAAATTTTCTTAGTGTTGTAGGCTTGTTACGGTTCACAATATTGCAAACGGTAAGTGCCGAAATGACACGGTGCTAATCGCAAATTAGTAAAAAACTCTTAAATAGTAAGCAGTTAACTAAAAAAACAGGCATTTATATGCGTTTTCTTAATTAAAAATATTTGTTTTAAAAAATGTGATCTGGTTCATAAAAAGAGACAAAATTAGTTCAAAAACGTGCGTTCCTCCTAAAAATCGCAAGCGGTTGCATTGATTTTAAAGCAAGGCCCTTTAAGCTATTTAGTAAAACGGGTAGAGAGATCTGTCTTTTGTGTCAGGCGTAATCAGCACAAAAGGGTAAACATTTGCTTATCTAAGGTTGCTATCCAAAACTAATAACAACGCATCTGTATGTGAAACGTCCTTTGTTTCCTGTAGCGCCATCAGATGTGGTCGGGTAAAACAATATGACTGGATTCAAAAACCTGTCCGGAGCTACCAAAGGCTATATCGTGTTGATTGCCTTGGTATTCTTGTCTTGGGCGATTTTCAAGGTGCTCACCCCTGACAACTTTGGTTCGCCTTCTAACCTGCTAAGCTATTTTCAGGCAAGTTTAATTACTACTGTTGGTGCTGTTGGCTTCTATTTCGTGATGGATATGGGCCTGTTCGACTTCTCCATTGGTGCCAACATTATTTTGTCTGGCATTATCGGTTGCCAGTTAGCAACAGGTCTAGATTTAGGTTACTTCGGTTTGGTTGTGGGATGTCTAGTAACTGGTGCCTTAGTTGGTTTGTGCAATGGTTATTTTTATGTGAAGTTGCGCATTCCTTCCATGATCGTAACTGCAGGCCTAGCTCTTATTTATGAATCCTTGGCAAACTATATGGCAGGTGGTGTTGAGCAGACTCTGCCTTCAAACCTCCGTGGCTTTGGTTCTATGCCTGGTAACATCATTTTGGCTGTGATTACCTTTGTTCTTGCCTACGTCATTCTCAATTACACCAGATTCGGTACTTATACCTACGCTATCGGCTCAGATGAGTTTGTGGCCAAAAATATGGGTATTAATGTTAATAAGTACAAAATCTTAGCCTTCATCTTGTCAGGTGCCTTCTTCGGCGCTATGGCTATTTTGACCATTTCCTATGGTTCATCAATGGTTGCTGTAACAGGCATGGCTTCCATGTCCCGTAACTTTATTCCGACCATGGGTTGCTTCTTTGGCTTGGCATTCATGAAATACGGTATTCCGTTGCAGGCCATCATCCTAGGTGAGTTCATTGTTAACATCATCTTCTTCGGCTTCATCTCTCTAGGCGCGCCTACAGCTATTCAGGACGTTATTACCGGTTTGGCTTTGCTCGTCATCATCACTCTGACCACTAAGGTCACCAAGGGTGAAATTGTTAAATAAGAGGCGAGAAAATGAGCGATATTAATTTACAGAAAAATAGCGAAGTGAGATTACAAGTTGAGAATATCTCCAAGAGCTTCGGTATTACTAAGGCCTTGAAGGGCGTTTCCTTCAATATCAATAAGGGTGAAGTTCACGCTCTAATCGGTGAAAACGGCTCTGGTAAATCAACTCTTACCAATATGCTTTGCGGCATCTACAGCATGGATCCAGGCTGTGGCAGATTCATTCTTGATGGGGAAGAGGTCCATTCTAAAAATCAGGTTGATGCTAATAATCATGGCATCTCTATTATCGTGCAGGAATTAGGAACCCTCTCAGGTCTTACCGTTGCTGAGAATATCTTCTTAGGCCATGAAGAGCGCTTCATTCATGGCGGAGTATTCCGTAATACTGTGGCTATGAATGCTGAGGCAGATCGTCTCTTAAAGCAGTATGGCTTTGACAGAATTAAGGCCTCAGATCTTGTTGATAACTACAACTTCGAGGATCGTAAGTTAATAGAGATCGTAAAGGCAACATATTTCAAGCCAAAGATTGTCGTTATTGACGAAACCACTACTGCATTGTCCCAGGAAGGCCGTGAAGAGCTCTATAAGCACATGAACCGCATTCGTGAGGAAGGCGGTACCGTGATCTTCATTTCCCACGATCTCCCTGAAGTATTGGATAAATCTGACACCATTACTATCTTGCGTGATGGTACCTATATCGACACCGTTAAGAGCTCTGATGTCACCGAGGAAGACATCAAGAAGCTGATGGTAGGCCGTGAGATGACCGGTAACTACTATCGTGCTGATTATGGTGAAAAGATTTCTGATGAGGTTGTGCTCTCAGTTCGTAATGTAACCGTACCTGGCATCATTCATGATGTAAGCTTTGACCTGCACAAGGGTGAAATCTTAGGCTTTGGCGGACTGTCAGAGTCTGGCATGCATGAGATTGGTAAGGCGATCTTTGGTGCAAGCTTTGACCGTGAAGGCTCTGTCACTCTTGCAGATGGTACAGCCATTAACGATATTCCTACTGCAATTAAGAATTCCATTGCATATACCTCAAAGGATCGTGATAACGAATCCATCGTTATCAATCAGTCAATTCGCGACAACATTGCATTGCCGTCCCTCAATAAATTGACCGTTGGCAAGACTAAGTTCATTTCTTGGTCCAAGATCAAGGAATTTGCTCAAAAGTTTGCCAAGGAGATGTCAGTTAAGATGCAGAACACTGATCAGTTCGTATCTGAGCTATCTGGCGGTAATAAACAGAAGGTTGTATTGGCTCGTTGGATTGGTAAGGGCTCTGATCTGGTGGTGCTTGATTCTCCTACCCGCGGTATCGACATCAAGGTCAAGCAGGATATTTACCAGCTGATGGATGAAATGAGAAAGCAAGGTAAGTCCATCATCATGATCTCTGAGGAACTCATGGAACTTATCGGTATGTGTGATCGCATCATCATCATGAAAGATGGCGCTCTCAACGGCGAAACACTTCGTAGTAAAGACCTCAATGAACACTCATTGATTTCAATGATGGTTTAATAGAGGAGGAATAATCATGACTGAAGCTACTGTAGATATTCAGAAATTAAATCAGCTTAAGAAGCAGCGTACCTGGAGATTGGTGCGTGCCTTATTGCCTATTGCAGGTCTTATTATCATGTTCATTCTGTTTAACTTCTTAACAGATGGCAGAATGGTAAAACGCCTGCCCTTGGTTATGTCCCAAGTTTATGTAACCATGATTGCCTCCATGGGCGTGTTCTTTATTATGTCGATGGGCGGCTTGGACTTTTCTCAAGGTTCAATTCTAGGTCTGTCTGCAATTGTCATATGCATGCTCTCTCACTACAGTATTCCGTTGGCAATTGTTGGCGGTATTTGTACTGGTGGATGCATTGGCGCAATTAACGGTTATTTCTATGTGAATAGAAAGATAAAATCGTTCATTGTGACAATTTGTACCATGTTCCTGTTCCGTGGCTTAATTAAGTTCTTAACCACTAATTCTCCTGTTGCAGGTTCTGCAGCTCTTGTTCAGATTGACTCTACTACCTTCAAGGTAACTGTTACCGCTATCGTGGTTCTGATCGGCTTCGTAGCATTTACATTCACCCGCTTTGGTACTGACTTAAGAGCAATTGGTGCAGGTGAAAAGGCTGCTAAATTCTCTGGTATTCGTACCGATCGCATGAAGTTCTTCGTCTACGTCTTAGCAGGCTGCATCACCGGTTTTGCTGCCTTTATGTCAGCAATTAAGGTCGGTTCAGTTACCTCCTCAGGCGGTAATCAGTTAGAGACCCAGATCCTCATCGCTTTGGTGTTAGGCGGTATGCCAATCTCCGGTGGTGCCATGGTCCGTTTCTCAAACTGCGTAGTTGGTTCACTGCTTTATGTGATCCTCATTTCTGGTCTGAACATGATTGGCTTTACTACTCAGATGATGCAGCTTATTCAGGGCATTATCTTCTTGGTATTCGTAGCAATCTTCGCAGATCGCGATTCACTCACTGTTATTAAGTAATTTTCAACCTCTCCGCATCAGCGGAGAGATTTTTTAGGTTTCTTACTTTATTTATTAGAAGGTAAATACAGATGGATAAGCTTTATTTCGTCGTTGGTTCTCAGGACCTCTACGGTGATGAGTGCTTAAAGCAGGTTGCTGCAGATGCAGCTCGCATGACCGCTTTCTTCAATGAAAAATTTAAGGGAATTTGTGAAGTTGAGTTATTACCTACTGTAGTTAACTCTGAAGCTTGCATTGCTGACTTGCGTAAAGTTTCCTGTGATGATGATTGCATCGGTGTTATGACTTGGATGCATACCTTCTCTCCTGCAAAGATGTGGATCAAGGGCTTACAGGAATTAAGAAAGCCTTTGCTGCATTTACACACTCAGGCCAATGAGAAGCTTCCTTACGATACCATCGATATGGACTTCATGAATTTGAACCAAGCTGCTCATGGTGATCGTGAGTATGGTTTTATTCTTTCCCGTATGCGTATTCCTCACAAGGTAGTTGCTGGCTACTATGAGCATGAGGACGTTTTGGATGAAATCAAGAAGTTTATCGACGTAGCTCGTGCTATCAATTTCTCCAAGCATCTGAAGGTTGCCTCTTTTGGTAACAACATGCGTGAAGTTGCTGTAACCGATGGCGATCGTGTTGAGTCCCAGATTAAATATGGCTGGGAGTGCAATTACTTTGCCTTAGGTGATCTCGTTGAAGTTATCAACGCAGTGACTGATGCTGAGATCGACGAGAAGATGGCTGAGTACACCTCCAAGTACACCATGAAGACTGACAAGATCGACGCTGTGCGTGAGCAGGCTAAGTATGAAGTGGGTCTTGAGAAGTTCTTAAAGAAGAATGGCTTGGGTGCTTTTGCTGATACCTTCCAGGATCTTCATGGCTTAAAGCAGCTACCTGGTCTTGCTGCTCAGAATCTTATGGGTAAGGGCATTGGCTTTGGTCCTGAGGGTGACTATAAGATTTCTGCTTTCTCTGCAGTACTCATGGCTATGTCCCAGGGTCGTGAAGGCGTAACAGGCTTCATTGAAGATTACACCTATGATTTGACCGCAGGACAGGAGCTTGAGCTTGCATCTCACATGCTTGAGGTTCCCGTAAACTTTGCTGCTACCAAGCCTGATATTCAGGTTCTTCCTTTGGGCATTGGCGGTAAAGAAGATCCTGCACGTTTAATCTTCGACGGCGCTGTAGGCGATGGTATTCAGGTTACCCTAGTTGATATGGGTGATCGTTTCCGTGTTATCTGCGCTGACATTGAGCTTGTAAAGCAGCCTAAGCCTATGCCTAATCTGCCTGTTGCTCGTATCATGTATCGTCATAAACCAAACTTCCGTATTGGTACTGCAGCATGGTGCTATGCCGGTGGTGCACACCACAGCGTTGTTTCCACTGCTTTGACCCGCGCTGATATTGCTTTGTTCTGCAAACTTACTGGCACTGAGTTAGTTACCATTGGTGATGACACCACTGAAGCCGATTTACTCAAGCTTGGTGAATAAGTTTTGGTCTAAAAATAGGGACATTGATTGTCCCAGCTAATGGTGAGCCCCTGAGATCTAAGATTTCGGGGGCTTTTTTCGTGTACTGTTTGTGTAAACTTTTGAAGTTAGATGATGTTGAGTAAATGGCTGATAAATCGTTATTTAAGACTTATCAACCATGATTTTGCTACAAAAACCAGTTCAGGTTGCTACACCATAATCTGAAAAAATAAAAGTGCGATAAAACCGTTATTTACGCCATTTCGCAAGGATAGCTCATCTAAACACGTTATAGAGCCAAATTTGAAGAACAGAAATGACTTTTGCGGACTTAGACCTAGCATGTAGCGGTTTTTGCACAGAAAGAATGAAACTAGACAGGTTTTGTTATTCGTGTAGGATCCTAAAGTAAGCTGATGTTGATAAAATGGCGGATAAATCACTATCTTAGATACATAGAGCATCGTTTTGCTGTAAAACTCAATTTTTGTTGCTACACCATAAGTTAAAAATAAAAATCCACAGCAAAAGCCTTATTTCTGCGCTTTAATAAGTTTTTGTCTCCGAAATAAAAAAGGAAGGCTTGAGCCTTCCTTTATGACCTTTAAATCTGTCTATTAAGCGTAGGTTTCGTCGGTCTTTACATGTTCGGTAACGTCAATTACCTCTTTAACAACACCAGGGAAGGCCTGAACTAGCTGGCTCTTAATGCCGTCCTGAAGAGTTAGGGATGCCATGGAGCAACCCATGCAACCACCTTCAAATTTGACCTTGACGGCACCGTCTTCTTCAGTGAAATCGACAAATTCAACTGCACCGCCATGACCTGCTAGGGATGGACTTACAGTTGCTTCAATAAAGTGAGCAATCTGATCTTTGATGGTTGCATTTTCGCCCAATGGATTCTTATTGAGATTTGGAGCATGGAAGGTGAGTAAATCTTCGTCATTTTCATCCTTGCTTAAATCGATTACTGATTCATCAAGATATTCGGCAACGGACTGATCGATCACTATTTCAAAGCCTTTCATCTTAAAGTGTTCGTCATTTGAAGTGATGTATTCCTTAGGACAGTACAAAATACCGCATTGAACACCGGGAGTACCTACATTGGTTGCTGTAAGGCGGATTGCCAAGCCCTTCATATTCTGCTTGTTGATGATGCTAAGGAAATATTCCTGAGCCTTGTCGGATACAGTAATTTTGCTCATGATGAACCTTAATTTTCTATGCTGTTCGATAGTAGAAAACAGCTTTTAATTCTTAAACTTGTGAAATTATACCTTAGTTGTCAAATTTCCGCTTTTGAATGTGATGAAGAACAAGAATTCTTAAAATCTGGATAAAAGGGATAAAGCGCAGAGTAATGCGCTTCCATACGAGCACGAAAATTATTCACAAAAGTGCGCGAAACGCAAAAAATCCTGTATCATTATCGGAGCAATTTTTGAAAACCGAGAATCTCGGATTTTTTTGGAGAAAACACTAATGAAGTCTTATGACGATCTTCAGTTAGCCAAGTATGGCATTACTGCTGCTGCTAGCATCAAGTACAACCCCACCTATGAAGAGCTTTTCGCAGACGAGACCGTTGCTGGTCTTGAGGGCTACGAGAAGGGCGTTGTCACCGAGATGGGCGCTGTTAACGTTATGACCGGCGTTTACACCGGCCGTTCTCCTAAAGACAAGTTCATCGTCAAGGACGACACTTCTAAGGACAACTTCTGGTGGACTTCCGAAGGCTTCAAGAATGATAACAAGCCTTTGAGCACTGAGTCTTGGAATGTCTTGAAGGATTTAGCTGGTAAAGAGCTTTCCAACAAGAACCTTTACGTTGTTGACTGCTTCTGCGGCGCTAACGCTAGCACCCGTCTTGCAATTCGTTTCGTAATGGAAGTTGCTTGGCAGGCTCACTTCGTAACCAACATGTTCATCCGTCCTACTGAGGAAGAACTCAAGAACTTCACCCCTGACTTCGTTGTTTTGAACGCTGCCAAGGCAAAGGTTGAGAACTACAAAGAGTTAGGCCTCAATTCTGAGACCGCTGTTGTGTTCAACCTCACTGAGCGCATGCAGATCATCCTCAACACCTGGTACGGTGGCGAGATGAAGAAGGGCATGTTCTCCATGATGAACTACTACTTACCTTTGAAGGGCATCGCTGCAATGCACTGCTCTGCCAACACCTCTAAGGATGGCAAAGAGACCGCTATCTTCTTCGGCCTCTCTGGCACTGGTAAGACCACCCTTTCTACCGATCCTAAGCGCTTACTCATCGGTGACGACGAGCACGGTTGGGACGACGACGGCGTCTTCAACTTTGAAGGCGGTTGCTACGCTAAGGTTATCAACCTTTCTAAGGAAAATGAGCCTGATATTTGGAACGCAATCAAGCGTAATGCATTGCTTGAGAACGTAACCACTGACGCTGACGGCAAGGTTGACTTTGCTGATAAGTCTGTCACTGAGAATACCCGCGTTTCTTATCCTATTTTCCACATCAACAACATCGTTAAGCCTATCTCCAAGGGCCCTGCTGCTACCCGCGTGATCTTCTTGTCCGCTGATGCATTCGGTGTGTTGCCTCCTGTTTCATTGTTGAATGCAAACCAGACCAAGTATTACTTCCTCTCTGGTTTCACCGCTAAGTTAGCTGGTACCGAGCGTGGTATTACTGAGCCTACTCCTACCTTCTCACCTTGCTTCGGTGCTGCATTCTTGTCACTGCCTCCTACCACCTATGCTGACGTTCTCGTTAAGCGTATGGAAAAGTCTGGTGCTAAGGCTTACCTCGTTAACACTGGCTGGAACGGCACTGGCAAACGTATTTCCATTAAGGATACCCGTGGCATCATCGACGCTATCTTAGACGGTTCTATCGATAAGGCTCCTACTAAGACTGTTCCTGTCTTCTCATTCACCGTTCCTACTGAGTTACCTGGTGTTGATCCTAAGATCCTCGATCCTCGTGACACCTATGCTGACGTTAAGGATTGGGAAGCTAAGGCTCAGGATTTGGCACAGCGTTTCCAGAAGAACTTTGTTAAGTTTGCAGAGTTCGATAAGGATGGCGTCTTGAAGGCTGCTGGTCCTCAGCTCTAATTTAAAATTTAGTTAACTGACATCTGTCAGTAAGCTAAAATAGAACCCGGCGTGTTATACATGCCGGGTTCTTGCTTTTAGAAAGGAAAGAAATTATGACACTGCCTTATATCACGCATGACGGCTATGAACAGTTGCATAAAGAGTTGGATTACCTATGGAATGTCAAACGTCCAGATGTCACGGCCAAGGTATCTTGGGCAGCAAGTTTAGGCGATCGATCAGAGAATGCTGATTATCATTACAACAAGCGTTTATTAGGTCAGATTGACCGCCGCATTAGATTCTTACGTCATCGATTAAATGATCTTCAGGTTTGTGAATATAACCGTCAGCAGGAGGGTAAGGTCTTCTTCGGTGCCTATGTAGAGATTGAAGCAGATGATGACGGTACCATTATGCAGATCCGTATTGTAGGTGGCGAGGAAATCTTTGGGCGCTCTAATTATATTTCTATCGATTCGCCTATGGCTAAGGCCTTGCTGGGGAAGGCTCAGGATGATGAGGCTGTAGTTAAGACTCCCAAGGGTGATAGACTGTGGTATGTCAATAAGATCTCCTATAAGTCACCAGAATGGTTTGTAGAAGAGGAGATTGTTGATAATTACATGCGTGATGAAAATACTGAAGATGATGCTCCTGTTAAGGAATTGTCTCCTGAAGAAGAGAAAGAGATTGAGCAAGAGTATCTAAAAACTTTAGTTCATTAGTCTCATTAATATCTGCAAAAGAGCTTTTATGATTTATTTAACTGGAGTTCAAGCACTAAATATCCCATGCTCTTTGGATACAACAGGTGATTGGCATACGTATGGCATCCAATGGACTAAGTTAAATCTCAAGGATAGTAATAAGAGTATCTTTAAAGATTTCGGCATTGAAAGTAATAAGAAAATTCCATTTCACGTTGAAAGATATAACGTTGCAAATCATATTAGGGCCGTATTGGACTTAATCTGTGATGGAGATTTCTCTAATGCGCAAGGCTTAAATAATGACTATATTTGTAACGATCTATATGACAGTATAATTTTTTCAAAAGTCTTGATGCTTAGGTTTCAATCAAATTGGAAATTAATCTCCAAATTCATGGAACATGAATATAAGATGAAATGGCTACGTTTTATCCAAGGAGCAAATGCATGAACTTTGATTTAGCATGGCAGCCTCGGCATAAAGAAGTAATGGTGGATTTTTTAAATTATCTAAACCGTTTTACAGATCAGTTTGTGCTAAAAGGTGGGACTGCCTTGATGCTTTGCTACGGTTTAAATCGCTTTTCTGAAGATATTGATTTAGATTGCGCTAAACAGGATATCAAGGAACATGTGAGACGCTTTTGCGAAAAAAGGCATTTTAATTTTAAAGTTCCCAAGGATACGCAAACTGTAAAGCGTTGTCTGATAGATTATGGCAATGCTGATCACAAACTTAAAATAGAGGTTTCCTATAGAAATCAGGCTATCAATACAGCGCGTGTTAACACCATTGAAAATATAAGAGTTTACAGTATTGATCAACTTGTGAAGCTAAAATCATTTGCATATATGGGGCGAGATAAAATTCGAGATCTTTATGATCTTTGTTTTATTGCCAAAAGATATTACGACGTTATCTCTGATGAGAGTAAATCGACAATTTCTGATGTCTTCAGTCAGAAAGGAATTGATCAGGTTGAATATCTAACTAATACTCAAACTGATCCTTTGATTAACAATGAGCAACTTCAATACGACTTTTTAGAAGTGTATGAAAAGCTGGGATTCGAAAAGCCTGAGACTGAAATGATTCCAGCCAAGCATTTGAGCCGTTAAGTTATCTATTGTCTGCTATCAAACATATTAGAATGTTTTTGCTTCAACCACGCTAATTTTTACATGTCCCAGTTTTAGCCCCAAAAGTAGTTCCTCATCGGCAGGTTCTAAGTCTGTTACTAATTCAGATACTTCATTCCATTCAGCATAAATGGAGACGGCACTTTTATCTATCTTAGAGTGGTCCGCTGCTACAATGCAGTTTGTTGCACGATGAGTCATAGCACGGTATGTCTCTGCAATTTCTGGGTCGAAGTTTGATACGCCATCTCCTGTAAGGCCTGAGGCTCCAAGGATCACATGATTGGCATAGATCCTTGATAGATAATTGATGGTTTCAGGACCATATACGCATTTTTCTATTTCGTTGAAGAGTCCTGGCAACAGATGCACCTTGAAGGTTGGATTTTGTGCAAGCTCAGAGGCAATTAGTGGAGAGTCGGTAAAGATGGTTAGCTTCTTTTTCTCAGCAGCTAGGCGTACGGCAACATGGATAGTAGTTGCTCCACTGCCTATGATTAAGACCTCTCCATCTTTTACTTCTGCTACAACATGCTGAGCTATGGCTTCACGTTGGCGAGAGAATAAATGATCACGCTCACTGACGCCTGGCTCTGGATCCATAGGTCTTGAGGCACCGCCATAGGTACGGTGAATAGAGCCTTCTTCTTCAAGCTCTGCAAGGTCACGACGAATGGTTTCAGTAGATACACCGATATCGGTTGCAAGCTCAGAGACACGAATTGCAGGAAAGCTTTTAAGCTTATTGCGAATTAGGGCATGGCGTTCTGATTTATTAAGCTTGTCTTTCTTTTTAACCTGCATCTTTATATCTCCGAAAACTAAAGCCGCATTGAGTGAACAATTTGCGGCTTAATATTTTACCTGATTAGCGTGTAATTTAGCTGTGAGCGTGTGCGCGGCTTCGTTTTAAAAGGAATACGATAAGACCACCTGCTATCATGACTCCTGCTGCGGCAAGTGTTGATAAGGTTCCAAGTGTTGGGACCATAGGTGTATAACCTGCTGCCATTTTGGAGAATAGCCATTTAGGTACGGTATTATCGATACCGGTAGTGTACAGGGATAACGGGAAGTTGCCCCATGATAGCAAAAAGGCAAAGAGCATTCCTGACCATACGCCTGGCCATAATACCGGTAGGGTCACCATGAAGAAGATCTGTGAGCGTGAGGCTCCAAGATCACGGGCGGCATCCTCTAGCGCAGGATCGAAACCATAGACCTGAATTGCAATAACCAGAGTTACAACAGGTGTGATCCACACAAGGTGGGCAAATACTGCTGTATGCCATGAAAGCGGAATTCCAACAGCGTTAAACCACAGTAATAGGGCTAATCCTAATACTGGCTGTGGGAAAAATATGGGGAGCAGTATTAGCTTTTGGTAAAGCTTACGTCCCTTCCAGTCAAATCTGGCAAAGGCCATGGCGCCGAAAAAAGCAATTATGGTGGAGATCACGGTAACAGTTAAGGCTATGCAAAGTGAGTTTGAAACCAGAGAACTGATCTCCATAGAGTTAACTGTTTTATCCCACCACGTTAAAGACCATTTCTTTACCGGAAATGAGAAGTAACGACCTTTTGACAATGATGTAATTGCATCGCAAAAAACAGGCAGATAGATAAAAAGCAGAACTATGACAGTCCAAAGCTTTACAAAGTCTGCTGCAGCACGTGAGGTACGAGTATTTTCCATGATGTCCTCCTATGATCTGCCAAGAATACGGTCAAGATCGAGCTTGCTAAAGGCAAAGATGGTCAGACCGCCGATGATAAGAGTTAGCACTACTGCCAAAGCAGCACCTGATGGCCAGTTTTGAGAGTAAGAGAAGGCAATATCAATTTCATTGGTTACCACCATTACAGATTCTCCGCCAACGATCTTAGACTCCGAAATTGCACCAGCTGAAAGTACAAAGGTAAGCAGCATACCAATCAAAACGCCTGGCATTGCAAGGGGTAATTCAATTTCTCTCCAAGTACGGAAACGGCTTGAACCTAGATCTCTTGCTGCTGTAATGAGATCTTTTGGTACCATGGCAACTCCGAGTACCACAGGGAAGAGCATATAGGGTAGATAGGAGTAGATAAGTCCAAAAGCTGTCATTCCTGGCGTATAAAGAACATCAGGTCCGTTACCATTTAATAACTGCATGGTGCCGTCTAAAATGCCTTTCTTCATGAAAAATAGGATCCATCCGTAGAGACGGACGTTTTCGGATACGAACATAGGGAAGACAAATAGGATACTAACTAAAGCTGAGCATTTTGGACCTAGAACACGGACCATTGCTACTGCAACTGGATAGCATATAGGTACCAATATGGCGGTGGTAAAGGCTGCAAGTCCAATAGACCAGGCAAAGGATGTCCATACCGATCCTTGGAACATAGCAGTAAAGTTTTCAAGAGTAAAACTGGTGAAGGCTTTGAAGGTTCGAGGGGTGGCCACGGAAAATCCTGCGACCATCACCAAGGGGGCAATAAAGCCAATTAGCATCAGAAGATAGACCGGTATAGCACAGCGTCCACCCTTGCTTCTTATGAAATCTTGCAAGGTCTCTATGAGCCCTGCCTTTGACGACTTACTCATAATTATTCATCCTTACTCGGTTACAAATACCGCGTCCTTTGCATCCCAGCCAAGTTTTACCTCAGTCATAGCTTGAAGAGATTCTGCAGCCCCGTGAGGCATTTCTAAGGTGATCTGCTTCTTGCCGCAACTTAGTAGGTACTGTGAGCGGGAGCCTAAGGAGAATACATCTCCCATACGGCAGTTGATGACGTTATCAGCCTCACTTTCATCTGACACTATGCGCAACGATTCGGGACGTACGATGATGTAGCCCTCAAGCTCCTTTGGAATTGGATCAAGCTTTAATACCTTGCCCGGAAGATCTGATGACTCATAACCACCCTCAGCACGGATTTTTACGGGGAATATATTGGTATCACCGATAAAGGATGCTACGAAACGAGAGTTTGGATGACGGTAGATTTCCTCAGGAGTACCAACTTGTTGTAGTTGTCCTGCTTTAAGTACTCCCACCCTATCTGACATGTACATGGCCTCCTCAAGGGAGTGAGTAATGTAGATGAAGGTCTTGCCTGAGCGATGATGCAGTTCCTTGAGCTCTTTTTGCAATGTTTTTCTAAGTTTGGCATCAATTGCAGATAGCGGCTCATCAAAGAGCAGAATTTCCGGATCATAGGCAAAGGCTCTGGCAATAGCTACACGCTGTCTTTCACCACCTGAGCATTTCATAACGTTTTTGTTGTAGTAGTTTTCAGGAAGCGACACCATGTCCATAAGCTCTTGGGCTCTGTAGGTGCGTTCTGCACGAGGTATTCCTTTTATGCGCATAGGAAATTCGATGTTCTGACCTACAGTCATGTGTGGGAATAGGGCTAGAAATTGGAAAACCATGCAGGTTGGTCGTTTGTCAGGTGGCAGAGTGCTGATTGACTGACCTGAAAGTACAATGTCACCTGTTGTAGGCTGATCCATACCTGCAAGCATTTTGAGAATAGTTGTTTTACCAGATCCTGAAGGTCCTACAAGGGTGAAGAACTCATTCTTCTTTATCTTAAGGTTTACGTCTTTGATAACCTTAATGCCATCAAATGAGCGGCAGACATGTACCAAATCTAGTAAAGTATCACCGCTCCTTATAGCAGAGCTCGGGGTCTCTTTGATTTCTTGATCTTTGTTCATGCTGATCTTCCTTTGTGAAAAGACTTGTGAGTCCTATTAGTTTTAAAACATGACATTCATTGACTTTAAATTAGGTGTTTTTTGTGTGTTGTGCAACATAAATATTGTGGAGTGCCACATTTGATGTGTGGTTTGTGCCACAATGTGGCACTATGAATTAAAAGTGATCTGGATCGCATTTTTACGGATCATTAGGGAAGCATTTCGTGTGGGACTTTGCCCAGTGCTGTTTCAATAAAAAAAGCCCAGATCGCAGGATCTGGGCAAATGGCATTAGCCAGGAACAGAAATCAACGCTGACGCTTGGCCTCGACCATGATGTCGTGTGCCTTGTCGTAGTCAGGAACAATATCGTAGGCACGAGAACGGGCCATCTCTTCTTCAAGAGAGTCGTATTGAATGGCGTCAAGCTCGTCTTTAGTAAAGAGCTTGAGGCAGTCAGGGTTACCCATCTGGGTAATAGGATTGAATGTGCCCTCGGCAAAGGCTACGGTCTTGGCAACCTCAGGCTGCTGTACATATTTTAGGAAGTCAGTTGCTAACGGACTGATCTCAGGATTATTAACCACAGAGGTCAATTCAACCCACATTAATGCACCTTCAAGAGGAGAGATCGCACGGATATTCATCTCGCCTTCAGCACGGGCAAGGGATGCAGTATAGGTACCACCTGACAAATAGCAGGTAATGTCGCCGTTTACTAGAGCTTGGTTCAGTGTAGCAATATCACCGACGATCTTGGCTTTACCGAAAATATGCTTGGCGGCTTCTTCAAACTTGGCAAAATCCTCTTCGGTATGTGGTTTGTAGGGATCAACGCCTGCGACCATGAAGATGTCTACTACGTTCCAGTCATCAGATTCCTGAATACCGAATTTGCCGTCAAGTGAACTATCTGCCCACAGTTTCCAGCCTACCTTCTCTGCAGTATCACGAGAGATCTTGTCGGTATTTACCACGAAGTTAAATGGTCCAAAGCGCTGAGCCATGCCCAAAAGCTCTTTGCCATCTTCGCTCATTGCCCAGCTATATGGAGGCTTGAACGCAGGGAGCATCTTCTCAAAGAAGGGTTCAAATTCCTCGCGGTTTAAGGGCTTGATGAGGTTTTCAGGATAGAGCAGACGACGGGCCCATGGATTGTTAACGTTGATTAGATCCCAAACCTTGGTTTCACCTGCACGGAGCTTATTGACCATAGTTGGATCGTTAGTTGCTGATTCGGCACGAACCTCAGCTCCGGTGAGTTTGCGATAAGGATCAAGCACATCTGCGGAGTTATAGCCTTCCCAGCAGAGGATATTTAGCTCCTTGTCGCGAGCTGCAAAAGCTTTAGATGAGAAAGAGAGCGGGGCAGCAGCGGCCACGGTGGTGGCGCCTAAAACCTTGAGAAATGATCTGCGAGATAGATCAGTCATGGTAGTACCTCCGATTAAGTACTGTTTTAGTAATAGGCAGTTGTGATACCAAAAATCAAATGTGGAACTTGCACCAAAATGTTCTTGATATTGACTGTACACGGTCAAAATACTACTTTGATGTGAAAAGTACAACAAAATTTGTGAGAACAGACAAATTTCGTGCAAGGGAGATCCACAATGAGCAAGGAATACGAACCGCAAACTGTTAAGACTCTGACCAAGATGGCGCAGATGGGCCTATCTAAATGGGGAATGGGCCCTGATGCCACCGCTAAGCTTATTAATCTTTCTGAGAATGCCACCTTCATGGCAACCGATCCTAATACTAACCGTCAGATAGTCGTACGTATGCAGCGTAGCGGTTATTCATCGCCTGAGGCTATTCGCTCGGAGATGGCTTTTATCAATTCTCTTGTTGAATCTCATGTAGTTGATACAGCAAAACCGCAACTGTCTGTTGACGGTGATTACATTGTTGATCTTGCTTTAGATGATGAGCACCGTCAGGCGGTGGCCTTTGAAAGGTTGCCTGGCAGGGAGCCTGATCTTGAGCAAAAAGATTTGGCTTATTGGTTTGAAAAGTTAGGTGCAATTACTGCCCGTCTGCATCAGCATGCAAAGATCTGGCAACGACCTCAATGGTTTACCCGTCGTCGTTGGGATTATGAAGGGATCATAGGAGCGCATGCTTTCTGGGGCCCGTGGCAGGCATCATTGGGATTAGATGATGAAGGAGAGAAAATTTTTGCCAAGACTTTGGAGATAGTCAAACCTCAGGTTTTGAAATTTGGCACCGCTCCTGATCGTTTTGGCATCATTCACGGTGATATGCGTGCTACCAATCTACTTGTAGATGGTGAAAAGCTACAGGTCATAGATTTTGATGATATGGGCTTTGGCTACTATATGTTTGATTTTGGTGCGGCCTTATCTTTTATGGAGCAGTCACCAGATATTGATAAATTTGCGCGCTCTTGGGTTAAGGGGTATGAAAGCGTACATAGGCTTTCTGATGAAGAGCGTTCCATGCTTCCTACTTTTTCTATTCTTCGTCGCATTGAGCTTTGTGCATGGTGTGCCTCTCATTCTGAGGTGCCTTATGCCGCAGAAAACGGGGTACAGATAACTCACGATACGGTTGATCTGTGTCGCAAATATCTACAGGGCGAGTATCTTTCATTGGAGGACTAATTATGTTTACATCTCTTAAGGGTAAGACCTGTATTGTAACCGGCGCCAGCTCCGGTATTGGCAAGGCTATGGCATTAACCTTTGGGCGCGAAGGTTGCAATATGGTTTTGATAGCAAGATCAGAGCAAAAGATCAAAGACGTTGCAAATGAAATAATGTTTTATGGTGGCAAGGCTATAACTGTAGCAGGTGATGTAAAGATCCTTGAGGATATGCAGAAGGCAGCTCAAATAGCAGTCTCCACCTTTGGTACTATCGATATCCTGTTATCTAATGCAGGTATTTTCCCTAATTGTCGCCTCGATAAAATGACCGATCAAGATTATGACAATGTCATGGATACCAATGTTAAGGGAATGTTCCACGCCGTATGGGCCTGTCAGGATTATATGAAGAAACAGCGCCATGGCAGGATCATTCTCACATCCTCCATAACTGGTCCAAATACTGGTTTTCCAGGTTGGGCTCACTATGGTGCCTCAAAGGCTGCTCAGCTTGGTTTTATGCATACTGCGGCAATTGAGCTGGCCCCTTATGGTATTACCGTAAATGCCGTGTCTCCTGGTAATGTCATGACTGAAGGCTTGGAGGCTGCAGGAGAGGATTATGTAAAGCAGATGGCGGCCTCAGTGCCATTAGGACATGTGGGTACTGCCTATGATATTGCCAATGCAGCTTTGTTTTTGGCCTCTGAGGAAGCTGGTTTTATCAGTGCGCACAATCTTATCATTGATGGTGCTCAGATCTGGCCTGAATCATTGTCAGCCTTAGATGCAATTCGTGATGAATATGCACCTCAAAGCTAAGTAGAAGGCAGAGCTTAAGCTATATCAGCAGGGCCTCAGGTATCTGGGGCTTTGTTTTTTTAAGGCGCATAAGTTCATCTGCAATTTCTAGCGTCAGTTTATAAGGCCTTAGATTTGTGGAAAATGGCTAGGCGAGATAACAGGCTTAAAGTGGTAACCGCAGGTAACAGCTGTGCAGATCATATAGACTCTCAAGGATAATAAGGCTTAAGAATCATGAAAATTGCATGACAGCAGATCTGCAAATTAAAGAGGTAACGGCTGGTAACAGCTGAGGTAACGGCAGATAACAGGAGCTTTGTTATCATTGGTTACCAGCGGAATGTCATAAAAAAATGCCAATAAGACAGCCTTCTTAGAAAATGATGAGAATAAGCTCCCCTTATTAAAGAGGAGCTTTGGCAACTTAAATGTGGAGATCTGCAAGCGATGCTTTGAAGGCCTCAATGAATACGTCGGCATCTGCCTTACCAAAGCGCAGCGGAGGACGGATCTTAAGGGTATTACCTAATTTGCCTGCACAGCCAATAAGTACATGATGATGGCACAGACGGTTGATAATTAATGTTGCACACTCACCATCAGGTTCTTTGCTTTGAGGATCCTTTACAAGCTCCAATCCTGTAAACAGACCTGCACCACGTACATCACCTATGCAGGGGTGATCTTGCATCAGCGCTTTAAGACCTGCACGCAGGTAATCACCACTCTCCTGAGCCTTGGCTATGAGGTTATCCTCCTGCAGGACCTCAAGTACTGCAGTACCGGCTGCGGCTGCGGCAGGGGAGCCACCAAAGGTATTAAAGTAGCCTGTAGATTTTGCCAGAACATCAGTAATTTCAGGACGGGTTACCGCAGCAGACATAGGAAAGCCATTGCCCATGGGTTTACCCATGGTAACGATGTCTGGCAATACGTTATGACGCATAAAGCCCCACATGACACCAGTACGGCCAAAGCCTGGCTGAACCTCATCTGCAATGTATAAACCGCCATGCTTATGTACTACATCAACAGCAGCCTTTAAAAAGCCTTTAGGATCGGCAAAAACGCCATCTGATGAGAAAATATCATCTATGATTAAAGCTGCAAACTTGATCCCTTGTGCTTCAAATTCTTTTATTTTCTCCTCAATATCAGCTGCAAACTTCTCTCCAACCTTATCAGCACTTACGCGATAGGTATCAGGGGCTGGAACCAGCTTTACGAACTCTGAGGTTGACTTACCGTGAGTTGCAGAAGGGGATGCCATTGTAACTAGGTAGGTATTACCGTGATAGGCTCCGTCGGTCACGATGATGCCCTTGCCACCTGTGTAATACATAGCCATACGCAAAGCCAGATCATTACTTTCAGTTCCGGTGCAGGTCAGGGCAATGTTGGTAAGTGGAGAGGGGAAGGTTGATAGTAGCTTTTCAGCATAATCATCAACTACCTTGTTTAGATAGCGGGTATGAGTATTAACGGTTAGAAGCTGCTTATTTACGTATTCAGCTACACGGGGATGACCATGACCGATACAAGCCACATTGTTATAGCAGTCAAGGTATCTTTCACCGTTTTTGTCGATAAGATAGGTTCCCTCACCTTTGACAACCTCTATTGGCTGTTTAAAGAACAGTACAGCAGGGGCTCCGAAAAGCTTCAGGCGACGCTCGGTTTCCTTCTTAATTTCAGGATCGGTAATGTTGGGTAAATCCTCAGGATGGAAGGCATTCATGTCAAGGATTGATCTCATCTTTCAATCTCCTTTGTGAGCTTTGTTTATCTAATATGTGTAGAGTACAACATAAATGTTGTAACTGCAACATTAATAACTGTATTTGTGCTAGGAAAGTAAGCTGAATGTTGTTTTATGCAATATTGCTGTGCGATCTGTTCAAAAAAAATGCCGCAAAAATCAAAAGATATTTGCGGCAGACAGGAGTGCATGAAATGAAAAGCGGTACCTTTTTAGGCTGTCTTTAGTTTGGCATCAGATCCTTTTTTGCAAAAGACAGCTGAGAGCATCAATCCTATTTCGTAGAGCACGATAATGGGGATTGCCAGTAACAATTGTGATGCCACATCAGGTGGAGTGATGACTGCAGCTACGGCAACCACAGCTACTATTACATAGCGGCGCAGATGGCGCATTCTATCAAGTGATACCACGTTTAAAGCTGTGAGCACGATGACGGCAATTGGGACCTCAAAGGCAATACCAAAGGCCAGAAAAAGATGGATTGCAAAGCTGATGTAAGAATCGATATCAGGTGCAAAACTTACAGCCTGTGGGGCAAAGCCTGATATGAAGCGGAAGATGAAATGAAAAACAATAAAGTAGCAGTAGCAGATCCCGGCAATAAACATCACAAAGGATGAAATTAACAGAGGGATCAATACTTTTTTTTCTGTTTTATAAAGTCCGGGAGCCACAAACATCCACAGCTCATAGACAATGAATGGCAATGAGATGGTAAATGCGCAAAATAACAATGTCTTTAATGGGCCTAATACAGGTGATACCACACCTACTGCTAATAATTTGGTACCTTCAGGAAGGGCTGCCATTAGCGGCTCTGATAAATAGGCAAACAAATCCTGCATAAATGGGATCAGGCATGCTGTGACAATAATAAAGGCAAGGATCGCCTTCATCAATCTGCCTCTGAGCTCAATTAAGTGGGAGGTAATTGACATTGACGAAGCTGCATCAGTGCTATGCGCGGGATTTGACATGGCTGTGTCTCCTTATCCTAGTGCTCTTTATTTTTGCGCGCGTGAATTTATGCGGATGCTTAAGTGTTGCAATTTCAAGCTTAAGCGTTGCTATTTCATCTAAGAGTTCCGAACTTGAAATTGCGGCTGGTTTATAGGATGCAGTAAAGCGAGGCCCCTCTTTTGCATTAATGTCGTGATTATGGCTATCCATGCTCTCTTTTACAGAGTCTGATGCCTGTAAAATACTGTCCTTTACTGTTTTTACCTGATCGTTTAAAACAGAGCCTTCTGCATTTAATTCGTGTTTTAAGGCATTAAGATAGGATCTGAGCTTGCCCCACAGAGTGCCTGCCTTAAATGCCAACTGTGCTGCCTGCTTGGGGCCTAAAACCAGTACAGCAACAGCTGCAATCAGCACCATTTCTGTAAAGCTAATACCCATCTTTTAAGATCCTTTTTGTACCTTAAACGCAAGCTTTAAATTATTCCTTATGGCTAAGCTCACCCTTGTCAGAGTTTTCCTCTTTCATTCCTTCCTTAAAGCCTTTGATAGCACCGCCTAGATCTTTACCCATATTACGCAACTTGCCGGTGCCAAAAACCAAAGCTACAACGATTAGCAAAATTACCCAGTGCCAGATAGACATTGCACCCATAATAAAAACCTCCATGAGGAAAAATCAGATTTGTTGTAAGCTTATCTAAAAATGTTGCATCTGCAACATATGCACCAAAGAAAAGCCAGGCGTTTCATAAAGGGACACAGAAGACCTAAATTGGAGCTTTTAAAGAGAGGAGGAGGCAAAAGAGATTAGATACTGGCATCAACATTTATGCCTTTATGCCTGATGTTTGCAGTAGCGTTATAGCGCTTGGCAATGGCTGTTAAATGCTTTTGATCATCATTTGAAAGCTTTGCTGAAATTGCGAGTGAATATTTTGCATGAACCTGTGCATCATCCTGTAGCTTATTAAAAGAGCGTCTGGCAGAATCTCTAGTTCCTGATGGCGCAGAGGTAGCCACATTGAAAGTTGTGGAGAATAAAGAGCTACTGGATTTTGTTGTGCTTTTGTTTGCTGAGGACTGAGCACTGCCTGTAGCCTCTAGCTTGGTAGCTTCCTTTTTGTCCTTGCCTTGACCTTTGTTACGATCTTTGCTTTGATTTTGTTCAGTTGCATTTTGAACTAAGGCTTGAGATTGAGCATAGAGCGATGAATTGGTGCCTGAAGTAGTATCGCCACCAGATGATCCAAGCTTGGCTGAATTTTCAGATTGGGGTAGCTGTGGAATGCTCTCACGGACAGCATTCTCCTTGCGTGCTTCTACTGCCCCTGTAGAGAATACTGGAGGGGCGATCGCAACGCTTAGATTTGCAACTTCCATCGTCTCCTCCTAAATTTAATGCCCAATACACCTTATCCTGTTTAACGGCATGGATGGATCTAAAATTTAGATTTTTTTTAGGCTTATTGATGGCTACAGGATGATCTGTGCTTTAGAGGGGATCAGTGGAATTTCCTAAAGAGAAGCAATGAATTTTTCAATTACTGCCTTAAAGTTGTCAGGCTCGGTAATAAATGGCAGGTGTGCTGAGTTTTCAAAGGTGAAGCTAGATGATTTTTTACAGCTTTTTAGCACGGTTTGTTGTTTTGCAGGTACCAGCAGATCCTTTTGTCCAAATACATGTAGTACCGGAATTGAAAGCTTTGTAAGCTCATCTCGCTCGTCACCTTGCAACATATGTTTGATGCCGGAGTTTAAAACCTCAAAAGGAGGAATTTTAAAGCGGGCAAAACACTGTGCAATAGTGCTACCTCCAGCACTGTTACCCTGTACCGAATAAAAGAGTCTTACCAGACGCAAAAACGTGCGCTCGTTAAAGCTTTCGTTTAGCTTTTTTATATAGCGTTGGTTAAACCCAGGATTTCCTTGCTCATCAGGGAAGCGGGGGGCGCCACAGACTGTGATGAGAGCCTTGAAATGATCTTTATATAAGGTGCATGCTCTAATGGCATATAAGGTTGAGAGCGACCACGACATGAGTACTGCATCCTTTGGTACCGTACAGGCAATCATTGCGGCCACTGTATCAAGAGTCTGACAATATTCCTTAAGATGGGCACTTTTGCCATATCCAGGCAAATCGATAAGCATGATCCTAAATTTAGGAAACAGTGAGACTAGGCTTTTGGTAAATTCAGAATCAGCGGCCCAACCGTGAGTTACTGCAATAGTGGGTGCAGATGCTGGGCCGAAGGTTTGAAATCCCAGAAGCGGTAGTGCCTCTTCTGGGATAGCAGAGGTAGGAGTAAGGGACCCCAGATTAGACATTATGAGCTTTGCGATAAGCGATTAGATCGTCAATTGAAACTACGGTCAAATCGTTCTCAAGTGCAAAGGTACAAACACGCGGTAGTTTGGCCATGAGTCCATCAGGTGCACAGAGCTCACAGAGGATGCCTGCAGGGGCAAAGCCAGCCAGACGGGCTAAATCAACAGATGCCTCAGTGTGGCCATCGCGGACTAATACGCCACCCTTCTTTGCAATTAGTGGGAAGGTATGACCAGGAGCTGCCAGATCCTCAGGCTTACCATTAGGGTTGATAACTGCTTTAATAGCTTTGACGCGATCGGGAGCTGAAACACCAGTGGTAACGCCATGAGCAGCATCGATGGTAATAGTGAAAGCAGTACCGTAAACAGAAGTGTTATGCTCGACCATCAAAGGTAAATTCATGCGCTTGGCCTGCTCTTCTTCAATGCAGACACACACGATACCAGAGCACTCACGGATCATGAAGGCCATCTGGGCATCGGTAACAGTTTCTGCTGCATAGATAAGATCGCCTTCGTTTTCGCGGCCTTCGTTGTCTACGACCAAGATGCCACGGCCTTTCTTTAATGCTTCGATGGCGTTTTCAACGCGTTCATCGGCGTTGCGGCCGAAGGTTTCTAATAAATTACCAGTAAACATTGAGTCCTCGCAAAAACTTGTAAGAAGCCTATAAGAAAGTGAAAGAATCTAAGCTCACTTTCGGCGTTCCGTATTATACATTTTTTTGTACACGTGGCCGTTTAAAAGCGGATCATGTTTTAAATTAGCGTGATTTTATAAAAAAAGCTGCAAGGCAAAGAGAGAAAAACTTGCAGCCTGATAAAAGCCTGATGTCTCTGTACTAAGACTTGGCATCAAGCGGACACAGTGTTGACAAGAGAAAGCTGTGCTTTAATTTTGGATCACTTGTTAAAACTTACCTCTACTGGCATTCCTTCTTCAAGTTTTGAAAGTTTGGTGGTGTAGAAGCGGTGGGCTGCAAAATTACCACTCATGGTTTTTAAGGTACGGCTACCTTGTTTTATGGCGATGCAGCCGTGAATATCCTTGCGAACTCTTAGACGCACGCTGATTGATGAAGGATCACGCTCGTCAAATAAGCACGGCTGCATGTGGTATATGTCACCTGCTAATTCACATGCAACCGTTCCTGTTGGAAGAGGAGTGGCATTATGTTTGAGATCCTCGATGATTACATCAGCAAGATGTTTGCCCTCAAGGTAGCAGCGATCACCAAAGTCCACTGGATGAATCAAGTTACCCGCAGCATATACATAGGGATCGGAGGTTTTGTGGAATTTGTCGACATCAGGGCCGTTATCAGGGCCTGCAAAGCGTAAGCCCTTTTCTCGGATTAAGGTATTCTCAGCAACGAAATCACCTGTAAGGATAATGCAGTCGCATTTGATGTTACGTACGTGTCCCTGCTTGTCTACAACGTCAACGCTTTCTACCTTTTCAATACCGTTTATGTGCTTGATGGATACTCCAGTATGCAGATTGGTACCAAAGAACAATCCAAAATAACGTAGTGGCCAGAAAGTCTGGATCTTATCGGCACTTTCAATCATGGCAACTGGTTTGACCCCGGCATGCTTTAGAGTCCAGAGAACAGAGAAAGAAACATGCTCAGATCCGACAATCAAAGGATGTTGAAAGGGCATATTCTTGTTTAGATATACAAATTGCTGAATAGCACAGGTTGTAAAAATTCCCAGAGGCCGCATGCCAGAGAGCATACGGGCTGCACGGGAGCGTTCACGGTTACCGGTGCATACGGCGACACGACGTCCCTGAATTTCTCTGATGCCGTTTTTGTCGTGGATTTCAACTATTCCCTTGTCCTTGATGGAAAGAACCGTGGTTGAGGTCAGTATTTTTTCCTCAGGAATATTCTTAAGCATGGATTTGATGAAATTGATTCCTGTCATCAAATGATGCTTTGAGAGCCAGCCAAAGGTGGGATGATTGCAATGATAGGGTATTCCGCCTGCGTGATCCTCTCGTTCTAAAACTACATAATTTCTTAAGCCTTTTTTTTCCAAGGCCTCAGCAAGACCCAGTCCACTAGGACCTGAACCAATGATCACAACATCATAGATCTGCATAATTATTTCACCTGCATTTTGAAGAAGTTATTGGTGATCTGTGCAACCTTACCGCTGCAGTAGAAGCCCTGACATCTGCCCATCATCGCACGGGTACGACGTTTGAATCCTCCAATGTCATGAGGTGGCAGGATCCCGTTTAGTACATCGGTAATTTCCTTGCGGGTAACCTTTTCGCAGTGGCAGACAATTTCAGTATCGGTGTCCTTTTGATAGCTACGTTTGCCAAATTCAGAGATCATAGCGACCGTTGGTACAGTAGGATTTGCCAGAGGAGTGAACTTATCTGCAAAGTCCTCTCTGAAGGCATCATATACATAGGATGCAATTCCTAAGGCTGCGGTAAGACCTGTTGAGCGAATTCCTCCTACACAGATCCAGTTCTTTTCTGGATAGAAGCTGATGCGATATTCCTTCTTTTCAGTTGCCGGACGTAGACCTGCATACAAAGTGGTAACTGGGTGCTTGGGAAGATCTGGTAGCAATTCTTGTCCCTTATCGCACAGCATCTTTAGCTGTTCATATTCAACGCTTGCATGGAAGCGATCATCCTGCTCCTCGGCAGTAGGACCTACAAGCAGGTTGCCAAATGCGGTACGGGTAATGACGATACCCTTGGTAATGGCAGTAGGAACCGGCAGAATAATTGGTTTGGCAAGGGAGGCTGCAGTCTTGTCGTAGACTACAAATTGGCCTTTACGCGGCTTGATCGTAAAGGGGGATGGATGGATCATGTTTTCAACTAGATCACCAAATAAGCCTGCGCAATTGACTACATTGGAGGCTTTGATCACTCCCTTGTTAGTCTGCAGATCCCAGATCCTGTCAGCACGTTTGGCTCCGGTAAGCTCGGTCTCAAAGATCACCTCACCTCCGTTCATGATGCCCTGTTTTACATAGGCATAAGGGGCACTCCAAGGATCAATTAAGCTTTCGCGGGGAACATACAGGGCTCCTAGAGCGTGACGTGCAAGGTGAGGCTCAATCTTAAAAAGCTCTGCGGCATTTATCTGAGTTACATCCATAACTCCGTTTTTGTGTGCCTTCTCAAGAAGATGTGGTAGCTGATCTAGCTGCTCCTTGTTCCAGGCCACCATGACTGCACCACATCTGTCGACAGGCAGGTTCATTTCATCGCAGATCGCAAGATATTCCTTATGTCCCCTTTTTATGCAGTCTAGCTCTAGAGTGTCAGGAGTTGCATCGTAGCCTGTGTGCAAAATAGCGCTATTAGCCTTAGATGCTCCGCTTAAAATATAGTGTCCTTTTTCAATTAGGATGGTTTTGGCTCCCATGAGGACAAACTTGCGGAACATGGCGCAGCCGACGATGCCGGCACCTATTATGGCGACATCCCATTTCTTTTCATTGCTCATATCATTTTCCTGAAAATGTCACTAAAACGTCATTAATGATAGTTTAATGTTGTTTTGATGATATATTCTTGATCAATATCACAACTAATGCATCAAAAATATTTCATATTAAATACAGGAAAGCGAATAAAACGGCATTAAAACCACAAAAAGGCGTCAAATGGTGCAGAATGCTTTGTTTTGGAACGGCTATAAAACAGCATAATTAAGCCATTCTCTTAATAAAATATCAAAATATGACAAAAATCTTTCGAAGTGCTGACGTTTTCTGTAAGAATAAAAACATCGTAAAGGAGTTGCTATGACTACAAAAATCGGTAAATACGCAGGTATTGATCAGGGTACGACCACCAGCCGCATCCTTGTAGTGGATGAAAAGGGACGTTATTGCATTGCCCATGTGTGTGCCCATCGTCAGATCACCCCGCACAAGGGCTGGGTGGAGCACGATCCTGAGGAGTTAATCAGAAATCTTAAGGAATGCATCGATAAGGCAGGTCCTGTTGATGCCTTAGGTATCGATAACCAAGGTGAGAGTGTATGTGTCTGGGATAAGACTACCGGTGAGGCTGTCTATAATGTCATCGTCTGGCAGGATTCCCGTACCCAAGATGAGATTGAGGACTTAAAGGCAAAGGGGCTTGAGCCTCGTGTGCAGGAGCTTTGCGGACTGCCTCTTGATCCTTATTTTTCAGCCTCCAAGATTGCCTGGATCATAAGAAATGTTCCCAAGGCGCAGGAGCTGTTAAGGAAGGGACGCCTTATGGTGGGTACAACTGATACCTTCTTCATGTATCGTCTAACCGGAGTCTATGCTACTGATTACAACACTGCATCAAGAACCTCGCTGTTAAATCTTAAGACGCTGCAGTGGGATGAGGAGCTATGCCAGATCTTTGGTGTTCCCTATGATATTCTGCCTCCGATTAAGGAAAGCATTGGCGACTTTGGTGCTGTCACCAATCAGGATGGCTTTAAGATCCCGCTTACAGCCTCCCTAGTTGATCAGTTTGCCTGCATCTACGGACACGGATGCCGTAAGGCAGGAGATGCCAAGATCACCTTTGGAACCGGCGCATTCATGGAATCTCTGACTGGCGATGAGATCAAGCGCAATGACAAGGGTATGTTACCGGTATTGTGCTGGAAATTTCCTGGTGAGAAGCCAATGTTTGGCCTAGATGGTGGTATCTACAATGCTGCATCTGCGCTTAACTGGGCCAAATCCTTAGGTCTGTTTAACTCCTTTGAGGAAATTAATTCTTTTGACAGAAGCCCTGCGGTGTTGCGCGACATAATGTTTGTTCCTGCACTCTCTGGTCTGGGTTGTCCTTTCTGGGATAGAAATGCAACTGCTATGTGGACCGGTATGCGTCTTAATACAACCAGACAGGATCTTATTCAGGCATTGATTGAGGGCGTAGTACTTAGAACCTATAACGTATTGGAGGCTATGCACGCAGTTTGCCCGGTTGATAAGCGCATCTCAATTGATGGTGGCATGGTTAAGAATCCGTATTTAGTACAGTTCTTGGCAGATATTGCCGAGCGTGAAGTGGTCTTAAATCCATGCGCGGAGGTTTCTGCTTTTGGCTCTGCAGAGCTTGCTCGCCGTGGTCTTGGAATTGATGGTGATATCGAGGTTGAAGGAGAGCAACGTATCATTTTGCCTCGTCCTATCGATCGTGATGCTATTCTGGAGCGCTTTAATAAAGCGATCAAGATGGTAATCATGCAGTAATGTAGGAGGAAGGTGTTATGGAAATTCTAAATAACGTCATCATCTACATTATGGTGTTCTTCATGGTACTAGGTGCCATCGATCGCATGCTTGACCAGTTTGGTGGCTCTGAAAAGGTATTGGGAAAAATAGGTCTTGGCTTTTTAGGACGTGGCATTGCAGGTGCTGGTGCTGAATTTGAAGCAGGCTTTGGAGCGATGGGGCCTGTAGCTTTGGGTATGGTCGGTGTGATCGTGCTGACACCGGTATTGGGGCGTATTTTAGGACCGGCAGTCATTCCTATTTATGAGATGCTGGGGGCAGATCCTTCAATGTTTGCAGGAACTATTCTTGCAAATGACATGGGAGGCTTCTTTTTAAGCCGTGAGCTTGCAAATGATGCCGCTGCAGGGCTCTATTCAGGTGTGATCCTAGCATCCATGTTAGGCGTCACCGTCTCATTTACCATTCCTGTAGGCTTCAGTCTTATCTCCAAAGAGGATCGTCCCTTCTTTGCTCAGGGAGTACTGATAGGACTTGTTACCATTCCTATTGGTTGCATCGTAGGTGGACTAGTTGCTATGAATTCTGACATCGTTATGCCAAATGGTGAGCCTGTCGTATTTTCAATGAAGACCGTGCTTGTCAACATGATTCCGGTGATTTTGTTCTCAGCCATCATCGGAGGCGGACTCAAGCTCTTTCCTGAGCTCATGGTCAGGATCTTCAACGGCTTTGCCAAATTCTTGGTTGTAATTATTACCCTAGGTCTGGCTGCAGCAGTCATTGAACGTCTGACTGGCTTTGTAGTGATCCCCGGCATGGATCCTATGTTTATGGTTGAGGGGGATATCCCTGGTATTGATATGCGTGCCATGGAGGTGATCGGTGCTATCGGTATTTTGCTCTTGGGCGCCTATCCTATGGTGTTGTTATTTACTCGTTGGTTTAAAAAGCCCTTGATGGTAGTGGCCGGAATCTTTGGTATCGATGCTGAGGCTGCAGTAGGTATGATCGGAGCACTAGCTAATATCCTGCTTATGATTCAGGCCATGAGCAAGATGAGCAAACGCGGTAAGGTGATAGCTATGTCCTTCTCAGTCTCAGCTGCATGGACTTTAGGTGACCATTTGGGATTTACTGCAGCGAATAAGCCGGACATGATCTTTGCAATGGTGGCAGCTAAGCTTGTAGCAGGCATCACGGCCATGCTCCTTGCCATGTGGATGGTCAGACATTGGAAGAGAGATGAATAATCTAGGATAGGCATTTAAAAATCAGGCTATTTCTGCCTGATTGTAGACAGCCTGATTATCAAAATAAAAAAAATGACAACGCATTTTGCTATTATGCAGAATGTGTTGTCTTTACTATTAACAACTACCAATAAGTGAGTCTACCAAATGCAAATTCAGGAACGTCGTCGTTTCATTCTTAATGAACTAAATTTAAACGGTAGAGTGTATATTACCGAGCTTGCTGAGAAAACAGGTACCTCTATTGAGACAGCTCGTCGTGATGTACAGGCATTAGAAGAAGAAGGCTTATTAACCAAAATTCATGGTGGTGCTGTAAAGAATAAAACTACCTTTCAGGCAGCTTTTTCTGATCGTATGTCCCATGAGCTTCCGCAAAAACAGTTAATTGGTAAGACTGCAGCAAGTTTATTGCGCTCTGGCGATTCCATTTTTATCGATTGTGGTTCTACAACTCATGCTTTTGCAGCTTGTCTTGCTGGATTACAGAATGTCACTGTTATAACAAATTCACCTCTTATTGCAGATACGGTTTTTCAGGCCAATCCCAGTCTTGCCATCTATATTACTGGCGGACAGTATGCAGGACAGAGCAGGCAGAATATGGGAACTCATGTGTTACGTGAAATATCTCAATATTCAACTGATTATGCTTTTATCGGCGCAGGCGGTGTTGATATAAATGCAGGTATTACAGCTGCATATCCTGAAGAGGTGGAGGTTGCAAGAATGATGGCTGAGCATTCTGCAAATGTAGTGGTTTTAGCAGATCACAGCAAGTTTGGGGTTACCTCTTTGTGCAAGATCACGGAAATAGAGAAAGTAAGCTATATTGTAACTGATGATATAACTAAAGAGCATGCTAAAGCTTATAGTGATGCAGGAGTGAATATCATTGTAGGAAAGTAGGCCTTGTACCTATTTTTTGCAGGTTTTTGCATGCTGTCAAATTAAAACGGATCTCAAAAAGAGATCCGTTTTTCTTAAGTAGAGCTGTGAATTTACTACTGCTCTTCTGTGTCCTCAGGCTCCTTTAAGGTAATCAGGATAATAGATGCCATTACCAGAGCAGGAAGCAGTGTTGAGCCGATACCAACTGACAGTCCGAAGTGGTCGGAAACTACACCGGTTAAGATGGAGATGATGTAGCCTACACCGAAGGTAAAGCCAAGCATCATGGAGGTTGCAAAGGCAGCAGCCTCACGACCTAGCATACGCTCAGCCCATACAATAGCCACAGGAGTGGAGCCATAAATTGCGGCACCTGCAAGGAATAAAGCTATATAGGTTATGGCGGTGAGATCAGGCTGCCACAGGAAGACTGCAATACTTATAAAGCTTAGTACATAGGTTGAGAGAATTAAGGTCTTTAAGCCAAACCTTGATGACAATGCACCAACACTCAAGCCTCCTGCCACAGTACCTAATAACATAGTAGTTACAGCACTGGCACTCTGTACAGTTTCAAAGCCATGATCCTTAAATAATAGGGGAAGATAGATAAGCATTGAGCAATAGCAAAGTGAACGCAATGCAAAGCTTACCGTAAATAGAATAAAAGGCTTATTGCGGGCAAGTGCCTTCATGTCCACGTTCTTGATTTGTGCAGATGAGACAACCTTTTCTTTAACATGCAGACGACGCATGTAGAGCACACAGGCAGTGAGTACTGCAGGCAATGACAAATACCAGAGCTTGTCATCAGTAAAGTGCTCTAGGAACATGGCAACGATAAGCGGGGCAAAGCCAAAGCCGATGTTACCACCTGCAATGAAGATTGAGGTTGCAAGCACGTCGTGTCCTTTGGGGGTGACCTTAGGCATGATACCGCCTGCAACAGGGTGGAAGGTCGATGCACAGGCTCCTGAGAGAATGATCGTTGCAACTAAGATCCAGGTGTTTGGTGCGAGAGTTACCAGACAGATAAAGATACCAGCGGTTGCAATGGACAGCGGCATGGTCCAGTTTAGGTTATAGCGAACAGCAGCAAGACCTAATACAGGTTGTACGAAGTTTGCAAGGATCTGGAAGGCCATAAATAGTGCGCCACATTCTGAGTAGGAAAAGCCAAAGCGCAGAGCCATTACAGGAAGCAGAATAGGCAAAATGTCGCAATAGAAGTCAGATGCCAAATGAGCCCAACCCATCATGCTGACGTTTACCCAGCCAACTGCTGGTCCCTTAGGAGAGGTTACGTTTGTTGACATAATGTTGTGTCCGATGATTGTAATATTTTGTTTTACTGTGAAATTCTGATTAACAGCTTTTCCAAGTCTTCTTTTGAGAACTTATAGGTATGACCACAGTGCTGGCAGGTCATCTTCGTTCCGCCATCGGCGATCATAGACTCAATTACTTGTGGATCAAGTGCCTCAAGCGCTTTTATGCAACGATCGCGTGAGCAGACACATTTAAAATAAGGTGTGCGCGGAGGAAATACTCGTACTTCCTCGTGGGCAAACAGTCTTAATAGGCAGTCATTTAAGGGCAGGCTGAAAATTTCATTCTCGGTCATGGTATTAGAGAGAATGGACAGGTGCTCAAGAGATTCCTGATTGTCTTTTATCTCAGGGATCACCTGTAGCATGATACCGGCTGCTACCTCTTTATCAGTATCTGACCAGATTAAAAATTCTGTGGGCAATTGCTGGGAGTCTTTAAAGTAATTGCCTAGGGTGGCGGCAATTGATTCAGGATTTACTGCCACGATGCCCTGCCATTTGTTTTTGGGATCGTCAGCTGGGAAGATAGTGAGTACCAAGACGGCATCCTTGCCGGTAAGTTCAGCAAAGGAGAGATCGTCTGCAATTTCCTTATCATCATGGAACTGGCATGATCCATAGAAGCTGAGATCTTCCCGGATGTTGATAAGAGCGTATTTGATAGGAGAGCCCTCACCACCACGGATCTGCACCATGACCTCTGAGCCATCCTTAAGGGTAGCTGCAAACAATACCGTAGCAACAGCAAGTTCCTGCATCATCTTGCGGGCACATTTTGGGTATTTTCTGCCTGCAAACATTTCTGAGCAGGGCTTGGTCAAACGTGCAATCTCTCCACGTACACCGTGGTTGTCAAAGAGGAAGCGAACGATACTGTTTTGTTCATTATTATCAAGAATAGTATTCATTAGTTTTGTCCGTATTTAATATCAAGTAGCTGACGGCGTTCCTTTTTATTAGGTCTGGTATCAGGATGTGGTGCCAATAACGCATTAATACGTATTTGTTCAAGTTGCTTGGTTCTTTGTTCTACGCTTTCATCTGTCTCCTTATATAGAGTCTGGGCAATCGTTGCCGGGCCTCGTACATCTGAAAGCTTTAATACTTCAATTTCAATACGAAGGTTGCCTCTTAGGAGCTTGATTTTGGCACCTACCTCAACAATGCGTGAGGGCTTGGCGCGAACTCCGTTGTAGTCAACCTTACCGCCATCGATCATTTCTCTTGCAATGGAGCGGGTTTTGTAAAAACGGGCTGCCCACAGCCATTTATCAAGGCGTACTGATGTATCTGCAGAGATTATCTCTTTCACCTAAGTTCCTGTTTGAAAGCGTCAATAGTGGTGTAATATTTCAGGTGCAAAGTATACCAGTATGTTCAACAATTAGCCCTTGTGGAGGCGGTAAATGGCGGATTTTTCCGTACTGCATGATCCTGTGCCTCAGGTTCTTGATAAAAAGCGTCAAAAAGTATCCAAGTTTTTTACCGTCGAGTCACTTGATCTCAGATTTTCAAACGGAGAGGAACGTACCTATGAGCGTTTGGCAGGGGGAAATGGCGCAATTATCGCAGTTCCATTTGATGGCACTCATTTTCTGATGAGCTCTGAATATGCATGCGGCTTTGAGCGCTATGAGCTAGGCTTTGTCAAAGGCAAGATAGATAAAGGGGAGACTCCTGAGCAGGCCTGCGCGCGTGAGCTCTCAGAGGAAATAGGCTACGGAACTAAAAAAATCATTAAGTTGCGTGATGAAATGTCGGTAGCTCCAGGGATGCTTTCATTAAGAATGCATTGTTTTTTGTGTACAGAGCTTTATAAGCATGAATTACTATCAGGTGATGAGCCTGAGCCCATCAAGATAATTAAAGTCACTCCTGCAGAGGCTTTGGATCTGGTTTTTTCGAAGGATTCACCGCTTACAGAATCGCGAGCAATTGCTTGTCTTGCGATGTCGTTGCGCAAGTTGAATCTGCTGTAGAAAAATTTTTGCACTTTTTTGCATCGGGATTTGCTACAAAAGGCAAGTAGACGGGTATTTTTGCTAAAATGCCCTGATTGAAGATTATTTTTCGCATCAAATTGGCAGTATGCAGTTAGTACTGTTTTGTATTTGGTGCTTTTTTGGAGAATCACATGCGTCATCTTCTGACCGGTTTTGAGTTTAATCAGGATGAGTATATAGACATTCTGGACACTGCAGCCGCAATGAAAAAGGATCCTAAGAAATACGCTCACGTTTTAGATGGCAAGAGCGGCGCTATCATGTTTGAGAAGCCTTCTTTGCGTACTAGAACTACCTTTGAATTGGCTTTCTTCCGGTTAGGTGGTCATGGCGTTTATCTGGATCTTCAAAATGGTGAACTAGGTAAGCGTGAGACTATCGGTGACTATTCACGTAACCTTTGCCGCTGGGTTGACAGCTTGGTAGGTCGTGTATTCTCACAGAGGACCTTAGAGGAACTCGCTCAATACGGTTCAGTTCCTGTAATCAACGCTTTGTCTGATATGTATCATCCTGCTCAGGCTATGGCTGATTATCTGACCGTACGTGAGCATCTGGGCAAGTTGCAGGGCGTTAAGCTTTGCTACATGGGTGATGGCAACAACGTTACCAATTCCTTATTGGTTGCAGGCTCTATCTTGGGCGTTAATGTTGACTGCTGTGTACCTGAGGGCTGCGGTCCTGATGTTCAGGTCTTTGCTAAGGCCTCCGAGATTGCCAAAAAGAATGGCTGTGAGATTAGAGTGTTTAACGATCCTAAGGAAGTTAAGGGTGTTGATGTTTTATACACCGATACCTGGGTTTCCATGGGCGACAACACTCCTTTGGACAGCGTAAAGAAAAAATATATGCCTTATCAGATTAATCAGGCTCTTGTGGACAATTCAGGTTGTCAGATCGTTCTGCACTGCCTGCCTGCTCACAGAAATTATGAGATCACCGATGAGGTTATGGACGGCAATAAGAGTGTGGTGTTTGATGAGGCTGAAAATCGTCTTCATATCCACATGTCCGTTCTTTCAAAGTTAATCAAAGCTTAATTGAGGACATACAAATGTTAGAACAAACCAATAAGCAGTATAAGAAAGTTTTATTAGCTTATTCAGGCGGTTTGGATACTTCCACCATCGTTCCTTGGCTCAAAGAGAACTATGGCTGTGAGGTTATCTGCTTCGTTGCTGACGTAGGTCAGGAGCGCGAAGATCTCGAGGGCATAGAGGAGAAAGCTAAGCAGTCTGGCGCTTCTAAGTGCATCATCAAGGATCTACGTGAGGAGTTCGTCTCTGACTATGTCTACGAGATGTTGAAGTCCGGTGGTCTTTATGAAGGCACCTATCTCTTAGGTACTGCTATTGCCCGTCCTATCATTGCTAAGGCTATGGTTGAGGCTGCTTTGGCAGAAGGCGCTGATGCTATTTCCCACGGTGCAACCGGTAAGGGTAACGATCAGGTTCGTTTTGAGTCTGCTGTTGCTGCTTTGGCTCCTCAGCTTGACGTAATTGCTCCTTGGCGTATTTGGGATCTTCAGTCTCGTGAAGAGCTTTTGGCTTATCTTGCTGAGCGTCATATCCCTTGCAAGGCTTCCTTAAAGAAGATCTACAGCCGTGATGCAAACTGCCTCCATATTTCAACTGAAGGTGGTGAGCTTGAGCACACTTGGAATGCAGCCTCTGAGAATGTCTGGGTTTGGACCACCGATCCTGAGAAGGCTCCTGATACTCCTGAGACTCACGAGCTTGAGATCAAGGAAGGTAAGGTTGTTGCTGTTGATGGCAAGACCATGACTCCTTTTGAGGTTTTAGATCTCTTGAATCAGTACGGTGCCCGTAACGGCGTTGGTCGTATCGACATCACTGAGAACCGTTTGGTTGGTATGAAGTCCCGTGGCTGCTATGAAACCCCGGGTGGCACCATCATCTATGCTGCATTGCGTGCAATTGAGCAGTTGGTTCTTGATAAGTCAACCTTCGAGTTCCGCGAGAAGCTTGGTGTTGATTTCTCACAGCTAGTCTATGATGGCCGCTGGTTCACCCGTCTGCGTGAGATCCTCTCTGCTGCTATCGATGAGATTGCAAAAGACGTTAACGGTAAGGTTGTAGTTAAGCTCTACAAGGGCAATGTTTCTGTAATCCAGAAGGATTCACCTAACTCATTGTTCAACTTTGACTTCGTAACCTTCGGTGCAGATCACGTATACAGCCAGCACGATGCAGAAGGCTTCATCCGCCTCTATTCATTACCTGCACGTATCCGTGCTATCAATGCTGCTGCTAAGAAGTAATTTGATGCTTGCATAGGCTAGTGCAATAAAATCAAAGCTCCTCAAAACGAGGAGCTTTTTTTTCGCTCAAAATTCCAGAGAGCTCACTTTTTATAGATTATTTATATCATCTGCAATAAAATTGGCAGATTAACTATCAATCAATTTTTTCTTTACATACTCAAGCAGAGGTATATATGGCTTTATGGGGCGGTAGATTCACTGAAGGTCCTGATGAAAGATTTAAGAACTACAATGATTCATTGAAGTTTGACTATCGCATGGCACTTGAGGATATTGAAGGCTCAGTTGCTTGGGCTGATGCTATCCATGAAGCAGGCGTATTAACCGATCAGGAATGTGTTGATCTTAAAAAGGCTCTAGATGAGCTTCACAAAGAAGCAGAAGAGAATATCCATGCAATTGCCACTGCTGGTGATGAGGATATCCACTCCTATATTGAACGTCGTCTAATTGAGAAGGTTGGTAATCTTGGTAAGAAGTTACATACTGGCCGTTCTCGCAACGATCAGGTGGCTTTGGATTTGAAGCTTTGGTGTCGCAAAGCTGTAGATGAGATCCTAAAGGCCTTGGTTCACCTTGAAAAAGAGCTCGTTGCAACTGCAGACAGATATCAGGGTAAGGTTTTCCCAGGCTATACTCACCTGCAGCGTGCACAGCCTGTAACCTTCTCTCATTGGGTTTTAGCTTATGCCCAGATGTTTGAGCGTGACTATCAGCGTCTAAAGAATGCTGCTGAAATTATGTCAACCTGCCCTCTAGGATCTGCTGCTCTTGCCGGTACTGCCTATAAGATTGACCGTGAGAAACTTGCTCATGCTCTAGGCTTTAAGCATGCTACTGCCAACAGCTTAGATGGTGTATCAGATAGAGATCATGTAATGGAATTGCTCTCCTGCGCATCTATCTCCATGATCCATCTTTCAAGACTAGCTGAGGATCTGATCATCTACAATTCAGGTGAAGCTCGTTTTGTAACTCTCTCTGATAAGGTCACCTCCGGCTCATCCTTGATGCCCCAGAAGAAAAACCCTGATTCACTTGAACTTATTCGTGGTAAGTGTGGACGTGTGGTCGGTGCTCTCTCAGGCATGCTCGTCACCTGTAAGGCTTTGCCTCTGGCCTATGATAAGGATCTGCAGGAGGATAAGGAGCGCTTATTTGATGCCGTTGATACCTGGCATGACAGCTTGTATATGGCAGCCTTGGTATTTGAGGGCCTGAAGCTTAATGAAGAGCGTGCCTTAGATGCTGCTAAGGGTGGATACTCTAATGCAACCGAGCTTGCTGACTATCTTGTATCTAAAGGAATTCCTTTCCGTGAGGCTCACTCCATCGTAGGCCGCGTGGTATTGCATGCAATCTCAGTACAAAAGCCACTTGAGGATCTGTCTGTTGAGGAGTTCAAGCAGTTTAGCGATGTGATTTCTGATGATGTCTATGCTCCGCTGCAGATTGAATCTATTTTGCAAAAGCGTGATATCAAGGGCGGTACTGCTCCTGCTCAGAACGCCTTGGAGATTGCCGCCTTCAAGGATTTGTTGGCCAAGCGCTAATTTTGTCCTTTAGGGCATAGAAAGGAGGTCCTAGTGCCTCCTTTTTTAGGCTCTTTTAAATATTGCTCTGTATGTAGAGCAGAAAAAATATGCTTGAAAATATAAGGTGGCTAGGAGACTGCCACCTTTGTTTATTTAAAAGGTGAAGTTTTGTGTTTACCAGC
>CAVJLP010000004.1:0-17564 GCA_963650525.1 Firmicutes bacterium CAG:534
CCTTTTGTCTCTCCTGCTAGCTCAGATCATAAACAATGAGAGGAAATATCAGCGGCCGTGTCTTTTTCCTCCGTCACACCACCTTATTTATAGAGTGTTACTTACTTTTTACTGTACTAAGAATTTTAGCTCCAAGCTTAAGACAGCCCTCATCATCCTTTTCAGAGATGGCAAGAATACCTGCATTGTATAAATGATGATTGGTATTAAACTGCACCACCTGAGCCTTATGCAATGCTCCCTTAAGAGTGAAAACATAATTCTTCTCTATAGCCTTAAAATCAGCTATCTTCACTAATTTTGCATCCTCGTCTGATACTACATCTACCTGAGATTGCACTAATAGTTGTTCAATATATTTATCAAAGGCTCTGACGTCTGTATTAAAGCTGTCCTTGTTTTGCGCAATCCCCGTACTATCGATTCTAATGCCGCAACCATCCTTGGACACTGCTGTAAACAAAGTGCCAGGCTGCGCCTGAGGATTTGGTCTGCCACGGGAAAATTCCCAATCATCAGGAAGCTCGATGCTATCCCCCTCATACATATGCACTACTCTCGCCTGTACAGGAGTAAGAGGCGCAAAAGCAAGGCTTAAAAAAACAGATACTATCAAGTAAGATACAGAGGACTTCATGATGGCGAAAATTCCAGGAAAACCTTTGAGTAGATGCATTGTAGCAAGGTCCTAGCAAAAAAAATCCTGCCATAAAGACAGGATTTTAAATTTGTGATCAACTCTTATTTAGCACGGGCTTTTTTGATGGCCTTCACAATAAGAGGACTGCACCACAGCAACACGGTGATTGCTCCTAGGGTTGCAGAGATTGGACGGCTGAAGAAGGACAGCGGATCCCATTCAGACTTGATCATAGACTGCATGAAAGTATTTTCAAGCATATGACCTAACACTAGACCTAAAATAGCCGGAGCTACCGGGATCTTATTTGAGATCATGAAGTAGGCTGCAATACCAAAGCCTAACATGCAGGTAATATCGAAGGTGTCATTGTTAATAGCATAAGCACCAACCATGCAGAAGCCTAAGATAATAGGATTTAAAATCTTAGGGGAGACTCTCATGATCTGAGTTGAAAGTCTGATGGCAATATAACCTAGCGGCAACATGAGGAGATTTGCCAGAATAAACACGCAGTAAATTGCGTAGAGGAAATCTCCATGCTGAGTAAACAGTGAAGGTCCCGGCTCTAAGCCCTTCATAAAGAGCACACCGATAATAATGGCTGTAAGGGAATCACCAGGAATACCGAAAACTAATGCCGGAATAAATGCGCCGGAAATAGCCGCATTGTTAGCAGTAGTTGCATTGGCAATTGCCTCGGTTGAACCGTTGCCATACTCATCAGGCTTCTTTGAAAAACGCTTGCCCACGCCATAGCAGATCCATGCTGCGATATCACCACCTGCACCAGGCAAAATACCGATAATACAGCCTATGATCTGAGAGCGCAGGATCTGGAACTTAAGCTTCTTGATAATGCCGCCTAAGCCATGGAAAACGTTAGTGGTAAATTTGATTAGCTGAGCATTGTGTGCCTCTTTTTTCGAGACATTACCAAATACTTCAGCTAAACCGAACATACCAATCATGGCCGGAATGAAGGAGAAGCCCTCAAGCAGACTTAAATTACCAAAGGTAAAGCGCGGGAAGCCTAAAGTGATATCAGAGCCGACACAGGTTAACAACAGACCAATCATCAAGGAAATCACACCACGAAGAGGTGAACCACCTGAGATGAGAACTGCACAAGAAAGACCTAGGACTGCAAGCCAAAAGAACTCAAAGGATGAGAACTGCAGTGCAACTTCTGCAAGAATGGGAGCTGCGCATAACAGCACTAGAGAGCCAAAGAGACCGCCTAAGGCAGATAATACGAGATCAATGCCCAAAACGACGGAAGCCTTGCCCTGCTTTGCCAGTGCAAAGGAATCATTGCAGTAGGCAGCAGATGATGGCGTACCCGGAATATGTAACAGTGTTCCTGGCAAATCACCTGAGAAAATGGCCATAGCCGACATGGTGATAATTGAAGCTACCGCGGGAACTGGATCCATGTAGAAGGTAATAGGCACCAAAAGGGCCACAGCCATAGTAGCAGTCAAGCCTGGCATCGCACCGATGAAAAGACCATAAAAGCCTGACAGAACCACCACCATCAGCACATATGGATCTAAGACGAGCGCTGCACCCTGAGCTAATAAATCAAATGAAAACATGCCAAAGCCTCCTTAGAAATATAGAAGCCCTTCGGGCAACGGAACCAAAAGTCCCTTTGAGAAAATAAGATATATAACTAAGGTAGCAATAGGTGCTGTAACTAGGATCACCCATGGCTTATTCTTTAGCATTGCCAGCATTACGGCAATAACAATGAACATGCTAATGAGGAAGCCTAGGTAATCTGAGCACTCAATATAGAAAATCACCATCGCAATCACAATGATGATATTCAACGCTCCTGCAGAGGATAGTTCCTTATTTAAAATAAAAAGTTTTTCTCCTTTTAAGTGTTTTAGTCCCTTCAAGGACATTACAACACCGCAACCAAAGAAAATAATGGATAAAGCACAAGGGTAAAGCCAAGCACCAGGCTTTCCGTCATTTTGATCAGGGAATTCCTTAGCTACCAAGAAGATAGCCAGAGCCACAATCGCAATGATAATACCTAGCAGGAAATCATGAATTTTCATAATAATTATCTTGCTCTTTGTACAAACAATTAGGCCGTCTTCGGATAGGAGCGAGACGGCCTACATACTAATCAGAACTTACTTAGCAAGTCCAAGAGCCTTCAGGGTCTTGCCCAAGTTGGTATCTGAATTCTCCATGTACTTGAAGAAATCATCTCCCTCAAGAACCTTGATACCAAAGCCACGATCTTCCATGAACTTCTTGTATGAAGGATCCTCAATAGCTTTCTTGATTGCATTTAAGAGAATAGTACGACGCTCCTCAGGAACTCCCTTAGGAAGGCCTAAACCACGCCAAGTACCAACCTGAATGTCTGAGCCCAATTCCTTAGCTGTAGGAATATCAGGGAATTTAGGATCACGCTGATCAGCCATTACAGCAAGACCAATTGCTTTGCCAGTCTTATACATAGTTGCAGATTCAGCAACTGAGGTAAAGCAAGCATCGATACCACCTGCAGCCATTTCCTTATAAGCCTCAGCTGAGCCTGAAGTAGGAATATAAGTAATAGCATCAACAGGAAGACCTACAGCCTCAAGCCACAAGCCCATTGCTACGTGCCAAATGCCGCCAACAGAGGTTGCACCGCCACGAACTTTGCCAGGATTATCCTTTAAATACTTGATGAACTCATCATAAGTCTTATAGGAGGCAGTTGCACTGATGGTAACAGTAGCCGGATCCTCATTCATTAAAAGCAGAGGATCAAAATCCTTATAGGAAACTGTAACCTCAGGAGTGATCCAGTGATCCATTGCAAGCTCAGCAGTTAACTGGCCAAAAGTATAGCCATCAGGCTTAGAACGAGCCAAGGCAGACCAACCTACAGCACCGCCGCCGCCAGTTTTGTTGACAACCTTAATAGGCTGACCTAGATCCTTTTCCATGAGACCTGCGATATATCGCACCTGAGCATCAGAGCCACCGCCTGCGCCCCATGAGCAAATCAGAGTTAGTGCATGAGTCGGGAACTTATCTGCAGCCTGAGAAGGTGCAACAGCACTTACTGCTAAAATTGCTGCAGCAGCTGCTGCCATCAACGTTTTCTTCATGAGATTACTCCTTGATGTTTTGGAATTATTACGCCCAGAATATTTTTAATACTAGTTTCCGGTCAGATTGCCTTTGCAATCCTTTGCGTTTGCAGATATGTTAGCGAAAATTAATTTCTATTTTTGTAAACTGGATAACGTTTTTTGGCATTTAACTGATCAAATTAGTAAAATTTTGATCAAGTGCACAATGTAGCACGGTATCATTTTCTTGCATAAAAAAGGGATCGTGCTATCGAATGTGCTAAAAGTGAGGATATTAGTTTTGTTGGTACTTTTGTTCAGATTTTAAAAGTTGCAATTTTTTTGCACGATACACAGGATATACATCGCATAAATTAGATAAATGCAACTCTCTTTAGCTCAACTCCGACATAAATTGCCACAAGCTTTTTTAAATTGGGAATAGTCTCAATATTGCTTGCCGCACTATACCTTTTAAGCTGAGATTTGGCCGCATCTAATGCACAAGCTATAGCTTTATCATCACCTTGAGACTTTTTTAGGTATTTAAGCTCCAAAAGATATGATGGCCATTGCTCATTTTTTGCACGCATTATAAGATCGGCATACCCCTCACCATTACCAAAGGCCTCCTCCTCTGCATGCACTTCATAACCATCACAAAAGAACATTATGGCAAGGAGTGCAGTCTGAAGATTACTCTCATCAAAATGAGCAGCTATATGCAAGCCACTATTTCTTTTTAATTTCTCACCTGCAGTTCTTAAAAGGCTCTCTATATTGCCCGCTCTTAAATCTCTAAATGCATTTGTAAAAGCAGAGCTTGTTAGGCTAATTACTTCGATCCCTGCAAGATATCTTAGGTAATACTCAAAAAATTGAATGCAGACTGTTCTATTAGGAACTTTAAATGAGATGTTATCATCTGCATAGGTAAGATAGCCTAAATACATCATGGCTGCGATTAAATCGCCATTATTAAGCTTATCTTGGGAATTTAAGTTGATAACCTCTGGTAATGAGTCAATTCTTATGACCTCATTTTGCAAGGCCTTGCTCACTACCTCTTTTACAAAATCAAGATTTCCTAGCTTTAAAATTCCATGGATCTTAGATAAATCTTGAGAAAAGGCAGGATCTAAGAGATTAGAAGGCTCATGATTTAAAGCACGAACTTCTTTTAAATAGTAAAGACACATGGAGGCATTAAAGACTAATTCATCACAATCAGTGCTAAAACGGTAGCCATCATAAAGATCCTGCATGCGCGCAAAAACCTCATCTACACTATGTCCGTATTTTGCTAAATCCAAAACCTGCGGAATTAAAGCTTTGAGCTCGGCATGAGTAAAGCCAAATAGACTTACAAACTGAGGACGAGTACTTATCTTCTCTGCAATATTAAAGCCTGATGTCATGGAATCAAGAGAAATAGAAGTTACTCCTGTAATGAATACTCGTTTTACTACCCCTGCATCACAAGAGCGTTTTAATGCTGCATAAAAATCCTTAAGAAATCCCTCTGATTTGGTTATTTCCCTAAATGATTCTTTATCCTGAGACAAGATATCATTTGTAAACTGATCATATTCATCAATAATGACATAGATTTTATGCGAAAGAGATTGCTTGACACTTGATATGAACTTTTTAAAAAGTTCTGCTGGTGATAAATATGACCTTGATAAAAATTCATCCTTATCTATTACAGGATATCTATCCAAGAAATCTGCAATATATAGCTCTAAGTTGTAATTAAAATTATGTAAAACATCTCCAGAAGCCATTGCATCAAAAGCTAAATACAGCACACAAAAAGATGATGCCTGCTTGGTTTTATGCTCGTAGATATAGGTTCCCTTAAAATTTTGCTCAAATTGATCTGCACATGCGCTATCGTAATAAGACATGAGCGTATTAGTAAATAAGGTCTTACCAAAACGGCGCGGACGAACGATAAAGGGATAATCGATATTTTCCTGCTCTAGGATCTCGATAAATTGAGTTTTATCAACATAAGCAAGATCCCCTTCACGGATATCAGAAAAATTTCCCATGCCATAGGGGACATGCTTTAATCCTTTTAAATTTCCAATCATCAGCAGTACTCAATACAAATACCATAAACATCTGCCTCATAGTACCAAATCAAAGACTGCAATTGACTATATACTACAAATAAAAAGGTCAGGATTGTGCTTCCTGACCTTTGACTAAAACTTACAAAAAGTTATTTCTTATCTTTGCCACTGCTATCTTCAGCAGATAGTCTCATGAGCTTGTTCTTATGCTCATTTACCAAAGCCTGCATCATGATGAATGCGCAAAGCAGTACACCTACCACAATCTTTGTCCACCATGCAGATAATGTACCCTGGAAGGAAATGATGGTCAAAATGGTTCCCTGAATCATCACACCGACTAAGCAACCAGGGATGAAAGCCACACCGCCCATCAACTGAGTACCGCCGATGACTGACGATGCAATTGCATCCATCTCCATACCAAGTGCATGCTGAGTATAGCCTGACAGCATGATAAGAGAATATGCAATACCACCAAGAGCTGAGCAGAAGCCTGAGATCATATAAACCTTCATACGAATGTTAGAGACCTTCAAGCCCATCAGGGAAGCTGACTGCTCATTGCCACCTACTGCATAGACCCCACGGCCAAAGGAGGTGAACTTAAGCACAATGGTAGCAATTACAACTACGATCAGCGCCACAATAGCACCTAAGGACAAGAAGCAATCACCGACCTCAACAGACCAGAATGCCAGCTCTCCATAAAGCTCATTATCGATAGGCACACTGTCACGGGACAAAATAGCAGTCAAACCGCGGCAGAGGAACATAGTACCTAAGGTCACGATAAAAGGCTGAAGTTTAAAATAGGTGATCAAAAAGCCGTTTAAGGCACCGACTATCAGACCCATAACCAGCACAATGCCCATACAGGCAAAGGGGCTTAATGAAGTATCACGCATTAAGACAGCTAAGGTCATGCAGGTTAGTGCAACTACTGCACCCACCGACAGATCGATACCGCCAAAGCCTGATAGGATCGTAAAGGTCACGCCTACGCAGATAATGATCACCGGTGCATTATCGATAAACAGATTCAAAAATACCTGCAGGCTAAAAAAGCCTGGGTATAACAAAGAACCTGCACCAAACAAAACGACAAACAGGACCAAGGTCACATAAAATGAGAAGTATTGTGACGCAACTGCATTTGAGAAGAACTTACGCATTTGCAGCCTCCTTACCCTGAGCCTTATCAAGCTTCTTTAAGCGATAATTTGCAAACATGGTCTTAAACTTCTGAGACTGAAGCACGATGATAGCCAAAATAACGACAGCCTTTACCGCAGGCAGACATTCTGAAGGAACACCTACTGCATACATGGTTGTTGTCAGAGTCTGAATGGTGATGGCGCCGATGATAGTACCACCGATGTAATACCTGCCACCAATCATCAATGTTCCACCTAGGACAACTGAACAGATGGCATCCATCTCCATATTAAGGCCTGCATTATTAGCATCAGCAGCACGGATCATTGAAGACTCGATGAGTCCTGCAGTACCAGCACAAAAGCCTGAGAATACATACACGGCAAACAGCACCAAGGTTACATTGATACCGGTATAGCGCGATGCATTCTGGTTAATACCAACAGCCTGAATCATGGTTCCAATTGAGGTTCTCTTATCTATAAAGAGTACTAGTAGCACCATAGCAAGAGCCATCAGCATCGAAGTAGGAATTGGACAGCCTGGAATATTGCCACCTATCCATTCAAAGGGACGGTAGTAAACAGTTATGATCTGACCGTCAGTCATCAACTGGGCAATACCACGACCTGCTGTTAGTAGAATAAGTGTTGCCACCATGGCTTGGATCTTAATCTTGGAGACTAAGAAACCATTCCACATTCCGGCAAGCACACCTACAGCAATTGCTGCAATAATTGCTACAGCAAACGGATTGTGGGCCTCACCTGAAATATCACCACCTAAGAGACAGCAAATCGTTGCAGATGAAATTGCTACCACTGCACCTACAGAAATATCAACACCACCTGTAGCAATGACAAAGGTCATGCCCAAAGACAGAATGATAAGTGAAGAGCAACGGCGCAAAATATCGATAGGACGACCGTATAAGTTACCATTATCCATAACCTGAATATCAAAGAATCCAGATACGAAGATGGCATTAAACAACAGCAGCGCGCCTAGGCACAACAAAGGTAAGGCCAGCGAGCTGTGGGAGAATTTCCTAAGCATGTCCATGGTAATCTCCTGCAATTGCCTGCATGATATGAGTCTCTGAAATCTCATCCTCTGCAAGCTCTGTTAGCTTGATGTGATCGCGGATCACGATAATGCGGGAACAGGTTCTGACCATTTCACCCATCTCACCTGAAATGAACACCACGGACATTCCCTTCTCCTTAGCCAAAGCAACAGCCAAAGCCTCAATTTCAGATTTAGTACCAACGTCGATACCACGAGTTGGCTCATCCAAGATCAATAGTGAAGGTTGCGTTGCAAGCCATCTTGCAATAATAACCTTCTGCTGATTACCACCTGATAGCTGTCCTACCAGTTGCTCTCTATCAGAAACCTTAATCCTAAGAAGCTTAATATAATAATCAGCAAGCTCGTTCTGCTTGGCACGTGACATATGGCTGAACATGCCATTTTTGGCAACTAAGGCCATGATGATATTTTCACGCACGGTAAGATCAGCAAAAATACCTGAAATCTTACGATCCTCTGGGCAGTATGCAATACGCTTTTTCATGGCATCCATCGGACACTTAAAGGTAATCTCAAGATCATCTACCTTCATGGTGCCTGAAGTTTTTGGAGTAAGACCAAAAAGCATATCTGCAATTTCGGTACGGCCTGATCCCAAAAGACCTGCAAGACCAATCACCTCGCCTTGCTTGATATTAAAGGATAGATCCTTAACCTTACCAGGAACTACCACGTTATCAGTATCAACGATGTGCTTATCAGAGGGCTTGGATTTATCAACATTTGATTCAATCTCACCTTCGTTTACCTCTTTACCCATCATCTTCGAGATAAGCTCAATACGCGGCAGATTCTTGACCTCGTATTCACCAACATAGGTACCATCACGCAAAATAGTGATGCGATCACAGATGGTGTAGATCTGCTCTAAGAAGTGTGAAATAAAGATAATTGAGATGCCGGTTGAACGCAGATTACGCATGATCTCAAAAAGCTTTTCGGTCTCACGCTCTGATAAGGAAGATGTAGGCTCATCTAGGATCAAAATCTTGCAGCGGGTATCGATGGCACGTGCAATTGCAATCATCTGCTGCATTGCAACTGGATAGAAGCTCAATAGCTTAGTAACATCGATATCAATACCCAAGGATTCGTGCAACAGCTTTTTAGAGCGCTGCTCCATGGTTTTCCAGTCGATAGCGCCCATCTTAGTACGGGGCTCTCGACCAATATAGATATTTTCTGCAACAGAAAGGTTAGCACAGAGGTTAACCTCTTGATATACCGTAGAAATACCGATTTTCTGACTTTCTAGCGGAGATTTGGGCTCAATATGTTCGCCACAATAAATAACGTCACCAGCAGTTTTCTGATATACACCAGTCAATACCTTAACCAAGGTAGATTTGCCAGCACCGTTTTCACCCATAAGCGAGTGGATCTCACCACGTCTTAGGTTGAAGGACACATCCTTAAGCGCCTTCACTCCTGGGAAGAACATATCGATATGTTCCATCCTAAGGATTAAATCATTGTCAGAGGCCATTGAGCCCTCCTGAGAAATGAGTGAATGACTAAGGTAAAAAAATACCCCTGTAAAATTTAAACAGGGGGATGAAAACTCATCCCCCTGTACAAGTGCCTTACGCACTTATCACAAGCAATGGGCAGTTTTCATAAACTGCTGTTACTTGTCTATTAGTACTTACGAGTCGGGAAAACTTCCTTAGCAGTATCTGCAGGATATACGCCCTCTTCAACGAAGACGCTCTTAGGTACTGCTTCACCCTTTAGGATCTTCTCTGCAGTGGTAAAGAAGATGTCACCCTGTAAAGGATTGCACTCAACGGTAGCATTAGCCTTGCCATCGATCATAGCCTGGAAGATACCCTTAACAGCGTCGCAGGAAACGATGACGATATCCTTTGCAGGCTTAAGACCTGCAGCCTCGATAGACTGAATTGCACCTAAGGCCATATCATCGTTCTGAGCGAAGAGAACGTCGATATCATTACGATATGACTTTAAGAATGACTCCATAACCTCTTGGCCCTTCTGACGAGTGAAGTCACCAGTCTGAGATGCAAGAATATTGTACTTATCCTTGTTAGGAGATGCGGCTAAAGCATCATTAAAGCCCTTAGAACGACCAGTTGCTGCTGATGCGCCCACGGTGCCTTCCAAGACTACGATATTGATCTTGTCACCACCGTTACGAGGCTTAATTCCATTCTTCTGAACATACTCATCGATCCAGTCGAAGGCCTTCTTACCTTCAGTAACTGAATCAGTACCAATCTTAGCTACGTAGAGTGAAGGATCAGAAACAGTCAAATCACGGTCCATGATAACAACAGGGATCTTGGCACGCTTTGCTTCACGTAAAACGTTATCCCAGCCGGTTGCCACGATAGGTACGAAACCGATGAGGTCAACCTTCTGAGCAATGAAGGTACGGATTGCCTTGATCTGGTTCTCCTGCTTTTGCTGAGCATCAGAGAACTTCAAATCGATGTTGTGAGCCTTAGCTGCTGCCTTAACATCGTTGGTATTGGCAGTACGCCACTCTGACTCAGCACCGATCTGAGAGAAACCTACAGTGATCTGCTTTGCCTGAACTGCGCTCATTGAAGAAGCAACAATTGCTGCACCTAAAGATGCTGCTAACAGGGTCTTGACTAACTTCATAACTACTCCTCGTCATTTGTATGAATAATTGCGAAAAGGTAAATGCTGAATTTGCTCTTTTCGTTGAACTTATTCTAGGTGGTATGCTAGCAAAAAGCTTGCTTTGAAAACGGTTTCTGTGAAGTGCGGCGTATTTTTGAAATCGTTTGTATTGCGAATGTTGTCAGCTGTCACATTTTACGCTGTAACATGCTTGCACTGCATTTAGTCCCCGGAGATAAGGGATTAGCGTATGTTTTGCAATAATTTTTTAAACAAAGAAAAAATACATGCAAACGCTTACGATTTTTATAAGTTTCCGATAAAAAAGCGCAAAAAGCACAATGCCCATCATCAGAATATGTAAAGTTAAGGCAACTAAATCTTAAATTCATAACGCCCTGTAAGTAGCATGTGCTCATAAGAACGCAAGGAAGATAAGCTTCGCTTTAAATTTTGTCTAAAAAAGCCTGCATATATGCTGTTCTGCTAAAACATTACCTTGCAGATGAGGGAATATTTTTACCCCATCAAACATTTGACATTGCAGGCTATCTCAATGTAAAACACGTCTTACGCTACGGTATCTACTTTTGCGTAGCAGCTAGCACCTCGTACAAATCATCAAGCTCCTTTTGTAGCTTCTGTTTTTCAGTTTTTTTCTCTAAAACCGAAGCATTAACAGGTAAATTTCTTACAGTCTTTGACTGTGTCTGGGCGCTTTCAATCTGCTTTGACAGCTTAGAGCTTTGTCCCTGCTGTTTGTCAATCTTTGATTTTAATGCATTCAAATCCTCATCTATTCGATCAAGACGGCTCTGAGCTGCAGCCCGCTCCTCTTTTACAAGGGTATCTGAGGCATAAAGCTCTTGAGTCTCCTTGGACAGAGCGGATAACAAAGAGCGCAGATCTGCAACATGTTGCTTCTTCTTCTCCACCCTTTTTTCATAGGAGCCAGATGCAATACAGCTCATTTTTGAGAAAAAACCAGGATCAATCGATGGATCGCAGTTTTGTGGAGTGGCATTACATCCTGTCAGCACACAAAAAAAGCCGATCACAGTTAAGCAATTAATCTTCTTCATCTTAAATTCCCTGATTAGAATAACTATGACAGCTTGACTGCAAGTTTATTTTGTAACTCCGAATAAGCAACGATGGTTGAATTAGCCTCATCTATCTGCTTTTTCAATCTGGAAATATCCTCATCAAGCTCGCGCAATAATTTTTTATCCGCGGCAGCTAAGGCATCCTCACCACCAGCATCAGACACCACCGCATTACGAGTTTGCTCTTCTTGTAAGAGACGATTTTCAGCCTCTTTCTTTTGCGTATTTAAATAATTGATATTAGCTGTAAGCTGCTCACTCTTCAGGCTTAGCTCATTTTTGGTTGCGACACCCTTTTTATAATCCTTAAGCAGTCTGGCAACGCTCTTTTGATCATCAGCTAGCACTTCTTTTGCATTAGTGTTTAAATTTTTAGTAATGTCTAGATCCTTTTGTACCTGCGTTGCAGTAGCCTCAAGCTGTTCCTCGGTGGTTGCATAATTATCTCTTACATTATCCATAAGATAATTTGCCCCCATACCAAGAGCACAGCCTGCAGCGGCAGCAAGCGCAATACAACCTGCTCGATGATCATCTTTTAGCAAAAGACATGCTAAGGCACCAATGCCAGCTCCTGTACCACATGCCACAGCCCCCGATTGCGAAAAGAAACTTGCCCCCTCATGCTTAAGGCCTGCTGATACATTTGGATCATTTAAAGCCTGAGTATTTACACTTTCTTGGGATGATGTGCCTGAAGTTGCATTACATCCGCTAAGAGTAAAAGCTGTGGTAACAATCAAGCTGGCAATTGCTGTTTTAAAAAAAACTTTATTCATAAAATTCCCGTTCTCATAAGCTGTTTTCTAAATCCATAAGTTAACGGTAAAGTTCCATATTAACGTTCTCACTCTTGCCCTTGCCGTTATCGTATTCTCCCACGCAGGATGTTTTACCATTAGCATCCGGGGTACATTTAACCTTCGGCAACTGCACGCTTGAACCATCAGAACATGAGGCAAGTCCTCCTGAAATTGACAACGCGCCACTTGCGGCAGTTCCCTTGGACGCTGTCTGACACTTTACGCCATCAGAGCGGACTATTTCAGCCATCCCATCTCCACCATTAAATTTATACTTTATAGATACCGGCTTTCCCGTACGAGAATCGACAAGGCCTGCTGAGGTATTCCAAGAACCATCAAGTCCCTGCACATTGCCGGCATTGAGCGCCTTAGGATCTAACTTAAGATTGCCATTTTCATCAGTATTCTGCGATGCCTTGTTATTGACATTATCAAGATCGACAGGCTGAGTCTTATTCTGAGGCTCCTTATTTAAAGAGTTGTCATCATCAGCATTGGCCCCATCCTGAGCCTTATCCTTAGCGTTCTCATGATCTTTTGCTACCCCCTCATCATCAGAGGCCTTGCCATCATTTTTCTGATCATCAGCCTTGGTATTATCAATTGCATTATCAGCAGTATTCTCATCAGGCACTGACGCATCATCTGCCATAGCAGGAGCTGTGTCATCTAAAGTCTCCTCTTCATCAGATGCTATAGGATCTGACACTGTAGCATCTGCCAAAGTCCCATCTTGTCCATCAGCCACACCATTTACCGAAGCAACTGTAGTATCACTACCTGGTATGGTGATGTTATTTTTTGGAATAACACTTTCTTCTTTTACCGGCTCTAACGACCAGTTTTTAAGATCAGGCGCTGTTTCAAACAAAGGCAAATTCAAAGGCCTTGCAAATAGCCACCACCATAGCAGATAGCTTAACAAACCAAGCAGTGCAAGTAGTAGAGGTAACAGACACAGGCACAGCAAATGACGCCTCCACCAAGGCATTGCTACCACCGCTGCAGCTGTGGCTTTGTTTTCTGCAACTGTACTTTTGGGAGCTACCATTGGACGTAGTTGTTCAAAAGGAGATGAGCTTAGATCTCCACCTCTTTTTAAAAATCCCCAGAAGGTAATTACCGGCCTTCCATCCACGATATACACACAATTTATATTGGGAAAATGAATTGCAGGCAAATTTTCTGTTACAGAGGTACCTGTCAGAAAATGAGCAAAGACCTTTTCATCTGCTGTTAAGGCATGTAGCTGCAAATCATGTCCAAAGGAATAAAGACGTCTTTCAAAATCATTTAAAACGAGCATAGCAGACCGTCTTTCCTCAGGGGAGGCAGCCTCCCACATCACCACCTGATGACCTGCAGGATCCTTAGGCTCAAAAGGAACAAACCAGTTTACAAGCTCTCCCCCTGAACTGAATCTTGGAACAGCAAGAACATCTGCATACTTACGTCCCAAAGCTGGAGCTAAGGCTATAGCCTGACGAAAAGCATCTGCGGAGGCCCAAACAGGACGGCCATCCTCTCCTATAGGAACATAGTCTTTCACACTACCGCTATTTAACATGGTGCCGCTATACATAACTATTCCTCGCAAACTTTCTTCATTTCAGAGCCTGATGCCTGAAGATCTGCATTAATCTGATTGGCATTTTTAGGAGAGAACACTTTACCTCCAGTGATCCTGGCAATACATGCAGCCTGTCCTGCATCCTCACCAATTAATATAGTGTGAATTTTAAGACGGGGTTTACGCTTATGAATAGCTCTTGCAACCGAGCATACATCCAGATTGCGCGTGGCAGGACATGTATCCTCACCATCTGAAATTAAAATACCTACGGCATCTGCATTCACCCCATCAGTCATACGTGCTATCTGTTGCAGACCGTCAACAAGAGGGGTCATGCCATCATAGCGCATGGGATTGATCCCTGAAATCGTATCCTTGAGAGCAGGACGCTGAATACCGGTATAAAAGCCACGGGATTTTGAAGATGGGCAACCATTGATTTCAACAAAACCGATATCAACATTCTTATCTATGGAATCGGCAAGTTTTCTTGCAGCTGAGGTGGCGGCAGCAAGACGTGAAGCGCTACCGGGTACATCATTAATCAGCATTGACTGAGACCCGTCAAAGGCTATAACCATCTTAGGCATTGTACCCTCCTGCTTTAAAAGCTTGCACTTTGGTACTGCTTTGGTACTCTTGGAAGCTTTCTCCAAAGCAGCCTTCTGTTTGGCTGCCTGTGCTGCCTTTTCCTTTGCTTCCTGCTCCTGTTTTTGCTTTAAGGCCGCAGCCTCTCTAGCCTTGCGCTCATCCTCAAGACGTTTTTGCTCAGCCAAGGCTTTGGCCTCCTCCTGAGCCTTTAAGGCCTCCTCATCCACCGCATTCTCATCTCCTGCATTTTCCTCTCCCTGTTCCAAATCCTGTACCACAGGCTCTGTCTCTTTTACAGGATCGGCAATCTTAGGAGCGGATACCACCTGCTCAGGAATTTCTCTGCCAAGCAATCTGTCAATTGCATCCTTAAAACTTCCCTCAAATGGCCAAGGTCTTAAGAGGAAATACCACAGGACGAACAAGAGTAGCAAAAAAGCAAGCAGCCCCAAAAGCAATGGCAACAGGCATCCCCTTTTGGGTGGAATTGGGGGGATGGCCGCAAGTCTTGCCTGCTCTTCATCTTGTGTTTCAAATGGCAATAAAACCGATACTCCCTGCTCAAACACTATAAGATGTAAAGCAGATTTGATTAAAGCTGCAAGGAAGCTACGCTGTGGCTCAAGAGTACTATCTATAAGAGGCTTTTTGCTATCTAAAAATGAAAGGATTGGTGCGACACTGTTGCTAAACTCTCTTTGCTCTTTTTCATTTAACTGCTTTAAGGAGCTATCATGAGTGCCACCTTCACGTTCTGTGGTGAAGTTGATACAGTCATTATCTATCTGCACATGAGGCAAAAACTTGGCCCTATCAGTGCCCAACTGAGTTGAAAGTTCCTTGATCCAGCGTTCAAGATCCTCTATAAGTGCCAATGATTGCGCCGTGACATCTTTTTTATGAATTCTTTTAATTCTGAGCATTTACTTCTTACTCCCTACGAGGGCATGACATTGCTCTGACCAAAAATCTCTGTTTTTCTTCGGATCCAAAGTTCTATTCTTAAATCCCTTTAAGTGCTCGGCATATTTATCAATAAAAAGAGGCATTGATCCCTGATTGAAGGTTTTGCGCGCCTCATCTATAAACTTTGCAATAAGCTTGGCATCATAAGTTGATACAGCCTCAGACACTGTGTCACCATAATAGGTTGCAAGTGAGTTTAATGATGCCTTAGAGCTTTGTGCACTCTTTTTGGTAGCCTCATAGGATGGGCACATAGCCTTGTTGGCATCACAGCGCTCCTTTAGCGCCTCCGAAGTTTTTTTGAAATACTCATAGGAGGAATATTCATCAGCCATTGAACGGCATAAAAATCCCCCCAGACGCAGGTTTGAAATAAGTGCGACATCACGCATTTCATCACGCTCGGCATTGGATTTAACCATCTGCTCACGAAGGTTATTAAGCTCAATACTCAGATCTTTATTACTTTCCTTAAGTGAGTCATTTACCTTAGCAAGCGATTGCTTCTCACCTTCGATCTTAGAGGCATCTTGTTTCATCTTTTTGATGATCTCATCAAGCTTGCTGACATTATCAAGCTGCGCGCCATCGGCCTTTCCGGTAGTATCTGAGGTTCCAAGCTTTGCAAGCTCATTATTAATATCCTTTACCTCATTGGAATCACTGGCGACAACAGTACCAATAACCAGACGGTAGCCTACATCCTTAGCTGTAAGCTCCTTATCCTTATTGAAATAGGATTTTTCAGTACGTAATGCCGAGCTAATTGCTGATGCTGGAGTTAAATAACTACCACCGCGGGTAGCAAAGCCTCCGCTTTGTCCATGCATACGTCCAGTTCTTACGGCATGAAATGGCTCAAGGATCATTTCCTGTACATTTCCAAGCATGTCATAGATCCCAAGTGCATTAGGCTTAAGACGTCCTACTATATTTAAATGGCCGGCCGCACTTTGTGCTCCCTGATGCCAAGCATACTCAGACAAAGCCCCCTCCATAGGCGGCAAACTGCCCTCAAATTCAGAGCGGGAAACTTTCTGTCCTCCGCGCACGGCGTACTCCCACTCGGCATCGGAGGGAAGTCTTACGAAGATCTGTCGATTAAATTGCTTTTTAAGCTTATCCAATCCTTGAAGATACTTTGAAAAATTACGCGAAGCCTCAACTGCATCAAACCAAGATAAAGATACAGCAGGAAGCTTATCCTTCATGCTAATCTCTGTAGTCTGGCATTTTCCCATGAGCTCTTGATGCTGTCTTGAGGTTACCTCATACTTGCCAATTAAATAATAAAATCCCTGCTTATCCTCAAAACCACCTTGTACATATGCTGTGGCTGGATCTTGTGCAAAGGGACTGTCAGAGCCTGAGGATCCAGAAGTAAAACGGGTATCCTTCATACGTTCATTACTATTGCTAGTGTAGACCTTGCGAAAGATCATATTGTCATCACAAGGCATAGGGATCACTACATCATCAGAAAGCTTATTAGGATCTTCAAATGCAGTTGCAGCAAAAGCAACGCTAGAGCTAAAAATAGTTATAAGTAAGAATGCAATACTGGCATTAATTTTAACTTTTAGTACTCTGCGATCATGTTTATATTGCATTTTCAGCATCAATCCATCTTAGGCAAAATCATTGCTTCATACGAAAAAAAATTGTCACAGCGATTTATCTCACCTGTCTGCCATATGCAAACCTTATCATCATATTTCAATTATTAAACCTATGTCCCTCATATATTCAACTCTTTTATAAAAAAATTACAGTTCAAAAGAAAACAGACTTTTGCAGGTTACATAAGCGTTAAAAAAAGTGTGTTCAATGTTAAATTTTTTTAAACTTTCAT
>CAVJLP010000004.1:17574-51344 GCA_963650525.1 Firmicutes bacterium CAG:534
AATATGCGCCGCTCAAAATTCCAAAAAAGAATAGCTCCAAACATCATGACGATCCTAAAACACCTCTTTAAGATTGCTCTTGCACTTAGCCTGCTTGTGCTAAATGTATTTGTCATTTCAAATCCTGCCAACGCTGCGACAACGCCGTCAAATTCTGCAAACAAAACCATAATCATTGGTATTGATAAATTTGCCCCCTATAGTTATCAGGATCTAGATGGCAATTATGTAGGTATCGACATAGAGCTTGCTAATTTGGCCTTTGAAAGACTTGGATATAAGACAAAATTTCAAATAATCCCCTGGAGTGATAAGGATCAACTGCTAAGTCAGGGAGTCATCGATTGTATTTGGAGTTGCTATTCCATGTCTGGAAGAGAACAAAAATATCAATGGGCTGGACCATATATGTACAGCAGACAGGCAGTTGCTGTTCGCATAGACAGCAACATTCATACCTTAGCTGATCTTAAAAATAAAATAATTGGCGTACAAACCACTACCAAAGCAGAGAATGTATTTTTAAGGATCAGCGAATCAAAACTCACACAAGTACAATGGCTCTATAGTTTTCCATCTGTAGAGGAATTGTTTGCCTCATTGCGCAAAGGTTATGTGGATGCAATTGCCGGCCATGAAGCTCTAATTGCCAAATTTGTAAATAAAAATCCGCGAACATACGTGATGCTAAGTGAAAGCCCCTATATTTCTCAAATTGGAGTAGCTTTTCAAAAGGATACCCATCAAGAGCTTGTAAAAAAACTTACCCAAACCATAAAAGACATGAAACAAGAAGGCGTAATTGCACAAATTGCCAAAAAATATGGTCTTAACCCAGAGAAATCAGTGTGGTAAACGATAAATGTTTAAATATCTAAAAGAGGTTATTGGGCTACCTCATATTGTTTTTGCAATCTTTACTCTTTTTGGAATAGCACTATTCTTTGCACTTCAAATCCGTGATGTACGAAACATTGAAACCACATTTGAAGACAATATTTCATTTATCAAGACACGCGTCAATTATTACGAAGCCTACCGTGCTAACAATAAGGTTAAGAGTTTGTCACGTCTTATTGATAAGACCACCGAGCTAAACAATAATCTTGTTGAATGGACTGAAACTAATGAGACTAGGATAAAAAACTATTTAGAGGAACAGCATATAGATTGCTTATTCCTGTTAAATAAGGATCTGCATATCACCACTAAGATTTTGCCGAAATCAAATGCAGAGCAACTTTGTGAATCATTAATTCAAAAAAGCTATATAAACGAAATTGTTAACTATCCTAAGAAAATCTACAGTTCACAAATTTCTGATAACGGCGTGCTCTATGACGTTGTTGTTCTTGCACGCAAAGATACAGCAGGGTTAATAGTTACCTTAAAAATTAAGCAAGAAATCGGTGCGACCTACGGAGATCTAGTCCTTGGGACTTTATTTCAATCGTTCCACTTTGAAAAAAATGGCATTGTTGTTCTATATGATGACAATCTAATTGTAAGCAGTAATGATGAAAAATTACAAAACGAATCCTTTGAACAATGGCAAAAGTCAGTAAATGAGCAACCGATTAAACATTCAAAGGATCTTTTTACTATAAATTACGATGATCAAAATTGGATTTGTAAAAAAGATGCTGTAGATAATTACGGGATCTATATGCTATTCCCTGCATCAAAAATATTTTCCACAAGAAATATTATCTGCGGTATTTACTCCTTAATTGCAATTATTGTCTTCCTCATCTTCATTCTGGCGCGTAGTAGATCTACCAAAGAGAGCATGATGCGAGAGCAAAAGCGCTTGCGTATCATTCAAGCAATAGGACAGGCTTATTATTCCCTCTATCTCATTCAAATTAACTCACACAATGTCGAAGTGCTCAAAGGATCTAGCAAAGCCTTAATAACACCATCTGACAATGAAGACTCAGAGAAGACCCTTGTCAAGATAAAACAAGCAATAGCTCCACAGTTTTACAAGGCCTATCTTGAGTACATGTGTATGGAGACAGTGGCCCAAAGACTTGAGGGAGCTGAATCACTGGTGTTGATTTTTCAGAAAACGGATGGGACTTGGATCCGCTCTCTTATAGTTCCTCAAAGCTATGATGAAGACGGCAAGCTAAAATCAATTTTAGTTGCAAACCGCGATGTTACTGCTGAAAAACAACATGAAATTGAACAAGATAATGAGCTTAGAAGAGCTCTTGCAACTGCAGAAAATGCAAATAAAGCTAAGACATTCTTCCTAAACAATATTTCACATGACATACGTACGCCAATGAATGCCATTATTGGCTTTACTGCCTTAGCTTTAAGCCATATTGATAATAAAGAACACGTACATCAATATTTAGAGAAGATCGGCATTTCAAGTAAGCACTTACTTAGCCTTATAAATGATGTGCTCGATATGAGCCGTATTGAAAATGGCAAGGTAAAAATAGAGGAAAAAGAAATACACCTTCCGGATATCATGCATGATTTACGCTCTATAATTCATGGAAATATCTGTGCCAAGCAACAGGATTTATTCATTGATACCCAAGATGTTATTCACGAAAATATTCTTGCTGACAGGCTTCGTCTTAATCAAATCCTATTAAACATTGTCAGCAATGCAGTGAAATTTACGCCCTTTGGCGGGACCATCAAAATCCAAGTTAGCGAGAAACCCTGCCCAAAGCCAGGCTATGCAACCTTTGAATTTAGGATCAAAGATAATGGTATAGGAATTGACAAGGCGTTCCAAGATCAAATATTTGACTCATTTGCCAGAGAAAGAACTGTAACAGAAAGCGGGATCCAAGGAACTGGCTTAGGTCTTGCTATTGTTAAGAATATAGTAGACATGATGCATGGCACCATATCTCTTAACAGTGAAAAAGGTAAGGGATCTGAGTTTATTGTTACCCTAAATTGCAAGATTGATACGCAAAGCATTCACTATGAAATAAGTCCTGAGCTTCGAGGTTCTAGAGCGCTTGTAGTAGACGATGACGCCAATACCTGTATGAGTGTCAGCAAGATGTTGCGCAAAATCGAAATGCAAGCTGACTGGACTACAACAGGAAAAGAAGCCGTACTTCGTGCTAAGGAAGCATTGGAATCAAATCAAGCATTCGCAGTCTATATTATCGATTGGATGATGCCTGATATGAACGGCATTGAAACAGTACGTAGAATAAGACGTGCTATAGGAAATAATGTACCGATCATCATTCTTACTGCATATGACAGCACTGACATTGAAGAAGAAGCCAGAGATGCTGGTGTAACGGCCTTTGTATCAAAGCCCCTCTTTATGTCAGAACTTGTTGAAGTGTTACAAAACCCAGAACACCTTAACGGCCATATTCAAGCCAAGAAAGCAAACACCCATGAAGGAAAGAAAGTGCTTTTAGTTGAGGACAATGAGCTAAATCGCGAAATTGCCGAAGCTTTGCTTGAAGAGGCTGGGTTAAGCGTTGATACCGTCAATGATGGCATTGAAGCAGTAACGCGCATGCAAGATGCAACAGACGATCAGTATGATGTGATCCTCATGGATATTCAAATGCCAAGAATGGATGGATATAGTGCTACAAGAGAGATCCGACAACTAGACAATGTCAAAAAAGCGAATATTCCGATCATCGCCATGACAGCAAATGCTTTTGAAGAAGACAAACTCAAAGCTTATGAGGCAGGCTTAAACGGTCACATTAGCAAGCCTATAGAAATAAAGAAGATCTTAAAAGTGCTTGATGAATGCCTAAATAAGCATGAAAATGCATTGCATTAAGTTTATCAAAGCTTTGGGATCATCAATCCCAAAGCTCTTTATTGAAAAGCGACTTCTTGTGCCTAACCTTTCTTAAGTAACACACTACCGCATTAATTTAGCATCACCATATTAGCCATATGGTCAAAATTTAAAGACGAGTTATTCTTTTCTCATCGCCTGCGCCGGTGTCACTGGCAAAATCTTAACCAATGCTATTACAACGGAAATAAGCGCACATAGCAATAATGAAGTAATAAAAAAGATTAAAAAATGCTCATATGTCAGCATCGATATCACCATCCCCTCCTTTAGGGCTTGTGAAAAATATTTTGCTAACACCAAAGAGCCACTTTCATACAAAAATAGTGAAGATATAAAAGCAATCGTAGCTAAGATCATATTTTCAAGCACTATCATAAGCACTACCCCCAGATCGCTTAGGCCGCTTATACGCAGTAATGCCAGCGCCCGCTCCTTACGACAGATCCCTGAAAATATAAGTCCACCAACTGCCAAAGATCCTCCAATAACGGATACTGAAGCAATAGTAATGAAGATAAAATTCAATGTTCTAGTCAGAGCCTTAAGCTCCTCGATATCGGCAAGCTTGTCCTGAATGTTGTAATTCTTCCTAAGTTTTTCCGACAAAGGCTTAACACTATCTATATCTCTTGCATAAAGTCTCACCTTAGCAAAGTTATCACGCGTGCTGTTTTGATTAGAGCCATCAGAGAAAATTAGAGGTTCATAGCCATCACGATAATCCTCCATAGCCGTAATGACTGCTAAGGGTAAATAAAGCTTATAGCCTGATGACAGCGAGGAGCGTAATACACCTGCTATCTTAAAGCTATGCACAGTTCTTTGTGTCTGACCGTCCTTGATCCTACTTATTGACAGACGAAGCTGATCCCCTATCTTTGCCTTCATATCTGTAGCAAGAGTACTACTTACCACAACTTCATCATCTGCAGCTAAATCCTCAATTGAAGAAAATGCAAGCAGGGGATCACCCTTTGCTGTCGGTATGCATTCTGCCCCACTTTTTACCTTGCCGTTACAGCTGATATCTGCACTTACCGAAAGAGCTCTGGTCATTTCAACTACAAAGCCAACATTAGGATCGGATCTGAGATCATCAAAAAATGCTTGTGACAACTTATAGCCAGACAGCATTCTTATCTCAAGATTTTGCGGATTTGAGCTTAAATTATGCTCAAGAGAGGAGAGGATCCCATAGCGCAGTGAAAACAGTAATAAAAGAGGAGCTAAAACAGCCGTCATAGCAGCAACGGCACAGATGCTTAAAATGCGTTCATGTTTTAAATCAGCAAGACTTAAAGACAGGATCATTAAAGCTCCTAAAGATGTTGAATAAATACACTTTGACAGGTGGTACTCTTTGAAGGATCGTAACAGTATTGCTTGAGATGGTAGTGATCTGCCAAGCTTAGATCATGCGTCACCGCCAGCACACACAGATCACTTTGGTAAGTTACCTCGATCATTTCCTCAAAAAGCTTATGCGCATGATTAGGATCTAATGCTGAGGTAGGTTCATCCATTAACAGCACTTTAGGACCACGTGAGATGGCTTTGACAAATGCCGCCCTCTGCCTCTGTCCTTCAGATAGCTCCTGAGGAAGACGATTTAATAAAGAGCCGATCCCAAGCTTTGAGGCCAGATCACAGGCATAATCAAGACTCACATCTGCACTTTTAAATCCCAAAGTGGCATATGCCTTACGGGCAAGCTTAATTGAAAGATCAAAGTCATCCTTTAATTTTAAAAAAGGGATCAAACCACCCTGCTGGGGCATATAACCAATTAAGGCAGAACGCACCAGACGCTTCTCTTTTTCAGTCATCAAAGCTACATTCTGCTCTGCAATTTGAAATCTTGAGGCCTTAAACTCAGATCGAACCAGCGCCAAACATTCAAGCAAGGTAGACTTACCTGATCCTGAAACGCCGGTTAAAACTGCAATTTCCCTACACGCAAGAGATAGCGCTTTAAGTTTTATCTCAAAGCACTCCTTATCCTTGCCGTAGGAGAAGGCAAGATCCGCTACCTCAAGCATTAAGGCAAGGCCTCCAGAGGAATTGGATATACGCTATCTGATGCCGCAGCCCCATCAGCAAGCTTTACCCATCTGTCAGTATCGTCATTGCAGTTTTGATAAAACTTAAGCTTTTGCTCAAGATCCTCAATCAGACGATTCTGCTCATCAGCTCCCATGGCAGACCAACTCTCCTCATCAAGCTCCTGAATGCGGCTCTTATAGGGTAAATCATCAAGATATTCACCAAGAAGTCCCATTTGAGATAACTTAAGACTCTTATCAGATTTAAGAGCAGAAGGATCACGTCCCATGGCTGCAGCTGCCGAGCGTAGCTGAGAGAACATATCATCAGGAGACAACAGGCCGCGATTGGCTGCCTCAAGTACTCGCTGTGTCACCTCTTTTAAATCAGATAACTCAGACTTGGTCATGAGCACTACCGGAGTTGCTGTAGCCTTATTATGTGTTGCCAGATCTCTGTCTAAAATCCAGCCCTTAAAGAAATCAGGAGCACTGGTACCATTAACACTACCTAAATAGGCCAAGGCCATGGCATGCCCTAATAAGGCTGTATCCTTGATCATGGCATCATCCTTCTGACTTTGAGCAGAGCCTGCAGAAACCTTACCCTCAGCGGCCATTTTTACCTGAGAGGCAATGGATGAGGCTAGCTTGTCCACCATGTTGCCAAAGGCATTTACATCACCAGCCTCAACCGGGTAATAAAGACTTTTTCCAACTACATCGTTATAGGTTAAATCCTCATATTGAGATTTGGCCTTGTCATGATCCCCGGCCTTCTTTCCTGAAGGCGTCAAAAGATGCAGTGCATAAAGCGCCGCTCCCTGATGCTGTGCCTCAAGACGCAATTCCTTTGAATCAAGCCCGGTTGATGAAAGCTTATCAGCTCCACCAATTGCTCCGGCATCAGTTACCAGTACAATATAGCGTCCGCCATACTCAGACCATTTAATCTTGGACAAAGCATCATTCACACCCGCATAGGAATCCTCATCAAAGACTGCAGAAGACACCTTTGCCTGTCCTAGATCCCTTACTTTTTTAGCAAAATCAGTAGCTGACGATACCTCTCCTGGTTTTACATATAGCTTTGAGGTGTATTCAAGACCAGGGACTGCTTTTATTGATGATCTGAAAGATACCAGACCAAACTGAACTGAGTTTTGCAGATGCTCCTTTTCAAGACGCTTGTAAACAGTATTCACTGCCTCTTTGGTTCTATCAATATAGGGTTGCATAGAAATTGATGAATCAATTACGAAGACAATAGCTGCCTTAAAGGCTTTTATCTTGCCGGGATCTTGTGCTGAATTATTAAGTTTTTGCGCCCCATCCTTTGAAATAGAGGCGATTTCAAGCTCGCGCGCATAAGCTCCATCCTGAAGCATGACTTCTTCAAAATTGGTTATGGGCAACAGATAAAACTGCTTTTTATAATCAACGTAGGTCTCAGGCTCACGCGCAATCACATTAGCAGCACTCCCCTTACTCTCTAGCTCCTTATTTAAGGCAGCTGCGCTTTTTCCGTGATCATTGACATCGGCAATCTTATTTAAGGCATCCTGTGAATCAAAGATTGCCGCGCGATCACGTCCTGCAGGATTGGTAAACATTAACGCAGTCTGTGATTTCCAAGGTACTGCACAGGAGGATTCGATAAAACCTGAGATCTTATCACTACTATCAGGTCCAACTTTAAGCAGATTGCCATCATGAGCATAGACATAGTAGCGAGTAAAGGCTGCCACTTTTTTGCCAGTTGTATCCGTTACATTCTGCTTTAATATGCAGGATGGAGTAGTGAGTACTCGCTCATAGATGCTCTCCTTGTTTTCCATAAGTAGGGGAGCAGATAAGGATTGCAATGATACGCCCATTACCCCGCAGATCAGGGCCAAGCATTTAATTTTCATATAGAATAGATCTCCTTATGCCCTATTTCATGTGCTCAAGTGCATCTGTTGCGGCCTTTACATCATTCTCATTGCCGCTATCCTTTGCCTTTTCATACCAATATTTAGCCTGAGCTGCATCCTTTTTAACACAGCTTGAAGTTAAATCAGAACTAGGATCAAAATACCTTGCATAGGTTAAAGCAACTCCTTCAGCACCAGATCGTCCTAGGGATGAGAACACACGAGATGCGATCTCACAGCGCTCAGATTTCAAAGCATCATTACCAAGCTTTAACAAAGATGCATTGTCAGGCTTGGAGGCCATGCACTTTGATATTAATGCCAAATCATCGCTGCTAGAATTTAGATCACAGCTTCCATAGCTTTGTTCTTTTACTTGAGCCTGAGCTACTGTCACAGCGGTATTATCCGGCGTCACAGGAGAAGTAACCGGAGTGCTATTTTCCTGATCTTGAGTATCAGCAGGGATATTTTTAACATTATCATCCCCCTTTAAAATGAAATACCAGATGGCAATTGCAAGCAAAGCAAGCAGTACTACACCACCTGCAACAGTTGCAATCAAGGCATAGGGAACTTTCTTGTGAGAGACTTCTTCTTTGGGAGATGGTGTTGGCTCTACCAAAGGAGGCTCAGGTTTTACCTCATTTTGCTTTATTTCATCCTTTGGCTGTACACTCTCTGTAAGCTCCTGCCCCATTGCCAGTCGGCCTGTTACAGGCAGACGCAGATCTTCATCATTACCGGCAAAATTTACATAAAAGGGCTCCCCTCTGCTTTCTATGAGCTTGTTAACTACATCCGCCTCAAGTGTAAACTTAAGCTCAATATCATCTGGATCTTCAGGCATTAAGTGCTTTTGAACAATGAGCTTAGAATCGTGTTTTTTAAAATAGAATTCAACACCTTCACTATCAGGATTAACTATCTGTGCGTTTATGCTCAGGATTGCCCTGCCAGGACCTGCAGCTTGCAACATAACCGTTTTATTACCGGGCCTGAATTTTAATTCCATCATCGTCACCTAAGAGTGCAAAACTTCACTAAAGCCATCAAGGATCGCATTTAACTCATCCCCCTCATCGGCACTGAATTTATAACGGCAATTGGCAGTAAGATTCGTGCCCACCATACGATTGACAAGAGCTGTCAAATGCTCAACTAAAAGCTCGTCACCACAATTATTTACATAAGCTTTGGAAAGTGCCGGCAGAGTAGCAATCATAAGACCTTCACTACTCCTTTCCTTGGTAACAGTCAGATGCTCTTCAAACAAAGGCCCTTGTATATCCTCACCTCCACATATATTCATGCGGGAATACTCAGGACTTATCCGCTCCTCCTCATCAAAGCCAAAATAGAGCAGGAAGGAGCTTAAAATACGTTTGGCGACTCTGCTCTGGAGTTTTACCAAATTATCAAAATTAGACAAATGCTCGTTTTCCTCAAGCGCATCGACAATTTTCTTTTCAACACCACAGCCCACCAGTGCCTTTTCAATTTCCTCAGCATAACTGTCTGCCAAAGTAGCAAAACGTGTACTCAGCTCAAGCCCATCGGCTGCTAAGAATTCCTTGGTGTGATCATCATAGAAAAATGAATAGCGCTGCGGAGTATCCGGTTGATTTTTGATATTCTCACGCTGACAGGCCCAGCTTTTTACAAGATGCTGAGAAATTGCTGTCAGCATGGCTCCATTTTTGAGCTCACGGAGCTGATTTATTACCAATTTCACACACTCGTGAGCAAAACGCCAGGCATTATTGCCGTAGCTAAAATCCTTAGCATAGAGCTCCTCAAGCTTTACTGATTCTATCTCAAGGCACTCACGTACTGAGCCGAACAAAGGAATAACTCTGGCACACTGTATAAAGGATTGTGCAATTTTGCGTCCGCGTTCAAGAGCTCTTGCTACAGCCTGAGTACCGCTACCGCTTTGGTATTTTGCCAGCTCTTCACAGGCTGTATTGATAAGCTTCTTTACATTATCGATGATACGTCTGCGACTTTCCTGATAGTTGGTAAATTCCTTAGAAATCAATGAAAGAACGGCATCTGCGCCACCATCATCAAGCTTTAGCACATCATCTAAGGCCTGTGTCGTACCTGCATACAGATGTACAGCACCAGGATCCTTGGCAAAATCTGCCTTGAGATCCTCAAGGTAAGGTACATATTCATCTAGAAGCCCTAGCTCCCTTCCGTTTTCAAGCTTAAATGGAGAGCCCATTGCCGGACGACGTACTAAGAAGAAACGCTTGTGCATCTGTCCAGGAGTCCACTCATTTAGCCAAGAACAATTTTTAAAATGCTCAAAGGCAGTGGTCATGGTCTTGCAGGCTTCCATAGGTCTACCGCCTACTGCATTCTTAAGCACCTTTTCCATCTGCTGATCAAAACGCGTCATGATACCGATGAGAGGGATATCCTTAGATCTAGCTCGCTCATTTGGAGTGGCGCCTATATTTTGCGCAATCCATCCGTTTAAAATCTCAACTAGGGATGAAACCTCTCCTTGCATGGACGAGTTAATGCAGAAAAGAAGCACATCGACCTCTTTATCCTTGGCATAACGATCAAAAAGATAAGCAACCTTGCCACGACGCAAAAACTCAAAAGAATTGGAACGGGTTTCCTCATTGCAACCTTTCTCAATAAAATCGGCAGCATTGTCAGCACGACGCGAGCGGGCTCCTGGGAAATCAAGTACATCAAAATCCTTAAGCTTGCTTTGCCCCTCAAGCGGGAATTGCAGCTCCAGCACTGCCGCAGTAAAGATTGCAAAGCCAAGCTCTGCAGTTTTAACCTCATCTCCTGACTTAAAGGCAACCGTAATGCGACGGGGATTTGAATAGATACCAGAGAGCGTTGAGATGGAGAGCACTGTACCATCGTCATGCTGCACCAGAGCACCACGATCGTTGGTTTCAACAAAGGCATCTATCTTGGTAAAGACAGTTGAAGCTCCTTCAAGTTTAAAGAGCTCATTTACAATTTTCTCAAAAAGCTCCTCCAAAACAGGAATACGTCCCCACAAGAGTGAAAAAGCCTTAGCAAGGCCCCTGCTGTTTAATTTAGGTGCTATATCGCGCAGCATGATCCAGAATTTGTCATCAGATTTCAATCCTGCTAATTTGCCGCTTGCATGTTCACGCACGTAATCTGACATAAACACCACATCTGCACGGGATACGGCCCTGCCCACCATGGAAGGCACTGCAAGATTATTAGGATCCTGCTCTATTTCCTTAAAGAATGGCTCATAAAAGGTTGCGTTAAAGTTCTCATCAAGCTTTTGAAAAACCTCATTTGAGGTGGAGGTAAAATCCTTATAAAAAGAATTGCACAAAATTAGCGCCATCTCACAGGGCTTAAAAACCCTGATGCATACAGGAAAGCCTGCGACAGTTTCAATCTTATCGTGCGTAAAGCGGGTAACAGCACCGGTTGCCTCCTTATCACCACCACTTGGATTTACATGAGTCATAAACTCAATCTGATCACTGCCCCAGTGACACACAAGATCAGCTCCGCCTGAGGCCATGGTGTTAACAAGATAGCTTTTACCAGCTTGAGATGCACCAAATACGCCCAAGGTGGTACGTCGCTTTAATACTGATGCTGCAGAGCCTGCAATATTAGAAAGACGCAGCATGGAAGTTTCAAGGGAGGGGGCATTTTCAAGCTGAGATGATACCTCATGAATCCAGGCATCTGCACGCAGGGCCAGAGCTTGAGCGGTTGCATAATTTTCAAATAACATTTAAAAAAACTCCCAACTTATCTGTCCACACTCTCGCCTGAGGATATAAATGCGCCATCATAGATACGCCCTGTATCTGTCCAGTAATTTTCATCACTGGCATTCACTGTCTTAAGCTTCAATTTTAAGAACTCTGAATAATTATCATGCTTGTTTTCAGGCACTGCCTTCTTCAATTCTAAGCGGAAAGTCTGAGGCAACAGGCATTTTTCATTAGCATCCTTAAGTCTTGGATCCTGTGAAATTTCCTTCCAAAGTTTTTCAAGACGGGCAACAGGAGCTTCAACCTTAGATGAAGATTGGCTGGATGTTCCTGAGATACCTATTGTCAAAGCAAATTCTATATTTGAGCTTATCAGGGTTTTAACGTTTTCCATCTGCTCTTGCGCCTTGGCATAATCCTTTTGATAATGCTCACCTAGAGCATCACTTACACTTCTCATACAGGTGTGCATCAGCTTTGATTTCAGATCCTCCTCCTCAGCCAGCAACTCCTGCTCAATAGCTTGCTGCTTTTGCATATAGATCTCATCGGCTCTGTCACGAAGCTTCTTCTCGTAGCTTTTTTGCTTTAATGCCTTAAACATTCCTGAAGGTACCTCATCCTTAAGCTCTGCTGTAGCCAAGGACAGAGACTCGGCCTTATATTTTTTAACAACACTGTTTTGAAAGGCGACAAACTCTCCCGTCTGTCTTATATCTGCCATAGCCTGCACATAGTTGTTCTTAGCCTCAAGACATTTTTCATACTGCTCATCTTCAAGCTTTTGAAACTCGCCTTGGGAGGCATTCTTGGTATCGCCAAGCATCTCCTCTAATTGCGCTACCTCAATAATCCCATAATTTGATGATATTTGTAATCGTTTGACATTCTTGATGTCCGTGATACGTTCTATTGAATAGAGCATAGAGGCAGGATAGCCCTCATAGGAGAACTGCCTAAACCCAAGGTTATCAGCTATGCTATGCAAATCCTGTACATCCTGAGCCTCCCCGTTTTCATCAAGGGGCTGACCTATATCAAACATTTTTATTGCATCTGCAGCTTTGATTTTATCAACATCACCATTGTTGGCACGACACAATTCAGCCTGTGACACAAAGCGATAAAAAGGATCTGTAAGTAAAAGCCTTTCATTGATATGTCCGAAATATCTTACAGGAGAGGTCGCAAGTGGCATGCTTAGATCAAATCTGAAGTTACGATAAGCCTGAGAACTGCGTCTCATATAGGCAATTGCAGCTCCCATTGCCACAGTAGTCTTGGTATCCCCGATAGCACTGCCGTCAGTTGCAAACGAATACCAGCTACCACAGCTGTAACTGGATAGGGAAATCACTCTATCTCCTGCAAGTCCGCAACGAGAGAGGAAATAAGTACGGATACCGCTTATATTAGAAGGGCGTCCTGTTAGAAGCAGTAGATCCGGACGATAGAGGTTTAAAACTGCACTAAGCGAGGCCAAGGCTGGAGCTATACGCGAGCCCTTAGTCAAAAAGGCTGTGTTAAGTGCAACTAAATCAGCACTTATCTTAAATTCTAAGATATCAAAATCAGGTAAATACTTCTTAAAGTGATCATTTACAAAGCACACTACGCTTTTAGCAGGTTCTGCATAAGATTGCTCCTCAAAGGGCCTGATCTGTGTACACGTACAACTTTCCCTGCCTAAAATAAAGTCACCTACAGTACCTGCAAGAGTGGCATCAGTAGTCCCTAGAGGAGCCCTGTTTAATCTTTCGAGGTAGGACATAATCCTGTAGCCTACCTTCATAAAGATCTGCAATGTTGCCTGCTGAAGCTTGGTACGAACCTCCTCGTTGCCGTTACTTTGATCAAAAAACTCATTAAGAGCCTTTTTATCCCCCCATCTTTCACGGCCCTGCGCATTTGCTGCCTGATTAATGCTGTTAGCTAACTGCTCAAGTAAGGTTTTTTCAATAATATCACGCAGAATATCATCACCAGCAAGCTTAAAGCCTTCGCGCAATATCTCACGCGAGCGCACTACAGCAGAGTGCTCTGGGGTATTTTCGGGGAAGGAATAATCGGTGATCACCATATCAGTGGTACCGCCACCGATATCTATGGATGCAATACGGGCAGATATCAGAGCTCGCCTTTCATCACCTTTGACTTCATAACTTTTCTCAGCAAAGCGTCCCTTGGCATCGTGACGACGTAAAAATTTCAAAAAGTGTGCACAATCACCACCAAAGATCTCCTGCGTCTCATTAAAAAGATAGACAATCTGCGCAGCCTCAGCCTCATCCCAGTCAAATACCACCTCAGGGATCTGCTTTTTAAAAGGTTTAAAATCAGGAGCCTTGTCAGTTCCTGCAGTTACAAATTTAAACTCCTCGGGGTGATCCTTATTTGGATCATAACCTAGACATTTCCATAAAATTCCCAAAGCCTCATAGGCACACCCGCGGAAGATTTCACGCTCTACATCAGGCATTGAAGGAGGAGTAGTTATCACCACCGCCTTAAGATAGCGCGGGGCATTCTTATCCTGTGTATTAAAACGATAAGCATAGCTGTTTATCTGCGATAAGGCCTGCAGGATGATCTCAATTAACATGAAGGTCATAATCGACTTGCCTGAATAAGCAGCCTCAATCATCCTGCTCGGCTTCTCACAGGCAAAAAGAGCATCCCCCTGACCATTAAGATTGTCACATACCGGATTTAGATCTGCCACTTTCTTTGGAGCAGCATTGTCAGGCTTTCCAAATTTACGCTCCTTGTTTGCAAATCGCCCAGTATTGATATCAATATATGGGATCTGATAGGAATACGGACTAAAGCACCATTCACCGTTACCCAGATGCTCGTCATTCCATATATAACGCTTAGGTGAAGATAATCCGGTGGCACCTTCATTTCCCTTACGCATCGCTGCCAGATTGGAGGCCTCAAAACCTGTACGGACAATGGATGGCCAGGTAAAAGCATCTACACGGCCGGAGATTGTTGAAAATCCATCATAATCAAAATTAGGCACAGAGAACTCGACGCGACTTTCAAAGGCTTCTTGGTACACCCTCTCTGGAGCATTCAGATCACGCAAAGACAGTCTTGTGTGCTTGAGCCCTGCTTCATCCTCCATTAAGATGCCACAGGATCTTGAATTACCTATATCAAGCACTAAGGTGACACCAAGCTGATTTTTACTGGAGCTCTTTAATTTAATTTCCGGAGGAGCAGTCAGATTTTTCAGCATTGTCAGCATGTTGAGATAGTGAGCCTCATCCATGCGCTCATCCATAAGCTCTTCAAGTTCATTTTTGGATACCTCAAGAGATTTATTTAAGCTCAAGGCATCATGATAGATCCTAGCAATCCACTCCTTGCCCCAGGCATGCCCTGTTGAGCGTTTCTTTAATATTTCCTTTCCATCCTGAACCCGGAATTTAAAGCAAAGTCCTGCCTGAACATCACTTTCTAGTGGAGTTGAATACTCAATTTCCCTTTGGGAGGCTATCTTGGTATCAAAGGCAAAAACTGCACGATATACTCTTTTATTTGGACGCTGTGGATCATTAACTCTTACAACACGGCAACGAGCCCAGTTAAAAGGACCTGCGTCCTGATCACGTCCTGGTTGTGAATTTTCAACAAAATAAGGGATCGGAAACCAGACGCCGTTATAGATTGCTAAGGTTTCCTTATTGTCCACAGTCTTAAGGCCGGCAACATCATCCTCATAATAGACGCCATTTTGTGATGGATCAAAGATCTTGCCTTCCTCGTTGCGCTCTAAGGCAATCAACGGAGCCTGACTTGAGACTTCAAGACATAGTCCTTCCTGAGGCGACAGACTATCCTGAACAAACTCCTTATCAATAAACTGGATACCGGAATTTTCTATTAGTTCAATTGAATCGTCATTAGCAAAAACTGGGGCGAGCACTTTATAAATCCTCTAAATTGATCCTAGTCTTGCATTATAGACATTAGAGCGATCAAGAGGAAAGTTTGCTTACAAGATTGCAATCACTCCGGCATTTTTACCTTTGTTTTATGACGACATGAAGGGGTGCAGTTAATGCGTCTATTGGCGTGATTAAAAAAGTGCCACACTTCGTGCGTTAAAATTTGACCCCACCTAAAAAAGGAGGTGGTCAAACTTATTGGACCTGACGCTCCTCATCATTGACCGGAATATCTACGCGCTCAATATTGAAAATAACCAGTCTACTTCCGTCATTGCAGCAGGCGATCATCATGCATTCATCAAAGGTCCAACGATGCATGGTTGATCCTCCCTGAAGAACTGCTGACAGCTTTCCTTATATCCGCGTAAGCTTCAAAGCTTGTGACCAATCTTGCTCATCAATGATGAAATAATCCACCGCCATCATCATTAAAATAGATTGCATAGGCTGGGATCTCATACTTAGTCTTCCCTTCCTCATTATCAAGCTTGGGGCCAAGACCTTTTGGACACTTATAGGCTCTAGCAGACAGGCCAACCCCCAGCAGTCCTCGTGCTAAAACTCCTGGATAGACATGAGTTTCAACTAGATGAGTAGCACCCAAGCCGGAGGCCTTAAGCTTAAGCTCAAAACGTGCCTGCTCAAGAGTTGCTCTGGCACCTATGGTATCGACATCTGTAACAAAGCTACACCCCTCAATTTCCTGAGGAAGTGCGGTTACAACCTTATTAGCGTTGCTTACCTCGACATCTGAATAACAAGAGCTAAGCACAGGTACCATGGAAAGCAAGAGAATTGCTGTTAAAAATTTACCTTTAATCATCTTCACTGTACCTAATCATCAAGCAAATCATCTAACCTCATATGCAAGCATCAATATGATATTGTAAATGATCAAGATAACACTTCTGGACTTATATTGAGAGCCTTGATTGAAGTATACCCATCTCACCTGTGTCAGTAAATCTTCCTAATGTTGAGAGCACAAAGCATTTGTTATAATTTAGCCATCAGATTGGTAATGGATTTAAAAAATGGTAGCTAAGAGTCAACAAGAAAAAATTGCCGAGACTGCAGAGCGTTTAAAAAAAGCTGTAGCAGGCGATCCAACCCGTGCTGCACTTGTATCTGCATTTTGCAATAACGTTGAGACTGCTTTTGCAGAGCAAAGAGTTCTTATAGAAAAGCTTACAGCGCTTGTAGTAGAGCTTAATGCCAAATTAGGCAATAAGTCCATAAAATCCTGCAAAGCCAATCATAAAAAGAATTAACGGCAAGAGCAGAGACAAGCCTTAAAAAATGTAGGCCCTATCTTTACCGTCACAGATAGTAGACGTTATAAATACCTTTGCATCTTTACTGCTTACTAAATTTTCAAGGCTTTGATAGATGCACAGACCATACTGCTTTTTTACATCAGTTATGATGAAAAAAGGTAAAGTCTGCACTAAAATTAACAGACATTTGATTAGTCATTGAGGACAGCTTAACTATGGCAACATCTTTTGAAATTGTTAACGGCTGCGCTGTAAAGAATACCACAGCCTTACTTTTGGGCTCAGGAGAGCTTGGTAAGGAAGTAGCAATTGAGCTTATTCGTTATGGTATTACTGTTGTAGCCTGCGATCGCTATGATAATGCTCCTGCCATGGCTGTTGCCCAGAAAAAGGCAGTTATCAATATGCGTGATGCAGATGCATTGCGCGAGCTTATTGAAAAGGTAAAACCTGATTTTATCATCCCTGAGATTGAGGCCATTGCAACCGAAACTTTAGTTGAACTTGAAGCGCAGGGATACAACGTAGTACCAAGCGCCAATGCAGCTAACGTCACCATGAACCGCGAGGCAATCAGGACGCTTGCAGCCGAAAACTTGCAGCTTCCGACCTCCCCCTATTTCTTTGCATCCTCAGTAGATGAAATCCGCAAAAAGATCCATCAGGTAGGTTATCCCTGCGTGATGAAGCCGATCATGAGCTCCTCTGGTAAGGGACAAAGCGTTTTAAAAAGCGATAACGATATTGAGGCAAGCTTTCAAGAGGCCTGCGAGCATGGCCGTGGTGGCTTAAATCGCGTTATTGTAGAAAGCTTTGTAAAATTTGACCGTGAAGTAACCCTACTTACCGTAAGCGCTGTCGACGGTATTCATTTCTGCAAGCCCATAGGCCATCATCAGGTAAATGGTGACTATGTTGAGAGCTGGCAACCTGAGGAACTATCATCTGATGTACTGCTTGAGTGCAAGCGTATTGCATCAGCGGTGGTACAAGCCTTAGGTGGCTATGGTATTTTCGGAGTTGAGTTCTTCATCTGCGGTGATAATGCTATCTTCTCAGAGCTATCCCCCCGTCCTCATGACACCGGCATGGTTACGATGATCTCTCAGGATCTATCCGAATTTGCCCTGCACGTACGCGCACTTTTAGGTCTGCCAATTGGTGAGATCACATTCATGGGACCTTCTGCATCAGCTGCGTTGAAGTTTGAAGGTCACGGCAGTGATATTTCTTTCAAAGGATTAGACAAGGCTCTATCTGCAGCACCTAAATCCCAACTTAGAATTTTTGGCAAGCCTGATATTGACGGTGAACGTCGTATGGGCGTGGCTCTTGCTCGTGCTGCCACAGTAAAAGAGGCTGTTGAACAGGCTAAAGCTATTCGTAAAGCTATCACGATGGAGGCCAAGTAATGGTATCTTTAGCACGCTACCAAACCATGGATCCTTTTATTCTGTGCTCGGCTGTGAACATGCAGCTTCGCGATCACGAGTTCGATTCTCTTGAAGATCTATGTTCCTATCATGAGATTAACGTCGATGAATTAAAAAGCAAGCTGAAAAAATCAGGCTTTGCCTACGACGAGAATCAGAAACAGTTTAAATAAGAAATAAAGTGCCACAGGATCAAGAGAAAGCACGTCTTCCCTATATCTATCTTTTACCTCTGCCTGTAAGCGGAGGTGATGAAGGACGTTTGGGAGGAGTGATTTATGCGCATGCAGACATCAATTTAGTTCCAATTGAACGTCCTCAGATTATACTTTGCCATCTAGCAGAGCGTCTGCTCCCATCCCCAGGCTATCTTTTTGCACAAGGCCTTGATCCAAGGCGCCTTACCCATGGCATGAAAGATAGAGCCTTTGCCGATGCCATACGTGAGCTAGTAAGAGGCTATGAGCTCATAACTTGGGATGCATCCTTATTAAGGCTTATTGATGTCGCCGCGCTACGCTCATTTCGTAGTCCCGACATTATCGCTACGACTAGAGGAGTCTGCTCTTTAAGAACTGTTCTCTATGCTGCAAATGCCTTAGGAACCCTGCCCAAAGCTCCACAAAGATCTCCTGAAAAGTCTGCCTATCTTTACAGCGTTGCAAGACGTGATCTGAGCAGATCGCCTGAACGTCGCCTGCTTGAGCTTGAAGATCTTGCACAGATGGTTTATCGCGATCATAAAGCCTTGTTTGACTATCAGCTATTTGGCTCCATGCATCGACAGACTTTATTCAATTCAGCGATCACACAAGGCAAGCTTTTATCCTGCATAGACACTGACGGTATTGCCACAGTTTTACGCCCGCTTAAGGCTAATGCTAACACCGTCACCTGTCTTGAGCTTGAACAGGGCGCAGATCCTAACATTCCCTCAAGCATTTCAAAAAAAGATGTGTCTTTATTTGACGGCCGTGTCATTGCACCTCTTGGAGTCTTTACCAAAGAGCGATGCCAGAGACTTAATCTTGAGCTTGAGCCCATGGCTTTGGCCTTGTTAAATGTTCAGGATGAAATGCAGATTGCAGGTGAAGACACATCCCCCAATGATGTAATAAGCAGATTGCTTAAAAAGCTTAATAAAATAGATCTTGATTATCTAAATGAGGTCTTTCACTCACCAAAGGTTAGCGAGCCCCCGTCTGAAAGCTCTGCAACTCTATATGAGCGCTTTTTCTTTTATATAGGAGATAACGAGCGCGGACGCCTTAGTGCACAGCAATACAAATATTATGAAAACATCACGCGCGCAGCCATTACCAAGCACATCGACAGCTTTATTGCCAATACCAATGCGCTTGTAAACCACGCTAACGAAAATAGCAAGGATGATGTACAACTGATAAATGCTATTGCAGGCTATCCTCTATCCTTAGGTTAGCAAGGCTTAAAGCAACAGACAGCAAAACTCCTCCGTATTGAATTTCCTGACAGAGAAAAGATAAGGAGGAGTATTTTAAGTTAACGCCTTAATGTAAACAATTTTTGCTAGATGTTGCTTACGATTTCCTTTATCACATGAGGGCCCTGATAGATTAAGGATGAATAGATCTGTACTAATGATGCACCCGCCTCAATCTTCTCACGAGCCTGCACTGCATTTGAAATACCACCTACTCCGATTAAAGGAATAGAGTTATCCACCATCTCAGATACCAGCTTTAAAATTCTGGTGGATCGATGGAAGAGAGGCTGTCCTGAAAGTCCTCCCCACTCATTTGCATGAGACATACCATGAATGATATCGCGCGATACCGTGGTATTGGTACAGCTAATGCCATCGACATGCTGTTCCATGCATACCTTGCACAAAGAGCGCAACTCGTTGTCACACAGATCAGGTGAGATCTTAACTACCAAGGGAACATAGGTACCGTTAGCCTCAGCAAGTCTTGCCTGAGCATCCTTAAGCGGCTTAATAAGATTAGTAAAGGTATCTGACTGCTGTAGATCGGTTAAATCTGGGGTATTGGGGCAGGAGATATTAACCGCAATGTAATCTGCATAGGGATAGACCTTCTCCATGCACAAAAGATAGTCATCTGCAGCTTTTTCAAGAGGAGTAGTCTCATTTTTACCGATAGACACCCCGATGATGCCGTCATATTTGACGTTCTTTAAATTATGTACTAGGTTATCAACACCCTTATTATTAAATCCCATGCGGTTGATAATACCTTGGGCATCAATAACGCGGAACATACGAGGTTTGGGATTACCATCTTGTGGCTTAGGAGTAACTGTGCCAACTTCAATAAAGCCAAAACCTAAACTGCCAAAGAAATCAACAGCCTCGCCATCCTTGTCAAGACCTGCTGCAAGTCCTAAGGGATTTTTAAACTTTAACCCCATAACCTCTACCGGACTGTCAGGAACACTCTGAGAGAAAAGCCTGGCAAACGGACTGTTCTGAATAAAATGCGCCCCTTTGATAGTAAGACTATGAGCCCTTTCAGCATCGGCCATAAAGATGATAGGCCTTGCAAAGGTACGATACAGAAAATAAGGAAACATACTTACTCCTAACCCTGCGCTTATACGCGCTCCAAACGGACGAATTTATGATCAGCATCGGTAACAAGTCTAAAGGTTCCTGTGATACCGTTGCTCGTGGTAAATTGTTTTAAATGCGTTGCATCAAGATCCACAACCAACCCCTCAAGACAACGCACTCTAAGGCGCCGAGCCTGCCCCTGATAAACTCTCAGTAGCTCCTCGGCACCAATATTTAAGCTAAAGGTGTAATACTGATAACCATACATAAGGCTATTTTAACGCCGCCTCAATTTTCTCAGATAAACCGCGGCTAATATTAGCAATATGAGATAACTTCTCAAGTTCCTCCTGCATGAGCGCTGCGCGCTCCTCATCAAAACGCTTAAACTGCAAAAGCGGAGTTACAAGAGATGCCGCCAGCATGGCATTGCTGTCATTAAACCTGCGAATTAAGGCTCCAAGCAAATGATAGCCAGCACCATCCTTGCGATGCAAGGCCTCAGGATTAGAGCGGGCTAATGTCCCCACCAGTGCTCTTACGCGATTAGGATTAGTGATATCAAAGCGCGGATGCTTTAAGAGCTTACGCACGGTAAAGACTGTTTCCTCTGAGGATACAGCTGCACGAATTCTGAAATAGGAATCCATCACGAGGCTCTCTGAACCAAATTCCTTTTCAAAGCTGTTAAAGATTTCATTTTGGCACTCAAGCTCTAGATCGGCTGCAGTCCTCATGGCTGCTAGGCGATCAGTCATGCAACGAGCATTCTTATAGTGAGACAGCACAAGATTTGAGGCTTCATCTGCATGATCCTTAAGCTTTTGCGCCAGAGCGCTCATAAACAAAGCCTGATTATTCACCATACGACGGCCCATATCTGCAACAGAGTACTTAGGAGACTGAGCCCGTACGGTTTCATAGAGCTTTTTAAATCCGCTCTCAAGTGCCAAGGAGAGCTTTTCACTCAATGCTCTTCTTACAGCAATGAGTTTATCTAAATTAAGCCTGCCCTCGAAAGTCTGCATTAAGGAATTTAAGCTTTCAATGCCCAGTATCTTAGATACCAATATAAGATCGCTCTTAGGACCAATTGTTGCGATTACACCGGATAAGGCATTGATTAGCGCTTCAGGCTCTGCACACTTGTCCTTTGACATATTATCGTGGACATAGCGCTTTTGCAGCTCAAAGGAGGCATAGCTCTTGATAAAAGGATCGCTGCTGTTGCGCAATATCAGAGCTAAATTGTCATCTGTATACGGTGCATCAAGCTTTACAGGTGCTGAAAAATCCTCGTGCAGCACAGGAAGCAGAGTACTTAACTTAATCTGTCCTCCATCGCCCCAGTAGCTTTGGACTTGACTCTTATCTAACTGAGTCTTATTTACCAAAGAAGCTTCATCCTCTTTATGCTGAGCATCAAGATCTTGTCCTGACAATTCCTTATCCTGCATTTTAGACAGATACTGAGCCTTGGTCTCTTCAGTTTCATTTGCTATATCTGCAGCAGTATTTTGAGAGGCGTCTTTTTGCCCAAGCGTAAAAATAAAGCTTTGTGATACATCCTTTAACACCAGTAGCTCATCTTTAGAGCTAGGTTCTGCCAAAGTATCAGGGACGCTTTCATGCTCATCAGTGCTATCTTCAGGCTTAGATATTAGTTTTAGCTCAACCTTATGCCCATTGGGATCAAGAAAGCTTAAGCGCATTGGGATCACAAAAGGCTCCTTTACCTTCTGAGCGCGACTTACTGCTGTCTCCTGAGATAGAGATATAGTAAAAGTCCCCTCCTGATCATTGGCGCTCCATTTGGCATGCACCTTAGGTGTTCCTGCCTGAGTATACCAGCGCATGAACTGCTCAAGAGAAATGCCACCTGCGCGTTCCATACAGGCAATAAAATCATCAACCGTTGCTGCCTTGCCATCATAGATCTTTAAATAATCAGCAAGGCCTATCTTGAATTTATCCTCACCAATTAAGGTGTGGATCATACGGATAACCTCAGCACCCTTATCATAGATGGTTACGGTGTAGAAGTTATTCATCTCAGAGACTTCATCAGGGCGGACACTGTGCGCAACCGGAGATGAATCCTCATCAAACTGCGGTCCACGGATCACGCTTACAGCATTTAACCTTGACATCGTACGAGAGGCCGTATCTGCTGAAAACTCCTGATCGCGAAAAACGGTTAGGGATTCCTTTAATGAAAGCTGGAACCAGTCGCGCAGGGTAACTCTGTCACCGGTATAATTGTGGAAATACTCATGTCCTATCACACTTTGGACATCATAGAAATCGACGTCTGATGCCAAATTAGGATCAACCATCACATAGACTGAGTTAAAGATATTTAGTGATTTGTTCTCCATGGCACCTTGATTAAAGAAATCAACCGCTACCACCTTGAAATTATCCAGATCATACTCAAGATTAAATCTGTCCTCATCCCACTTCATGGAATCCTTGATAGACTGCATGGCCCACAGTCCTCTCTCATAGGAACCTCTGTCAACATAAAGTTGCAAGGATACGTTACGTCCGGATTTAGTCTTATAGCTATCACGTACGATATCAAAGGTACCGGCAACTAAGGCAAAAAGATATGATGGCTTGGGGAAAGGATCATCCCACACTGCATAATTACGGCCTTTCTTTACGCCCTTTTCAATAAGATTACCATTTGAAAGTAACACTCCATAGCCATATTCAGGCCCGATGATGGTAACACGGTAACGGCATAATACATCGGGACGGTCTAGAAAGTAGGTAATGCGGCGAAAGCCCTCTGGCTCGCATTGAGTACAAAAGCAGCCATCTGACTTATAAAGTCCCATGAGCTCTGAATTGGTTACAGGAGATATAACATTCTCAATTGCAAGTTCAAAATCATCAGGCACATCCTCTATCACAAGCCCGGCTGTCCCTTCTTGGTATTTACACGAGCCTCCATCCAAAGCAACGGATAGTAGCTTTAGCTCTTCACCATCTAATATAAGTGGCGCTTTTTTATCAGATGTCAGACGGCGGTAGCGCACCAGAGACGAAACCTTGGTTTTTTCATCTGAAAGATCAAAGGTAAGCTCGGCACTTACTGCAGTAAAGTCAGGAGCCTTATAATCACTACGCTTTTTGGCTTTGAACTTTGCCATAGAATTATCCTTACTTTATGATGTGAAAAAAGGCGGGTTGTCTCTGCCCGCCTTCTTAAAACTAATTAGTCTGAGTTGAAGTCTTAGGAGGTGCAAAACGGCGCAATACACTGCTGTCAGCACTCTTTACCACCCGCTCACTCTGAGCTGTAGCAAAATCTGAGGCAATGTTCACCGTTTCTTTTAACAGCACATCATCAAACTCAAAATCCTCAGGCAGATCCTTAATATTATCAAGTAGCGGCTTGCCCATAGCCTTAAGACGGATATTGGCAGCCTTAAGACGGAAGGCATCATCAGAAGCCTTGAGCTCCTCACGCTTCTCTAAGTTCACAGTGAGGTACTGCTCCTTTTTAAGTGAACGATAACGCGCAAGTTCATCTGCCATGATCTTAAAGACTGGATCGTTCTCTACACGCTGTTCGTGCTTGATATTTAAAGGTTCGACATAGGCATCGATATTAAGATATGGCTTGTAGTCAACGCTCTTGATGCTATCCCAAGGAAGCGCATTCTTTTCAGTACGCTCACCATATTCCTCATCATCCACAAGTCCTGGAAGCACGATATCAGGCTTTACTCCCTCAAGTTGAGTAGAGCCACCATTAATACGGTAGAACTTGCCAATAGTGTAATGAATGGAGCCTAGTGGAGTTGCAGACATATCATAAATACGTTCAAGTGGTCTTGACTGCTGCACTGTCCCCTTGCCAAAAGAGGTATCTCCTACAATCAAGGCTCGGCCATAATCACGCAATGCTGCGGCCATGATCTCAGATGAGGAGGCACTAAGACGATTAATAAGTACTACCAACGGTCCGTCATAGGCTATGGAATCATCAGTATCACTTTGTACAAGCTCGTTGCCCACTGCATCGCGTACTACTACTATAGGACCTGATTTTATGAACAAGCCTGAAGAATCAACTGCCTCAGGTAGCAGACCACCACCATCTGAGCGCAGATCAATAATGATAGATTTAACTTCAGCCTTTTTAAGCTTTTCTATCTCGCGCGCAATATCCTTATGCAGATCGGTATAAAAGGACTTTACTGAGATCACTCCTACCTTGGTGCCATCATAGGCAGTCTTAACCTCGCCCTTAGCCTCTCTATCCTGTAGACGGATCTTGTCGCGGACAATTTCTACAGAGAAGGTCTTGGCATTGGCCCCATCACCGCGCTCAATGTCTAACGTAACCTTAGTACCCTTAGGTCCCTTGATTTTTTTGACTACATCATTAAGGCGCCAACCGGTAATATCATCATAGGAGCCATCCTCCTGTCTTACCCCCACGATCCTGTCCTTGGCCTTAAGCTTCTTAGTATGCTCTGCAGGAGATCCCGGGATGATCTCATTTATAGAGGTATATTCATCCTCTGAGGTCAGAACTGCACCTATGCCTTCAAGTGACAGATTCATATCATCATTGAAGTTTTCGGTATCTTGGGGAGAGAAATAATTGGTATGAGGATCAATTGCCGTTGCAAAGGAGTTTTCAAAGGTAGAGAAGGCATCCTCACTCTTAGTCTGAGCAAGCTTTGATAATGCAGCCGTATAGCGGCGGGTGATCTTCTGACGGGCTTCCTCATCACTCTTGCCATTTAGGATCTGATTATCATACTCATTGATGATCTCAGCATCCCACTGCTTTTTTAAAAGCTCTTCGTTTTCAATAAAAGGCGCCTTGGTGCGATCACGCATAAGCTTAAGCTCAGAGTTTACGTCTACACTGTGCTTCATCGCATCCAAGAAATAGGAGTATTTAATAAAACGCTTTCTTAAAGCCGCATTATATAAGGCAAAGGGATAGCTTAGATCACAATACTTGATTGCACGCAGGATCTGCTCTTTGTTCTGATACAGTGAATCAGCCTCAGCCTTGGTTAAAAGAGATCTGCCGTAATCTAGGTATGAAAGATATTGATCGATAACCTTGTCGGCAAAATCATCATTGATATCCACTACCTTGTAATGGGCTCTGGTAAAAAAATTAGCAATACGCGAACACGAGGTAGCATGCTGCACTTCCGGAGATAATTGCGGCAAATCCTCATACTTGGGCAAGACCATCTTGGAATTTGCAGTATTAGCCGAAATGACTGCCAGTACCACAAAGCCTAAGGTAGATAATGAGAGCTTTTTTGCCATATTAACACCGGAGACAAACATACTATTTACTCCGGCATGCTTTAATACGTTTTGCAAGAACTGCGCCTCGCGTTAATCCTGCTTTGCAGTAGGGATCATGATGCGATCAAGAGGAAGAGATACGGTCATACCAGTATGCAAGGTCACGGCAACTGATGAACCATTTAACTCGGCAACACTTCCGCGCACAAAATGAGACTCAGAGGAGACCACGAGTACCTGGGTACCGATACTAAGTTCAGAAAGCTCAGCCTTACGTCCAGGAATTGGACGGGCCTGTGGCTTCTTCTCAACCTTTTTAAAATTAGACTTGGCCTTAGGTCCCTGAGCATTGGGCTTAACAAAACGACGAGGTGCCTTCTTAGGCTTGTTGTTGACCTTACGCTTGGAATTTATTTCATCAAACTTGGCCTTAGCAAAGTCTGCATGTTCCTTGCTTACGATCTCGCCCTCTTCACCGTTTAAGCCCACACGCTTGGCTCCCTCCTTTAAGGAGAAGAGATAACGCAGACGGCTGGTGTAGAAGGATAAGGCAGCGCGTACCTTGGTTATAGTGACATCATCACGACCTTCGATGGCTGCACGTAAATCTGCGAAGATACCGATCTTTAAAGGCTTGCAGTTACCTTCCTTAATAAAGGCATTAGGGAAAAGCTTATAGAGAAGCTCCAAGGTCTCTTTGATGTGATCAAAGCGTGAACCTTCAGGCTGTGCAACCTTTGCATCAGTCTTCTGGGTATCAACCTCTGCGGTTGCAACTTCATTATTTACTGCTTCGTTCTCAACTGCAGTATTAGAGACATTATCCTGAGATCCCACCTGGAACTCCTTAAAATACCTGCGCTAATAATAAGCGCCAAACTATCTATATAAAAAGCGGAAACAACATGATCATCGTCACATCCGCTTTACACAACTAAAGGCGAATTGTACCAAATTTATCCACGCCGTTCATAAAAAAGGCTCAATACACGTACAAATTCTAGCATTCACCTGACAAGATGAACCTAGATACGCGGCTCCTGTGCAACTTCCTTAGTAGAAATATCAACTTTTGTCTCTGCCTTTTTATGTAACTCTCCCTTTTTTTGGGCTTTGTCCTCATTTAGCGCTGTAGGCTTGTCACTTAAGGCAGGATAGCGTTCAGGATCACCCTCTGGTCTGGTTTTAAAACGACGGTGCAACCACAGATACTGATCAGGCCTTGACATGATCATCTGCTCTATGATTTTATTTACTCTTACGGTATCTGCCATTACATCCTCTGTTGGGAAATTATCAAGAGGAGGTAGAACCTTTAAAATATATTTGCCATGCTCACGCATGGTCCATGAAGGCTGCACCACAGTTTCCTTAAACCGTGCCAGATCATGAGTTCCGGTGACAGTTGCCGCCTTTTTTACGGCAAAGAAAGGGGCAAACACAGAAACCTTAGCACCATAGTCCTGATCAGGGGCATACCAGATAGGAACCTTGCGCATCATGGCCTTAAGCATTGAGCGCGGATCCTTTGATGACACCAGAGCCAGATTATCACGAAGACGCCCTTTGACCTGCAGATACTCCCAGACAGGATGCTCAGAGGGACGGTAAACTCCGATGCCTGGCTTTATAAGCAGAGCATATAGACGAGCCATGATCTCAAGATGCACAAAATGGCAGGTAAGTACGATCGTAGGCTTATTCTCTGCAGCAAGCTTACGCGCGGCAGCTATTTCCTTTTCATCATAGCTTGCATGCTTTAAAAGACGTCTGTCAGACCAAAACCAAGCTATTCCTGTCTCAAATACCGCAACACCTGAGTTTTCAAGCACCCGCTTCATCATAAGCTGCCGCTCATCCTCACTCATTTTGGGAAAGGCCAACTTTAAATTGGTCTCAAGGACATAACGGCGTGAGGGCATGAGGGCACCTATGAGTCTGCCTAACAGACGCCCTAAAAACATCTGCACCGGATATGGTAGTAGCACCACCAAAAGGTAAAAGCATCCTGCTCCAAGCCATGAGAGCCAAAAATAAGGATGCAACATTTTTTTTGAAAAGAGAGCCTCGGATACAAAGCCCTTACCCCAGCCCTTGCCCATCAAAGAAAAGCGGCGCTGCTTCCTACGCTCTTTTTCCTGACGACGATAGGAATCGTGTAATTTAAACTTTCTTTTTGGCTCTTGAGTATCGCTCATGAAATCGTAATATCCAATGTCAAACTGCTGATATCAAAATAGTAATCAGTAGAATATAGCAAAAGCACAGCGTAATTGTTAAGTAATAACAGACGTTTTCTGACATTTGTTCAATAAACTAATGCTCCGTACTGCAAAAATTTAGTGACAAACTGCATTCAGGGGCAATCCTAAAGCCCATTACCCGTTTTAGCGTCTGTATTTTATCCATATTCCTTAAATATCTCCTGCCAAATCCTGCGTACATTGGCTGTTTCAGGTGGAACATCCTCATGCGGCAAAATACGTTTTAAATCAGCAAGAGATAGCTTGTGATACCAGCTACGAAGTGCAATATAGGCCTCACACAACAAGGCTGCGTCCTCCTTGCTTAAAATGCCAAGACGCGCGCATTCCTCAAAAATACGTACATTGTCAGTCCAGAGCACCATATCCGGATGATTAGGAGCCTCACGCAACATTAGATACTGCGCCAAAAACTCAATGTCCACAATACCACCACGACTCTCTTTAAGATCAAAGAGCTTATCATTACCTCTATCAAGATTGTCAAACATCTTCTTGCGCATGGAGAGCACATCCTCACGCAGTTTTTCAGGATCTCTTGGGGTTCTTAAAATTTTGTCGCGGATTTTTTCAAAGGCCTCGCATACCCGTCTAGAGCCGGCAATGGGACGGGCACGTACCAAAGCCTGATGCTCCCAAGTCCACGCACGATGCTCCTGATATTCTAAGTAGCTGTCAATATCAGATACCAAAACTCCGGAGTCTCCGTCAGGACGCAGACGCATATCCATCTCATAGAGCACACCACCTGAGGTTCTGGTAGTTGAAAAATGCATCAATTTCTGGATAAAACGTGAATAGAAGGTAAGACAGGCAACGCTCTTCTCACCTATGGTCATGCCATCGTTTTTCTCGCGGATAAACACCATATCCAGATCTGATTTATAGCCAAGCTCGATGCCACCTAATTTTCCATAGGCAATAACCGCAACGCCCATATCATCTGCGCAGGTTCCCTCGGGAATTCCATATTGTGTAGTGCTATAGCGCCAAGCAAGAGCCATAAGCTCCCGTACCAAAGCCTCGGCAAGAAAAGTTAGGCAGTCTGAGATCTTCATAAGTGGTAGCTTTCCTGCCTTATCTGATAATGAGACACGTAGCACCATCAACTTTTTAAAAAGCCTCATCTCCTCCATCTGCTCTTCAAGATCATCGCCCTCGATCCTAAGCATACGCTCTCTTAGCATGGCTTGAAACTCCTCAGTTGACGGAGGAGTATTGAAATACTGCGGCATAATAAGCTCATCTAATAAAATAGGATGAGCGGTGATGAGATCAGTTGCAAAGGCATTATCTGTGATAATTGATACCACGCGCTTTAACACCTGTGCGTTATCACGCAGAAGCTGTAAATATGGTGTACGCAGGGCAATAGTTGAAATCAGCTTGGCAAGCTTGCAATAGATCTTGCTACAGTTATCCTTATCACAGACGGCACCTATAAGACGAGGCATGAGCTTTTGCAATGTAGCACGCCCTACAGGACCTACCGGCATTCTTGCAAGAGTATGCTGCAGGGAGATCACGGCATCGGCAAGCGCTGGGGCTTCCTCTTTATGTGAGATCTTATCCTCTAATAGCGGCACCAGCTCATCTTTGGTGCAAGGTGAATCCAAAAGATCGGCAAAAGCCTCTGAAGCCTTCTCATCCTCACTCTCCTGCTCCTCCTCAGAGGATACCACCTTTAAAAATTCCTCATGAACGTTGGCAGTTACCTCATCAAGCTCTAGCAAGAATTTATCCCAAGATCCTTCCTCGTTAGGATCCTTGTTCAATGCCAAGAGCAGTCTGTCCTGATCGCGTTTTAAATCAGGCAAGGTCTGCGTCTGCTTGTCAGACAATTCCTGCAGGCAGTTCTCAACGCGTCTTAGATAGCAGTAGCTTTCATCCAAAAGCGCACTAACCTCAGGTGGCATGAGCTCAAGATCCTTTAAAAGCCTTAAAACATAGCGCAGATTTCGGGCACGAAGCTCGGGGATCCTGCCACCGCGCATGAGCTGAAATACCTGCGCAATGAATTCGACCTCACGTATGCCGCCCTTACCTAGCTTAAAGTTATGATTTAAGGCACGACGACGCACCTCAGATTCAATGAGGCGTTTTAGCTTTCTTAAAGATTCGACTGCCCCGTAATCAAGATAACGGCGGAAGACAAAGGGCTTTAACATTGAAATAAGCTCCTCGCCATACTCACCTGTATGTAGAAAACCTCCAAGAAGACGGGCTTTTACCAAGGCATAACGCTCCCAGGTACGTCCTTGGGTTTCATAGTAATTAGAAAGAGCATCAAAGGAGCTTACCAAAGCGCCGGCATCACCAAATGGGCGTAATCTTAAATCGATACGATAACAAAAGGAGTCTACAGTTCTGTCAGATAGGAAGTTTGACGTTCTCTGCACAATGCGGGAGAAAAATTCGGTAAAGGTCACACTGCTGCGACCACCTTTTGTCTCACCGTCATGAGCAAAGCAGAAGATGAGATCGATATCTGATGAGAAATTAAGCTCACCACCGCCTAGCTTTCCCATGCCATAGGTTAAAAGCGGTAGCGGGGTACCATCCCCCTCCAGAGCGTCCCCAAGGCTGATTGCAAGTGACTTTCTTACATATGCAAGGGTTCTTAATACTATTTGCTCTGCATAGGAGGTAAGAGTACGAAACATCTCATCTAAAGTTGCGCGCCCACTTAAATCACGCCAAGCCGCCATGGCAAGACGGGTACGTCTTAGGATACGCAGACGTCTTTTAAAATCCATCTCTCCAGTATTTAACGGCAAAAAAGCAACCACATCCTTGGCAATGGGATCATCAGGATCCTCACTGTGACGGATCACATCATTATGTTTTGATGGCTCACCTATTTCGTATAGGGGCTTATCTAAGGCACCGGCTTTAATTAAGTTTGCACATTCATCAGCATAGGAGAAAACCGTCCCAGCAATAAAATCAGACAATCCTAAGATCCGCTTAAAATCATCACGCCCCTCTAGGATCATCAGGGTTTCAGGCTTTACACGATTTTTGATCCGACCATACTCACGCTCGGCCTCTTTTGCCAGCTCATCAGTAAGTGCAAAGGAATTTTTAGGATTGGGAACTATGCAAAACTTCATACGCAGTCCTTAGCAGGCTTAACTTCGTCAAACTTTTATTTATAGATCAGAATATTAGCGATATTACCGCAAAGCTTTGCGAATTTTTTAAATTTAAAAGACTAATGTGAACTGTACTCAAAAATAGTCAGCTTTTCCTTTGCTAAAATAGCGAGCTGAATTTTTTTAACGCTTTTGGATTAGACCATGGATAAAAGAGATCTGCTAAGTGCCTTCGGAGATAAGCAAGCACAGACATTTAATACCTTTCCTGCAAGCTGGAAGGAGCTTTGCTATGCCATCATAAGCTGTAATCACAGATTTGATTATAGCGTACTGGCAAGACTGTTTGAGTACTACAGATTTAAGTCAAAGGATTCCTCCAAATGCTACCAAACCCTATTGCATCTTGGATATCTTAGCGGTTCTGCCAATGCGGTATTTACTACCTACGGCGAGTGCAGAAACGATGATGGAGTGCTTAAGGTCACCTATAAAGGCTTTGAAAAAATAACCGCCTCTATGACAGTGTCTGATATCAAAACCTCTGCCTTACAGGATGTATACGGTGGCAACCGCTCCTCATTTTTCATCCGTGAGGTATATAAGGTCAATGAGGTCTATTACATCTATTTTCTAAAGCAGATCCTCTCAAAGGATATAACCAAGGTAGCAAAGCCTAAGGAATATACCTCATCTGTAGCTCAGATGTTTAATCTTTGCAACTATGCTGGCTCCTATATTTATGCCATGCTTAAGGATCCAAAGAGAAAGAGCTTTTTTGACAATCAGGATCCCCTGTTTTACGACGGACTTTATGAGTATTTCTCTGAAAATATGTTCGACATCTACGATGAGGACACCGTAAATACCGTCCTTAAAAATCTTGGTAAATGCATAGCGCAAAAGCATACCAAATCAGATCATTTTGTCTCTTGGGCTTTGTTCCTAAAATTCATAAATAACGGTCATCCTGAGAAAATTCTTAATGCAATGCCCAAAGATACAGTTGAGTACTACCTTTTAAGTGGTATCGATCAATATCTTAAGGGTAAAAATGAAGATGCAGTAAAAACTGCACGCAAGGCATTTGCGCTTATAAAAACGCTGCATCAATCAAACTACACCTGTCGCTATTTTGATTATTACTACCAGAACTTTTTCTACGGTCTGATACTACATGCTGATAGATTAAATCCAGCAACAGAAAAGGTAATGAAAACTACACTTGGCGACAAGCACGCAGGTTCGCTCTATACGGCTATGGCATCCATAATCTGCGCTGTAGATTTAAACGAAGATCCTTACAACCATGCATCCTCAATACTTAATGCCTATCTGTTTAATTACAAAGACTTCGATCTGTACATCACTGATGCGGTTTTACTGACCTTTGAGTGTGTAAAAACAGCACTACAACTGAAGGTAAAGGATGAAAATCACAAGCAACAGCGTATCTATGGCTTAAGAAACAATACCAAGAGGATAGCCAATGCTCTACCCTATGCCAAGGTTATAGCTCAGATTTATACAGCATTGCTCACCAAAAATCAGGCTCAGAACCGTCGCTATGAGGAGGAGCTAGGCATGTCATCAATGCTAGGCTTTACCAGAGTAAAGGCCGATTGGGAAAAACAAGTTGATGCACTCATTGAGCAGTTGCAACGCAGTCAGAAGCAAAAGGCTGCAGCTAAGGATGCCCCCAAAGCAAAGGAGCGTATAGCCTACTTCCTGCACTTTGAGCCACAGACTCCTTTAAAATACTGCTACAGCCCCGATCATCATTACAGTGAGGCTCGAGGCAATCCCTATATTACACTTAAGCTTCAAAAAGCCAAAAGCAATGGTAAAGACTGGTATGTAGGAAAAAATGCCGCTGTCAGTGTATTTGGAAAAAGTGGCTTTGATTGCATGACCGAAGAGGATCGACATCTAATCAAGTACGTAAGTGAGGGACATTTTAGAAACCAGGCCTCATTAAGCGGACCTGAGGTAGCTTACGAGCTTATTGGCAATAAGAAACTTTTTAATGCCGATACCGGAGAACCGCTTGAAATTGTTAAGGGTACGGTTCAGATCACCATAAAACACGAACAGGGACTCTTACGACCTGTTGTAAATATAGCCTCGTTAGTACACGATAAAAGAGAGCTACCTAAGTGCTTCGTTGACTACCCTAAAAACGGTGTTGCCACTGTCTATAAAATGACCGATGCACAGTATGAGGCAGTATTAGGCATATCAAAGCTAGGCAATCTCCCTGAGAGTGCCGAAAATAAGCTTACTAAGCTGTTAGAGTTGGTCTCATCTGAGGTGCCAGTTTTAAGTGATCTCTTAAAATCCTCTAAGAACTTAAAACAGCTTGAAGGTGATAGCAA
>CAVJLP010000005.1:0-50318 GCA_963650525.1 Firmicutes bacterium CAG:534
CTCCTATATGTGGAAGGGCTTTGGCTTCGACGCTGGTGTTTCTTATCAGTTTGCTGTCGATAATTATGCAACCGATACCGAGGGTAAGTTTGATGTAGATTCAGGCTTCTCTCTCTTTGCTGGTTATACTTCACCTGTAGTCTTATTTGGACCTATTAGTGCACGTGTCGGTTACTTGTATTTGAAAGCTCAAGGCAAGGACGATAAAGGTACTACAACATCTGACACTGTTTACGTAGAAGAAGAAGATGGTTCCTTAACTGAAGTTACTGCTACCACATATATTGATAACTTGAAGACCATCGATGCATCATTATCTTGGGGTACTAATGGTAAGGGATTCTATGTTGCTACCAACTATTCCTATACTAAAGCTAAGTACAATAATACTTTCATGACCCCTGCAAGTTATCAGGAATTTGCAACAGATCTTGATCATAAGACTAAGGCTTGGGAAACCGTAGCTACCTATGGTTTTGAAAACGGAATTCGTCTCGGTGCTTCATATCATTTCATCAAGGAAGAATGGAAGGGCTTTGGTGATTCAGCAAGTGATAAGACCAAGTATTGGCAGTTAATTGCAGATTACAATGTAACTCCTAACTTTAAGGTCTGGGCAGAGGCATGCTTTGATGCAGGTTCTGATGACTATGCTCAGAAGATCAAGAACACTACTCTTGCTGATGACAAAGACGGCCACAACACCGTTATGGTTGGTGCTCGTTACGTATTCTAATCTAGACGAGCATAGCTCGTTTGGTTAGTACCTATTCATTTACATCTTCAGTAAATGAAACCCTATTGGCAGGATCTGAGATCCTGCCTTTTTTACATACTTGCTATCACCAAGGCACAATTCCAAGATAAATACACGCCCTTAGGATCCTTATATAGGTGTTCATATTCATTTTCAAATTGCACTAATCTTTTCGCAGTCCAAAAATCTCCCGAACGACTAGTACCTGTAACCCCACTTGCTCGCAAGGACTTCAGCATAATACGAGCAGAATCATAATGACTTTTTATCGAGAATTTTGATATTTCAACAACCTTAAAATGCCGACATACTATATCTTTAAGTTCAACTTCTGTCAGATAATCAATGCCACTCCCACTAAGAGTACGGATCTCCTGCATAGTCCCACTTACAAAGGTTGAAAAAGCAAGCACACCATCATTTCCAAGACTCTTTTTTAAATTACAAAGACCTTTATCTAATGACGAAAACCATTGCACCGCACAATTGGATGCTATTAATGAAAAATTTCTGCCGAGATCTTCATGTTCACAATCTGCCTTAACGTAGGATATTTTAGGATCATCTCTAAATTTTTCCCTGCACACCTCAAGCATCCCTGAACTTATATCGCAAAGCTTAATCGTGGATGGTTCAAACTCTAATAATTTTTTTGAAAATGTCCCCGTACCACATCCCACCTCAAGAATACTCTGATAATTTCTCTTGGGGATCAGGGAAAAAAGACGTCTGCCGATCTCCTCTTGAATTTGAGCATTAGCATCATAGGTACTGGCAGCCTTTGAAAAGCGCGCTGCTCTGATAGCTTTATCTTCAGTCATCAGCAAAAGGCTCACAGATCAGACTAGCAAATAGCTCTGGTACAAAATGCGCACCAGCAATAGCATTGCACTTTATTCCTAGACGCTCAAAGCTTTTAACTACTGCCACATGAGGCATGATGAGATCTCGCTTTGATGAATAAGCTACATCGTAAAATGAAGCTCCCTGATTTTTTTTATTTTGCTGGCTAGTAGCATTAATACTGCGAGTGTATTCCTTTATATATATAAGCTCCCTCTTTAGACTTTCCACACTACGCTCAGGCCTATGTTTAAGATATTCCTCTATTAATGCAGGAGTCCTACACATAAGACGAATAAAGTTTAAGGCATGCTCTTCATCCATTGAAGCTATGGTCTCATCCCATATCCTCTGAGGAATACCATACTCATCATCAATGCCTTCAACAGTACCATTTACGGCAATGCATTTTTCAAAATTAAGAGGATCTTCCTTTGCAAGGATATGAGGCGCAAACATCACCCCCATGGACCAAGCGAGCACACGGATTTGGGAAAATTTCCTTAAGATACTAAGATTGAGAGCTTTTCCACAATTCTCATAATCATAAATAACAGCAAAAGCCGTATCTTGAGGTAAAGATGCTGCAAAACGCTTAAAGGTATTAGGATCCTGACCATAGCCTGATACAAAGAGCATCAGGTAGTGCCCATCCTGCTTTATAAAATCAAGCTTCATGCCTATTCCTCATCCTCAGGCTCATAGGTTGCAAGTGTACCGTCCCGCACCATCTTTTTAAGATTACTTATGGTATAGCAAAGCTTGTTTACATCCTCATCAGAAAGTGCCGCTGTAAGCGAGATTCGTAATCTTGCCTGCCCTTTAGGTACAGTAGGATGACGTATAGGCATTGCATAAAAACCCCGGTCCTTAAAATACTCATGAGCCTTTAGCGCCAGTTCATTAGTACCCAGAATAATAGGAATTATATGGGTGGTTGAATTGCCACAATACTCACCTGCGATTTTGCGCACTAAGGCGGAGATTTTTTTAAGTCTCTCGCGCCTGTCTTCCTCTTTGGACATAAGGTGAATCATAAATCCGATATTACAGAAGGCTGCAGGAGAGATAGCTGTGGAAAAAATTAAAGAGCGGACCTTGTTGATAAAATAGGAACGCGCAATCTCTGAGCACAATATAAAAGCGCCCTCTGATCCTAAGGCCTTGCCACAGGTACAGAGAATGAAATCAATATCATCAAAAACTCCCTCCTCATAGCAAAGACCACGTCCGTTTTCGCCAAAGCAGCAGAAGGAATGGGCTTCATCTACATATAAGGCAACCTTTGGATGACGCTTCTTTATAGTAACCAGCTCTTTTAATGGAGCTCTGTCACCATCCATTGAAAATACTGCCTCAGTTACAATTAGGATCTGACTGTACTCATCCTCACATCTTGTAATAAGTGCCTCAAGAGCCTCCATATCATTATGAGGAAAACGCATAGTCTTTCCCTTGGCAGAGGTCATACCGGTTATTACCGAGGCATGGATTAATTTATCTGCAACGATTAAGGTTCCCTTGATCTCACTTAAGGCTGAAATCACACCGGAATTGGCAGCATAGCCTGAGTTAAAAAACAGAACCTGCTTAGTATCATCAAAAAGCATCTGCACATAATCTGATGCAAGATCATATGATCCCCACTGCGCACCGGTTAACAGAGGAGATCCGGAGGAGGTATAGGGAGGCAGATTATCTGCTACATACTTTCTAAAAGCATTCATTACCCCATAATCCTGACCAAGACCTAAATAGTCATTTGATGAAAGGTTTATATAATCATAACCATCTACAATAATGTTTTTCTCTTCCACAATCTTTGGAACAATGCGACGCAGCATGCCCTGATCCTCAAGCTTTTTAAGCTCAGGGACCATCACTTCATCAAAAACCATATTTTTCTCCCCACATTTTTCAACCTGACAATTATAAGGTTAACAACATCTTGCTAACCCCAAAGTTAAGCAAAAAGCGCCTCATTGTGTTGCTAAAACGACCATAACTTCACCAGTGCATGCAATTTTTCACAATCCCCTGCATCAAAAACACAGTTTTTTCAAGAGTAAGCCCTTTTTGAACTATAATGGGGAATTGTTATTGAATGGTATGTGTGCACAAGGCACACCAAACAGATTTCCTGCTCAATATTAAAGGCAGTATTAAGGTTATCATGAGCAATATAGATGAGATCCGCGCACTAGAGCCTCAAGCGGTGTTCGGTCATTTTGCGGACATTTTATCCATCCCTCACCCAAGCTTTCACGAGGAGAAGGTTGCCGAATATTTATTAAACTTTGCCAAGGCTAAGGGCTTTGATGCCCACAAGGATAATGTCGGCAATGTAATTATGAAGGTTCCTGCCACATCCGGTAAGGAAAACTCTCCCCGCGTTATTCTGCAGGCCCACATGGACATGGTGCCGGTTGCCGCAGCCGGAGTTGAACACGACTTTTTAACAAAGCCCATCGATGCCTATATTGATAACGGCTGGATCAAGGCCCATGGCACTACCTTAGGTGCTGATGACGGATTAGGCGAGAGTGTTATTTTAGCCTTAATAGGTGATGCATCTATTGCCCATGGACCTATCACTGCTATCTTCACAGTTGAAGAGGAAGTCACCATGAAAGGCGCTAACGGCTTAGATCCAAAAGAGCTTCAAGGTGACTATCTCATTAATCTTGACTCAGAGGAAGACGGCACCTTGTGCGTAAGCTGCGCCGGCTCCTGTGACATCAACTTCAGCTTTGGTGTAGACAGAGTAGAGGCTCAGGATACCTGCGCCTTGGATATCACACTAAAAGATTGCACCGGTGGTCACAGTGGTGCTGATATCCACAAGGGTCACTGCAATAGCGTGATTGTACTTTGCCGTATCTTGGCAACTCTTGAAGAGCAGTTCGAGCTATTTGTTGAAGATCTACATGCAGGCTTTGTAAGAAACGCAGTTCCATCCTCTGCCAAATGCCGTGTACGTGTGCCTTTTGAGAGCGAGCAGGACTTTATCGATGCCTTTAACAGCGTCTCAAAGAAATACCTAGATCTCTATTCAAACACCGATCCTAATGCAAAATTTATTGTAGATCCAGTTGATAGCAATGGTCCGGTACTGTCTCTTGAGGACTCTGAGATCCTCTTGCGCTTTATCTCAACTATTCCAAATGGCATATTCCGCATGTGGTCTCAAGACATGACTATCCCTGAGACCTCATCTAATTTAGGCCTCGTTAGATCCTTTGAGGACAGAATTGAAATCTGCGCTATGCCACGCTCCTTAAAAGAGGATGGACTAGATGAAATCATTTCTGCCCTAACCTCAGCAGGTGAGCTTGCAGGCTGTGAGATCTCTGCCGAGCATCGTCATCCCTGCTGGTCATCTCCTGCATCTAATGCCTTAATTGATGATCTGCAAAAGAGCTATCAAAAAGTAACCGGCAAGAGCTTTACTGTACTTGCTATGCACGCAGGTCTTGAATGTGCTCAATTTTGCAAGGCCGCTCCTCATCTGCAACTAGTATCTCTAGGCTCTACCTTGCTTGCCCCGCACTCACCTGATGAGCGTTGTCTTATCAAGGGCGTAGGTGAGCTTTATGACACCCTTAAATTAACCTTAAGCTCCTTGTAGGAGGAAGCATGAGACAGAACACCAGCTCACCTAGAGCCTCCCTTCCCTTCCAGTGCTTCCACACCTGTGCAGCACCGGTGCTTGATTTCTCATCTGCAGTACTTTTTGTACGCGGAGCAAATCATAAGAGACTGCGCATTGAGCTTGTGACTTTTCCACAGCATGAGCCTATTGCCACGTTGATGGAATATACCGGCTCAAGCTCAGGTATTCATCGCTACGTATCTCATATCTCAATTGACAGTGGCACGAATTTCCAGCGCTACTGCTTTAAGATCGCCTTACTTACTCCACCAGTTGAAGGTGAAGAACAGTTAGCTCAGGATGTAGTCTGGTATTCATCCCTAGGCATGTCCCGTGAACGTCCGCTACTTCAGCACTGCTTTGCCTATGAGCTATTTAATACTCATCCGCAGTGGGCGCCTGATCTTGTATGCTATGAGATCCTACCCGATCGCTTTGCCTCCTCAAAGGGGCACTTCACTGTCGATGGTACTGAAGTTTCTGCAGAGCAGCCGCTTCGTCGCCGTGATTTTGAATATACCGATCTACACGAGGTACATTGCGGTGGCGATCTAGACGGCATCGTGGATATGTTGCCGTATATAAGATCTCTTGGCTGTGATGGGCTGTCTCTTACCTCAGTCTTTACTGCTCATTCCTTTAAAAAGGAAGACACTCAGGACTATGACACCGTTGATCCTCATTTAGGTGGTAACGGTGCCTTAAAGCGTCTGCGTGCTCTAACCCTAGGCTATGAAATTAAGCTCTTAATGCACGGATCCTTTGCCAACACCGGTGACAAGCACCCTTGGTTTGATCGTCAAGAGCGTACCGGCAAGGGTGCATTGCATCATGTTGACTCTCCGTTCCGCGAGTTCTACACCTTCAAATCAGATGGTGATGCATGCTATTGTGTAAACAATCCGCGTTTCCCTAAGCTTGATTACTCAAGTCGTGAGGTACGCCATGCAATGGCTGAAGGACAGAACTCCTTTACCCGCAAATGGCTACGCGCCCCTTACGGTTTAGATGGTTGGATCATCGATAATGCCGCCCGTATTGGCGATAATGGCAATGCTAAAAATAATTTAAAACGTGTAGCACAGATCTGCACTGCAGCCCGTGAAACTCACATTGACTGCCTCATGATCGGTAACTACCGAGCAGATGCCCGTTATGCTCTTTCATCAAATGGCAACGTTGACGGTTCAATTAACTACAACGGCTTCTTAAATCCAATCCGCGCCTTCTTCGGAGGTGTTAATTTGCAAGGTGAGAGTGTTCCTTATACCGGTGAAGACGTACGTCGTGCCAATGAGGAATATTCAGTAGGTGTCTCTCAGCAGGCAAAACTGTGCTTAATAAATGAATTGGATAACGCTGAGCTTCCTCGTTTCTATACCTTAATTGGTAAGGATAAAAGTCTTTATTTAGCAGCCTTTGCAACTTTATTTACCTGGCGTGGAATTCCCTGCATCTATCAGGGTGATGAATTAGGTGACGTCATAGCTTCAGGCCAGATTGGACCTGACTCCATGATCCCATTTAAGATCATGGCAGATCATCATGCATCCCCCTATTCAGCAGAATGCCAAAGTACTATATCAGAACTTGCCGCACTGCGTCGCTCTAACAAGGCCCTATCACACGGTACTCAGGTATTTGTCTGCGCCGGTGGTGCATATTTTGGCTTCATCCGTCTCTTTGGTCATCGTTTCTCTTTAGTACTGGTGAACGTCTCGCACCAACAGGTGAAGATCCAACAGGGATCTATGCTATTCCCATTGCTAGCTGCCCTTTATCTGCCTGATGATTGTAAAGCTGATAATACAGAGGATAGCGGAGAAAACCTCTTGATCCCATTATCAGGTCGCAACGTACGTCGTACCGATCATGGTGAGGGTATGGACACGCTCTATGATATGTTAGGTCGTGAGAGCCTTGAGGTACGTTGCTATGGTGCTACCAAGACGTCTGAGGAGCATTCACAAAAATTCATCAAAGAATTATGCTCAGGTCGTGCGATCACTGTTCCTTCACGTACTACAGTCATAGTATCTAATATCGAAAAGAAGGATCCTAACAAATAAGCAATAGAAACCTGCTGATACCTCTCATCATACTGGCATAACCATTTATGAGCGCATCTATATAAGGTGCGCTCATATCTGAAATAGAAAAACTTCTAGATCGCAAAGTCCGATAAATATGGATCGCCATGTTGCAAGAATTTAACATCAAGGGATATAGAAGGTTTTGCGATATCACCTTTCGCAACCTGAGTCTTATCAATGTTATTGCAGGCAAAAACAACTGTGGGAAAACCACCTTCCTAGAGGCGATTTATGCATGGTGCTGTGGCGTAAAATTAAGCCCGATGTTGCTAAAATCTATTTTGCGCCAGAGAGAACCATCTGCTCTTAAGCTGAATTGGATCTTGATCTTAGAGGCGAAAGTGAACAATGAAGAGATGATTAAAAGAGAAGGAATTACAGACTAAATTGAAGTGATCCACCAAGGCATGGAGAACCAATTTATAGAAGTAAAAAGCCGCTTCGCTTAGGAAACGGCTTTGATGAAATCAGATCTTAAATTAAGCCTTAAGAGCGGCCTTTGCCTGCTCAACGATAGCCTGGAAAGCAGCCTTATCGTTGATAGCTAAATCGGAAAGAACCTTACGGTCGATCTCGATATTAGCCTTGTGCAAGCCGTTGATGAGCTGGCTGTATGACATATCATACTGATGTGCACCAGCATTGATACGAACAATCCAGAGCTCACGGAACTGACGCTTCTTCTGACGACGGTCACGATAAGCGTACTGACCAGCTTTGGTTACAGCCTGAACTGCAACACGGTAAGTACGTGAACGAGCACCGTAGTAACCCTTAGCAGCCTTGAGAACCTTCTTATGACGGGCATGGGCGATAACGCCGCGCTTTACTCTTGCCATTTGTCAATTCCTCCCAGATTAAGCGTAAGGCAACTGACGCATAATAGCGCGCAGATTGCAGTTCTTCACATAGACCATCTTGCCCAAAGCACGCTTGCGCTTGCTGGTCTTCTTGGTGAGGATGTGACGTAGGTTCTGGTGACGGCACTTGTAGTGGCCGCTACCGGTTTTCTTGAAGCGCTTAGCAACGCCTCTATCGGTCTTCATTTTGACCTTGACTTTCTTAGCCATTTTTTACTCCGCATTAAGCGATTACCAAAATAGGAGCCTTAGACTTACGTCCTCGGACTTGTAACCCTATTACTGTTTCTTTTTAGGGGCAAGCACCATTGAAGCCTGTCTTCCTTCCATTTTGGAGGATGACTCGACCTGTGCAATGCCTGCAACGTTGCAGAGATCATTCTCTACACGCTTAAGAACATCAAAACCTATGGACTGGTGCGCCATCTCGCGACCGCGGAAACGCAGAGTCACCTTAGCTTTGTTGCCTTCTTCGAGGAAGCGGGTCAGGTTGCGTAGTTTAACCTGATAATCCCCTTCGTCTGTGCCAGGACGGAATTTAATTTCCTTAACCTGCACAACCTTTTGCTTCTTCTTCTTTTGATCCTTCTGCTTCTCGTAGAGGAACTTGCCGTACTCGATAAGCTTGCACACGGGAGGTACAGCATTGGGGCTGATTTCAACCAAATCAACACCAGCATCCTTGGCCATACGCAGGGCATCCTGTGTAGCCATTACACCCAGAACCTGATTATCCTGATCCAGAAGACGAACTTCACGGCTTCTGATGTCATTGTTTATCCGGTTTTTCTGAAAAGTCCTACCGGTCTTCTTATTGTTATTAATAGCAGTTACTCCTAAATCACAGGGCTCTCATCACTTAAATGAAAGCCCTGCTTTTTGCTGATCAAAAGTCAGAAAAAACTATTATTTCTGATCCTTAGCCTTACGCTCTTCTTCAATCTTAAGATCGGCATCAGGCATAGACTTGCGCGTTATAATATCCTCATTGATGAGTTTAATCAAGTCCTCAATCTTCATTTGACCAAGATCTGCACCCTTTCTGGTACGAACGGCTACTACACCATTCTCAGCTTCCTTAGCACCGCATACCACCATGTAAGGAATATGCATCAAGGTAGCTTCACGGATCTTAAAGCCGATCTTGTCGTTTCTGAGATCAGAGCGTACACGCAACATAGCTTCATCAAGCTTGTCTGCTACCTTTTTGGCGTAATCTGCCTGAGCATCGGTAATGCTCATAACAATAGCCTGTACAGGAGAGAGCCAAGTCGGGAAGGCACCTGCGTATTCCTCAGTTAGGATACCGATGAAACGCTCAAGTGAACCTAGCATAGCACGATGGATCATTACCGGTACGTGCTCTTGGTTATCCTCACCTATGAAGTGAGCACCAAGACGTCCTGGCAAGGAAAAGTCAAGCTGTACGGTACCGCACTGCCATGCTCTATCTAATGAATCATGGAGGGTAAACTCAATCTTAGGGCCATAGAATGCACCCTCTCCAGGTTGCAACTCAAACTCAAGATTATTTAACTCCAAAGCCTTCTTCAAATCCTCTTCAGCCTTATCCCAGATAGCATCTGAGCCGATACGCTTTTCAGGACGGGTTGAAAGCTTGATGTCAACATTGTGGAAATTGAACACATCGTAGACCTCATAGAGCATCTTGATGCAATCAGACACTACATCCATGATCTGATTTTCAGTACAGAAGATGTGGGCATCATCCTGCTCAAAGCCGCGGACACGTAGCAGACCGTGCAGAGAGCCTGAAGGTTCATTACGGTGATCCTTACCAAACTCAGCCATACGGATTGGCAGATCGCGATAAGAACGGGTACGTGAGTTGAAGATCTGAATAGCACCAGGGCAGTTCATCGGCTTAATCGCGTACTGACGGTTCTCAGATTCAGTGGTAAACATGTTCTCAGCATACTTATCCCAGTGACCTGAGCGCTCCCACAATACTCTATCCATGATCTGAGGAGTGTTAACCTCGATATAGTGGAACTTGTGAAGCATGGTACGCATGAAGTTTTCCACAACACGGTAAATGGTCCAACCATCATTGTGCCAGAAGACAAGGCCCGGAGCTTCCTGCTGGAAGTGGAAGAGATCCAGCTGCTTACCTAAAACACGGTGATCGCGCTTGGCAGCTTCCTCACGACGGCGTAAATATTCCTTAAGTTCATCCTTAGTAGCAAAAGCACAGCCATAGATACGCTGTAGCATCTTGTTCTTAGAGTTTCCACGCCAGTAGGCGCCAGCAAAATGAGTAAGCTTGAAGTTCTGGCAGAAGCCCATATGCGGTACGTGAGGGCCGCGGCACATATCGATATATTCATTGTGATGATAGATACCGATATTGGTGGAATCACGAGGTACATTCTCATCAAGAATTGTAAGCTTATAGGGCTCATTGCGCTCTTCAAATATCTTGTGAGCCTCATCCCAGGTGCAATGATCCTTGATAACCTGATAATCAGTCTTGGCAAGCTCATGCATACGCTTGTCCAAGGCTTCCAGATCCTCGGCGGTGAACTTGTGGTCAGTATCGACATCATAATAAAAACCATTGTCGATCACAGGACCAATTGCCATCTTGGTATCAGGCCACAGTTGCTTTAGCGCATGACCTAAAAGATGTGCACAGGAATGACGGATAATATCAATGCCTTCCTTATCCTTTGGAGTAATGATAGTTACCTGAGCATCATGATCAACCATTTCGCAGGCATCATGCTCAACGCCATCAATTTTGCCTGCTACGCAATTGCGGGCAAGGCCGGGTCCTATTGACTGAGCAACTTCAAGAATGGATACAGGGCGGTCGAATTCCTTCACATCGCCATTAGGAAGAGTAATTTTCAGCATATATTAAAAATCCCGATGCATACTGCGCATCTAAGATCCTCTGTAGTAAAAAAGATTAGATTTTCATCCTCCGCAGCTAAACCTTCGATAACAAAATAGGTCCTTGTGCAGCGGCTTGAAACAGTGGTGATTATACACTTTGAAATAGAAAGTGATGATTTTTTTAAAACTGTTTATAAATGTTAGCTTCGGCAACACCAATCATTTTGTTAAGCTTTCAATGAGCTCTGGCATTATTTTGGTGATCAACAGCAAATTGGAGGCTCTTGGAATTGTGTCATAAATCGAAGAAATCTCTTCCCATGACATCTTATATGCTTCAAAAAATGGCAACTGCTGCTTAGTCAAGGCAGGAAAGATACTGCTTAACCATTTAACAAATACAGTCCGATCCTTATTACAAGCTCTGGCAAATTCATGCGCAAATTGCTCTTTTTCAAGATCAGAGCAATTAAATTTTCCCCAAAGAGCATGCTCAAGATTGCACGACATATAGAAGATATAGAAAGGGATACGATGTCCTTTAATCAAAAGCGCAGTGTGCGCCATAAGTTTTCTAAGATTACGCCTCTTAAAGCTGTTCCTTCTGACAATTCCAACAGGATCATGTGTTGTTATGAATTTTTCTGAATAGCTTGGTTTGATCGCCTCTTTATCCAAAATGACGTGTGCATCATCAAGATAAACACCATCGAGATCTGCTATCTGAAATACGGCTAGGAAATCTCCAATCTTAAGTTTTGTCTGCTCCAGATTCTTTTTAAAGATAGCTGAGACGATATTGACCACATTGCTCCCATCATCTCGCATAAATTCAGGAGTACGAACAGTAAGATCACCATACACAATGAAGGTTTTTATAGCAATACTTTCAAATAATGACTGCAATGCTAAAGCCAGGGCATTCTTATCAGACGGACCTTCTACAATGACCAAAATAGCCTTTTTTGTCGTTTTCATTTGACATTGGGATGTCCCACCTCATATAAATAAAATGCAATTTGAGCTCTGTCAGTTGAATCATATAAGGCATCATGCTGCATCCCAAGCTCAATATCACGATAATAAAAGTCTCTTAGATTATTATTTGTTTTCACTCCCTTAATTCTGACATAACGATGCTTAGGATTGATGCTGGTAAAACACAGGTATTTTTTATCAAGAAGCTCCAGAGGACGCAAATTATGTGAAGTAAAAAAAAGCTGCCCTTTTCCGCTTTCAGCAATAATTGCAAGCAATTCCCCAAGTAAATACTCAAAAATACCAGCATCCAACTCATCTATAACAACGGTAACATCTGCACAGTTATACACGGCAACAATAAGCTGCAAGATACTGATAAGCTTCTTTATTCCGTTGGATTCTGTTTCAAGGGGAAGTTTGATACCATTGCGATTAGATAAGACTTCAATATTACAGATCTCCTGACTGTTTGCATCAATAAAACGGCCACTTTCATATAATTCAACCGTCAGTTCTGGAATAATCTTAATTAATACACAGTTTAAAGAAGATATTGCATTCTTTAACAACTGAAGTTTAGCTACAGGGATCTGGATATTGGATTTGAGAGGTAATTTTAGTTTACGTAAATAGCTATCATGAAATTTACTTTCATCTATCTTAGACAGCTCCTGCTCTACACCATAATTTAGCGGTAACAAGCCGTAGTCCACCAAATTTTGTTCCTGCGTTGTCACAACGAACAATTTATTGTTTGCAAAAGTCTTTAAAACAGAAAGAATTTTATAAAAAACAGTATTGCTACTTTGTGCAAAAAGATTCATAGCCATATCATTAAAAATTGATGAAAGAGATGAATGTTGCGCATAAAACTTTACTTTCTTTAATTCCTCTGTATTTTTTTTCGAGGTTTTTGCAAAATCCCTGATTAAAGATGACGGAGAATAACTGTCACCATTTGAACTGTCGATTAATTTGGTTTTATTTGAAAAGCCATCTAAGGATTGACAGGAAATCTTAATAAATTCATCAAAAACTCTGACCTGAAAGCCTGCAGTCCCATCTAATTGAGATATCTTCTGCTGTTTACTAAACTTAAAACAGTAATCTGCATAAATAGGTGATTGAACCTTGTCCAGGGATATCACAAAAGAAAAACAAAATTCTGAATATTCTCTGCCTACACTAATATCCTGCAAATACCTGTCAGAAAGAGCCTTACCTGACATAAGGAATTTAAGCAGATTACAGGCTTCAACAATGGCCGTTTTACCAGAGCCATTTTGACCGTAAATACCAAGTATGCTGGGTTCGTTCTTTGAAAATTCTAATTTAGTAATTTTTCCGTTTTCTACATTCTTAAAGTTTTTTATGACAATTTCAGTTATTCTCAAAAAAGATTCCATTTTTTAATGCCAATTCACAAACAGATACAAATTGTATCATTTATTAAAAAGATATAGCTGTTTTTCTTAATATTACTGTTCACATCCCTGTTTCAGGCGCCCTTTTTCCTTAATTCCTTTCAAATATGTAGGAAGTTGATACTAAAACCTTATAAAAAATTTCTTGCGAAAAAAACTTTTACTGCTATAATGTGCTCCGTTGTTACGCGCCTTTAGCTCAGCTTGGTTAGAGCATCACCTTGACATGGTGGGGGTCGGTGGTTCGAGTCCACTAAGGCGCACCAGTTAGAAAGACGCTGATGCGTCTTTTTCTGTTTTAAGCGCTGTCAAAATGAAGTTTTGGCAATCCTTGTTCCCACAAATACTACTGCCCCATATTTTAAATTTGGGAACATAGCAAATTGCTCAGATGAGGCATAACGCTTAGCCTGAGCCATTGCCTCTTGAAATTTGCGCTCTATGGCACTTGCCGTCCCATCAGCGATACTTAGATACTTAAACTCAATTAACCATATCTTTCTATCAGGCAAATTTGATTTTTCCTCAATCAACAGATCGTAGTACCCCTTTGCTAAGGCCTCGGCATCCGATGTTGCCTTAAAATCAGTTGAACAAAGACAATAGCTTTGAGTGACAGCCTGCACTACCATCTCGTTAAATTTTGACAAGGCATGAGAGCTAGTATGACGAGTCATCATTTCAGAGACATAGTCTAAATAAACTTTTACATTTCCTTTATGCATGGAGGCATAAGCATTTTTAAGCCCTTTTGTTAATGACAGAGGCAGATCTGAATCCTCAGAAAAAGACCTAAAATAGACTTTAAAAAACTGCTCTCTTACCGCTTTATTAGGACAGCATAGATCCAAATCCCCCTGTGCAGACCAGGTAAGATACCCCATATAGACTAAAACCGACAGCAATTCATTACGTCTTAGACGCTTTATCTTATTCAAATTAAGATTAGTGGGTAACGAATCCATATGAATGCTCTGACTAGTAAGCACCGCAAGACACAGATCTGTCTTAAATTTTTCATCGCTGCACAGTTTCATAAAGCCTTCAACTCTTGAAATATCATAATTAGCATTGGGATCAAAAAACTGCTGAGGCTCTTTATTAAAAGATACGATGTGTTGTAAATAGTTGATACACATCGAGGGATTAAAAACGGTTATCTCACTATCTCTACAAAACCTATAACCGTTAAAATAATCCTTCATCCTCCTTAAAATTTCATCTGCACTGTGCCCATATTTATCAACGTCTACCGTTTTATTTATAAGCTCTAAAAGCTCTGATGCGGTAAATCCAAACATGTGGGAAAACAGTGGATTATCGTAAATATTGTCGACATTGTTAAAGCCAGAGGAAATTGAATCTAAAGAGACTGAGGTAACTCCCGTAATAAAAACCTTTGCTACCACAGACTTAGTTTGACGCTTGATGGCTGCATAAAAATTTTTTAAAAATCCATTATCTGAAGTCATTTGCCTAAAGGAATCTTCATCTGCTGACAATACTTCATTGGCAAATTGATCATACTCATCGATGATAATGTAGATATTACGCCCACCATCCTCTACTAAATTACAAAAGGTATTAAAGAGAGTTGCAGGTAAATTAGGCTCATCCTTAAGACAATTAGGTTCAATTCCCTTTACAGGGTAGGCCCTAAGAAAAGACGCAAAGTAATCCTTGATACTCCTTGAAAAGGAATCGATTAAAGAGCTTCCGGTATCTAATCCTGAAAAATCAAAATTTAGGATCCTAAATTTACCCTGCAAGGGCGTTTTATGCTCGTAGATATAGGTATCTGAAAACAGCTTATCAAATTTATCTGCCTTGTTGAGATCATAATAATCAGCAAGCATAGTCGTAAATAAGCTTTTTCCAAATCGGCGAGGACGGACGATGAAGGGACAGTCTAAATCCTCCTCTTCGAGGCGTTCAATAAACATAGTCTTATCAACATAAGCATAGTGATCCTCGCGAATAAGACTATACAAAACCTTATTGCGCGGTAATTTTAACAAGTTACTCATAGTCACTTTTTCGTACCCTTTATTTGAATGAAGGTTGCTATATGCGCTACGTTTATTCGTGCAACTCTAATTCTACCAGTTACAAAATCTAACTCTATGCCCTGCACCTCATCATCTTTATTTCCCACAACATTCCACATAGTTCCCAAGAAAAAATCGCTTAGGCGGGGGAATCGCTTTTATTTGCGCTTGGGCACACAATTTTTTGTGCTAAAGCTCACGATTTTATGGTCATACATCCTCAAAATGCTTGCACATATCCCCCAAGGAACAAAAGCTAGATCTATTTGTCCAAAATTCAAAATAGTGCAACAATATTAGAACGATAATATGTAGTTACATAAGAACACTATTTACTTACGATCTCATTTTCATGTCATTTTTGCTAAATCTCAAGCTTGCCCTCGCCTGTATTCTTCACCAGCGCTCTGGTCGCTTTGCAGGCTTTATCTCCGCCCTTTCTGTGATAGGTATTGCCATAGGTGTTGCTGCATTGATCACCGTTTCATCAGTCATGCAATCACTGCAGGGACGACTTAAGGATGCTGTTTTAAACAGTACACCCCATCTTACTGTAGAAGTAACTCCAGAAAAAATAGCTAGCATGCTTACACTCCCACACGTGGTAGCAGCAGTTCCATTTATCTGCCAACAAGCAATATTACGCTCAGGGGATGATGTGGCCTTGGTTGATGTACAAGGAATTGCACCTGACGACTTTGTTTCAAATAACGGTTTGAACGTCACTCATTATTTAGGCACAAGTTTTCCCACAGCAGGAAGCTATGATTTAATTGCTGATGCTGCAGTTTTCAACCGCTTTAATCTTGGGATGGAACAGAAGGTCAAACTTATAAGTACCATCAATGCCCGCTATACTCCAGCAGGCATCACCCCTATATCAAGAAATTTCACCCTAGTTGATTTCCAACCATCATTGCGGGATAAACAGATCCTAAATGCTGAGGGAAATCTTGAGGATGTAAGACGACTTTTTAAGATAAGTAAAGAGGATATTCAGCTAAGACTGTGGCTTGATGATCCCATGAATGTAGATAAAACGGAAAAATATCTTAAGAAAATGGGTTTAAGCTTTGATGACTGGAGATCTCAGCAAGGAGAGTTCTTCCGCTCAGTTGCTATGGAAAAGCTATCCATGACCGTCATGCTTTTTTTAATCGTGATAGTAGCGGCCTTTAATATTCTCTCCGCTCTTTCCATGACCGTAAGTGCCAGAATTCACGATATCGCAGTACTCAAAACTCTAGGTATGAGCTCAAGCAGGATCATGAGAGTATTTCTAACTCAGGGTATGCTCCTAGGCGGTGGTGGTGCTGTGATCGGTACCATACTCGGAACAATACTTGCGTTAAACTCCAATATGCTCCTAGCTCTTTTAGGTGTTCCTGCCGGCAACAGCCTGCCTATCAATCTATCAGTATCTTGGATAGTAACAATTGCCATCTGCGCTATTTTGCTATCGCTTTTATGTACCATTTATCCAGCATATAAGGCAGCGTCTGCCGATCCTGCATCTAATCTTAGTCAGGTTTAAAAATGAGTGAAATTATTTTAAAAGCCAATCATATAGTTCGTACCTACACTGAAGGTAAAATTGCAACTCCGGTGTTAAAGGATGCCTGTCTGGAAATTAATGCCGGAGCCATGACCGCTATTATTGGCAGATCAGGATCAGGCAAAAGCACCCTGTTGCATATTCTGGGCACGCTCGATACCCCAGATTCTGGCGAGCTACTGTTTAAAGGACAGGATCTTTTAAAGCTAAAAGATGCGGAAAAAGCCCTGTTTCGGGCTAAAAACCTAGGCTTTGTCTATCAATTTCATCATCTGTTATCTGACTTTACTGCCCTTGAAAACGTCATGATGCCGCTATTGATAGGAGGCATTGCCAAAAAGGATGCGAAGATGAGAGCTGAGGAATACCTAGATAAGGTTGGACTTTCATCACAACTAAAGTCACTGCCCTCTGAGATGTCTGGCGGAGAAAGACAACGCGCCGCTATTGCAAGAGCCCTATGTACTCATCCTGATCTCGTGCTTGCAGATGAGCCAACCGGCAATCTTGATGCAAGCAACGCCTATTCAGTCTTTAAGCTTTTTAAAGATCTGGTAAAAAGCGAAGGCTCGGCTGTGGTTATGGTTACACATGATAATAGTCTTGCACAAAGTTGCGATGAGATCTTTACCATTAATGACGGGTATGTTCGCCATGATTGATTCATTAACAGCCTCACTTGCCTGGCGTTTTATGCGCTCCCGTCGCGGAGGAACGCTGGCGCATTTCATGTCGATTGCATCAACAGCTGGAATTGCAATTGGTGTAGCTGCCCTAATAATTGGTCTGTCTGCCATGAACGGCTTTGAACGCGAGCTTCACGATAGGGTATTGTCATTAGTACCATCCATAACCGTTACCTCAGATGCTGACGGTTTTTATGAGCTCAATCATGATCTAAGCATCGTCGATAAGATATCTGGTATTGATGAGGTCGATCCCGGTCTTATGCTCAATATAGTGCTTAAAGCAGGAAATGGCTTTGCGCCAACAAAGCTTATTGGCGTACATCCGCAAGGACAGCTTGATAAAAACCTTGAGCGCTTTACTAGTACTAGACTTAACAGAGCCACTACGGATGAACCACCTAAGATAATTATAGGATCTGCAATTGCAAGGAAACTAAAGCTTGAGATTGGTTCCAAGGCTACAATTGTCACCGGGGATAACATAGAAAACGCCGAAGGAAACGAGGTTGAAATCTCAGGTTTTTTTACAGCCGGTGGGCAGATGGATAATCTGCTGAGCTTTATGAATCTAAGTGACGCCATCAAAGTTACACGCCGTCATGCCCCCAATGTACTCATGGTCAGAACCACCGATTTAATGCAGGCCCCCCAGATCTCCCATGAAATAGCAGGAAAGCTTCCAGAGCGCTCTAAGGCAAGCTCCTGGCTGTCCACTCAGGGAAAGCTGTATAACGACATTCAGATGGTACGAGGCATTATGTATCTTGCCATGATCTTAGTGATGGCTGTTGCCTGCTTTAATATCATCTCCAATTTAGTAATGGCGGTTGCAGAAAAGAGCCGTGAGATTGCAATTTTAAAAACCATAGGTGCTAGCAATTCAAGGATTATTACTGTATTTACCTTATCAGGACTGCTCTCGGGCATGCGTGGTGCTTTAATTGGATCTTTCTTTGGAATATTTATTTCCCTCTTCTTAACACCAATCATGCGTGGTATTGAGAGATTGTTGAACTACAAGTTCCTAAACCCTGATGTATATTTCATTGATTTTATTCCATCAAAGCTGGATATTAGCGATGTTCTGTTAGTTGTGGTAACGGCGTTGATCATGAGTACCCTTTCATCACTGTATCCTGCGTGGAAGGCCTCAAAGATTGAACCTGCCAAGGAACTTAACCTCTAGCACATTATTTTTAGGAGTCGTATATATGAGCAAAGCCCTGTTAATCTATGCCGACGGTAGCGAGGATATTGAGATCACTGCATCTGCTGATGTCCTGTCACGTGGAGGCGTCAAAGTAACCAAATGTGCCTTAGGTGATCATAAAGAGGTAACCCTTGCACATGGCACCCGTGTTATCTGTGATGCCGTGCTTGCTGATATCCACGATAATTACGATGTGATCCTGATCCCAGGGGGACTGCAGGGCTCACTTTCTTGTCAGAAAAATGAACGCCTCCTTGCCATGCTCAGGGAACAAAAACAATCTAAGCGTATCATTGCAGCCATCTGTGCAGCACCAGGCTTTGTTCTTGCTCACAATGGTATTTTGGAAAACGAGCAGGCTACGGGATATCCAGGATGTGATGAGGAAATAAAAAACTGCACCCACGCCGGGGTTCAAAGATCAGAGAACGGCAGATTTATCACTGCCAAGGGACCTGCCTTTTCCATGCAGTTTGGTCTTGCCGTGCTCAAGGAACTTGAAGGTGAAGAGGTTGCAGCAAGTGTAGCTACAGGAATGCTGTTTTAGACAGCGCTCTTAATACTAAATTCCCCACATCAGTGTGGGGAATGATAAATTCAACACTCTATTTACTTGGTAGCAGGACGCCATACCTTTACATTGTGGTGTCCAAGCTCCTTTAGCTGACGGGCCTGCATGGTGCTCATCACGCCCTGATCGCAAAACAAGCAATAGGTCTTGGTATTATCAAGACTGCCAAAGTCTTTAGCCGTGCGATAAAAAGGCATGGCTATTACCTCATGACTTCCAGCATCCACCGGAGCCTTCTCGGCATCATCTGGGGCACGTACATCCAAAACTATATCGTTAAGTCCCAGCTCAGAGACAGTCTCGACCTCTGTTTGCAGACGGTTCACATCCTCTGGGATCTCGTGGATATCAATGCATTTGGCAGCATGGGTTGCATTTTCAACTAACATCTCCAAATCCATCTTAGCCTCCTCCTCTTCAACAAAGGAGCGCTTAGGACATACATTAGGATGATCTGAGATCACACCGCAGAATTCAGGCATGTTTTCAGCAAAGCCGATAGTACCTATTTCTCTTGATTCATCGATGATCTCCTGCTTGTCCATGGTAACGCAAGGACGGATGATCAAGGTGTCGGTAACTCTATCGATATGGTTAAGATTAGTCAGGGTCTGAGAGGATACCTGCGCTAAGGACTCTCCAGTTACCAAAGCCTCGGCATGGAAACGGCGGCAGATCTGCTCACCTACACGCATCATCATGCGCTTTAAAATTACTCCTCTTACACCATGATGGGTACGCTCAAGGATCTGCCCTACGATCTCCTCAAAGGGAATAGTTACAAAGCGAACCTTGTGGGATGAGGCATACCTATCCCAAATAAAATAGGCCTCCTGCTTAACCCCAAGCTCGTGTGCAGTTCCGCCCATATTAAAGAAGAGATAATTCACACGACAACCACGGCGGATCACTCGGTGAGAAGAAACACCTGAATCAAATCCACCTGAAATCAGCGAGAAGACATCCCCCTGAGAGCCTACAGGAAAACCGCCCATACCTAGCTTGCGATCACCTGTTACATAGGCAATGTTATTCTCAATCTCAATATGAATAGTTACCTCAGGATCATCAAGATTTACCACCGAGCCTGAGGCTGCCTTAAACTTTCCGCCTACGATACGCTCTGCCTGCTGCGAGGTAAATTCATGACTGCCACGGCGACGCACACGTACAGCAAATGTATGTCCCTGCACCCTAGGTAGATTATCATCCTTGATTTTCTCAAAGAGATCATCTAGTGATTCAAAGGGATATTCCTTAACCTCAAGGAAGGAGTGAATACCAGGAAGCCTTGATAATTCTCGCTCTGCAGCAACTCTAAGTTCAGAAGTCTCTTCACCGAAATCGGCAATCACCTTATCCCACTGTGCAAAGCCGTTGACCTTAATACCATGATGGGCGCAGGTATTAACCAGATTCTGACGCACTAGTCTTGTAAGACGATTTCTTACAGGACGGCTTTTAATAGAGATTTCAGGAAATAAGCGGAGTATGAATTTCATAAAAATGGGTTCCCTAAAAATAAACTCGGCCCGAGGAACACGAGCCGAGGCAAGCTACTTAAAGCAAGGATTTAAACTACAGTTATTCGTGGTGATGATGATGGCAGCAGTGATGCTCCTCATGATCATCATCATGATCGTGGCAGTGACACTCATGATTTTCGTCATGATCATGGTGATGACAGCAGTGATGCTCATGCTCCTCGTCATCGTCATCATGGTGATGGCAACAGCAATGATGCTCACCATCCTCATCATGATGGTGATGATGACAGCAATGGTGCTCCTCAGATGGGCAATTACCATTAGGATGAGCATGACCATGCTCCTTTTCCTCAGCAGTAGCTTCACGTACATCCTCAACTACCACCATGAAAGTTAAGGTCTTACCTGCAAGCGGATGATTGCCATCAACAACTACAGTATTATCCTTAATCTCCTTGATTACTACCGCAACAGGGCCATTGTTGGAATCTGCCTCAAAGACATTGCCCTCAGCAATAGGGAAATCACCGAACATACGACGGTCAATTTCCTGCAACATGGTCTTATCGTATTCGCCATAGGACTCAGAGGGAGCCAAAGTAACGGTGAACTCATCACCCTTTTCATGACCGTCTAAGGCCTTCTCAAGACCAGGTACTAGAAAATGATAACCGATTAAGGCGGCTACCGGCTCATTAGGCTGGGTACGACCTACGACCTTGCCTGCCTCATCGGTTACGATGAAAGAGACAGTTGCAACGGTGTTACGTGAAATCTTCATAAGGATCTCTCCAAAAAATAAATCTTTAGCCTACTTTAGGCATTCATCGCTCTTGTTACCTTGGGCATCAAAAGCACTTAAAATTCCATTACTGTCAGCCTCAAAGAAGGTGCATCTGGGATCGCCATCATCCTTTGCCTTAAGAATAACAGCAAAGCCATCATCGGCTGCATTGGCACTTACATCATAATAAGTGGTGACATTTTTGGAAAAATCAAATACACAGCCCTCAAAGCCCTGATTGATGCTTCCGCAGTCACGGTAAAAAGCCACTGCCTCATTAAGAGTTTTCTGCGCTATATGACGTCTATCATTAGTAAAATCTGAACCACTGTTATCTACAGATTCTGCCTTTACATCATTTTGCTCACTATCCTGCTTTGATGAAAGATCATCTACGGATGAGCCTGCGCATCCTAATAAATTCAAAGATGCATAGATAAGCATGCACAAGGCTACTACAGATAAGCAAGAAACTCTGAAAATAGAAACTGATCCATCCTCATTATGCATAGGATCAAAACGGCGCATCAGGACAGCTCCTTAGCTTTTGCTACATTCTTTAATGGCATAGCATACATAGCCTTGATACGCTCACGCAAATTCTCAGGATAGGCATTAAGGCGCTCATTAAACTTTCTGACATTGGACTCATCCCCACAATCCCTGCCGGCACTTACCAATGCAGAAGGGAAGATCTCATAGTTTGACCAGACAAAATTATCAATGATGGCAGCAAGCTCCTCTGGTGTTTCAAAGCCACCATCTAACGGCTGCCCGGCCTTGATAACCACGCGTCCTTTGTAGGAGCTGATACCACGGGTAATGGTCTCAATATCCTCTAACTCGTCCTTGTGGTATTCACCATTATTACGCTCACGTTCATCTAGCTCATGAGCCTTTGCCAGATCGTTTGGATCATACTCATAGGAAATCGATACCGGTACTATGGATAAGGACTTCATATATTCGCCAAAATTCTGCTTAAGCTTGCGTCCATAGAGGGAAATCATCTTAAGTACAGCATCTTCAGTGCGATCATTACCATCCTTGGCTCGGCCCTCACGCTGAGCAATCCATACAGAATGGCCCTCACTTACAGAAAGCCCGATATACTCTGAAAGATGAGTAAGCGCCTTGAGCTTCTCACGTGGAGAGGTCACTGAACGTTTTACAATAAAACTCTTATTAAGACGCATCAGTGAGGTGGCTGCGGGGATACGCAGCAGATTATCACCAATTGCGATGCGTACAGTATCAAGTCCGTTTGAAACCAAAGCCATATCGATGAAGGCCGGATCAAGGGCTATGTCACGATGATTGGATATGAAAAGATAGCCCTTTCCCGAAGAAAGCTTATCAAAGCCCTCATACCTTACACCGTCTGTTGTGGTGCTGATGACATGATCCATGTATTTTTTTACCATGTCCTGAAAATCAGCAATGGTATGAATTGATGCTACCGTCTTTTTCAGGTAACGACGGACAAAGGGAGCTAGTAGGAATGACAAAGCTCCTGAAAACAAAGGGTAGCGGAATCTTAGGATACTGGAGATAACGGTTTTATCCTCACAGATCTTAAGGAGCTCGTTGCGCACCTCATCATCCCGACAGGGTCTGATGTCATCAAAACTAGGATCGTTGGAAGTCATCACCTGATCATTGGGTGCGATTGCCATTTTTTTATTCTCCTGCAAAAAAACAGGGCAATTTTACCAGAGACGGACACTTTTTTCTCAGAAAAACGCATGAGAATGCCCATACAAAGAAAAACACCCTAAGGCGTACGGCCTTAAGGTGTTACATCAACTCAAAAAGTCTGAATTAATAAGACTGAATGCGAGGAGCTCTGTAGTTATCAAAGTCCACAAAGAGCTCAGGCTCCTTGAGACGGAGCTCACGCAACATCTTACTGGTGACCAAAACTACACCGCCTTCTGAACGGTAGAAACGACGGGCATCAGCCTCAGGATTTTCACCTATCACCAAATTACGCGGTAACTCTACACCTCGATCCAAAATAACCTTAGTCAGACGGCAACCACGATGGATGACGCAGAAAGGCAGGATCACTGATTCAGATACACAGCAGTTTGAATGCAGACGTACCTGAGTAAAGAGCACTGACTGGTTGATGGAGGAACCTGAAATAATACAACCGGCTGAACACTCAGAGTTGCGGATTATAGTAGAGGTACCGTTAATATCCTGTACATACTTTGCAGGCGGCTGCTGAACCTGATGAGTCCAGATAGGCCAGTTCTGATCGTATACGTCCAACTGAGGCTCAACGGAGGCAATATCCATGTTAGCCTCCCAGTAGGCGTCAATAGTACCAACGTCACGCCAGTATACTAGATCCTTGTTACCACGGTTTCTAATGCAACTCTTGGAGAAGTCATGAGCATGAACCAAGTGGTCATTAACCAAAGCAGGAATGATGTCCTTACCAAAGTCACGATGAGAATTAGGATTAGCAGCATCCTTATCTAGGCAATCATAGAGGAACTCTGCATCAAAGACATAAATACCCATGGATGCCAAAGACATCTCAGGGTTACCTGGCATTGAAGCAGGATTTTCAGGCTTTTCAACGAATTCGGTGATGAGGTTATCATCATTGATCTTCATTACTCCAAGAGCACTAGCCTGAGATTTTGGCACCGGGATACAGGCAACAGTAACAGGTGACCCCATGCGGATATGATCCATGACCAAAGCTGCATAATCCATCTTATAGATGTGATCACCTGCCAAAATCAAAACATACTTAGGTGCATGATCACGAATAATGTCGATATTCTGATATACGGCGTCAGCAGTACCCTGATACCAATGCTCCTCATCTACACGCTGCTGTGCAGGAAGAAGATCGATGAACTCATTGAATTGATTACGAAGGAAAGACCATCCAGATTGCAAATGACGTAACAAGGAGTGGGACTTATACTGAGTCACAACACCAATACGGTTAATACCAGAATTTACGCAGTTGGACAAAGCAAAGTCGATAATGCGGTATTTACCGCCAAAGTACACACCGGGTTTGGCTCGATTGTCAGTCAGCATCTTTAAGCGGCTGCCGCGTCCTCCGGCCAGTACCAGGGCCATGGTTTGTTTGGCAACATCACGAGCGTTTTCCACAGTACACCTCTTTTTACTAATTTCTTCAAATTTGAGTCGGATCGTTTCCTTTTTAATTATCAAAATGATCTCGACGCCTAACCTAGCGTGAGCCGATCCTTCTGCCTAGAGCCATTATCATCTATTCAAACTACACATACCGTGAACAATGATCACATTTTTAGGTTTCACCCTGATAAACAAAGAAAAAATATAAAAATTGAGATGTAATACACATTTGTCCAACGAAATTTTGCAACGCTCTGAGATAAAGCAAGCAAATTGATTTTTTTGCTCAAATATTTGATCTGTAAAACAGAGCTTTTTGCCAATTCAAAACTTGATATTTAGCAAGTATGAGACTCAACTGATAAAATACATACAAAAGCTTAGGATGTGTCACGACATACCAGCCTAAAATTTACGAAAAGGAAAATATATGACTATTGGCATCATCGGCGCTATGGAGCCTGAGGTTGCAGATCTCATTGAGGCATTAGATAACCATGAAGTTATCAAAACAACTTTATGCGAGATCCATAAGGGCATAATTAAGGATAAAGAAGTAGCTGTAGTTCAATCCGGCATTGGCAAATGTGCAGCCGCTGCAGTTACGGCTCTTTTAATTGAACTTTGCAAACCTAGTGCAATTATCAATACCGGCTGTGCTGGAGCTATCTGCAAGGATCTTAACATTGGTGATTTAGTACTATCATCAAAGGCTGCCTTCCACGATGCCGATCTTACCGCCTTTGGTTATGCTAAGGGGCAAATGGCAGGTCATGACAGATTTTTTAACTCAGATCCTATGTTAATGGCTAAGGCTGATATTGCAGCCTCCAATCTACCTGAACTTAAAGATAAGGTTAGAACCGGCCTCATCGTCTCAGGAGATCAGTTTATCAATACCATTGAGGCTAAAAATAGCATACGTGAACTCTATGCTGACGCTATGGTCTGTGAAATGGAGGGTGCTGCTATTGCAGAGATCTGTGTTGATAGCAATGTCCCATATCTTGTCATCCGTGCTGTTTCTGATGATGCCTGTGAAAGGGAAACGGTAACCTATGATGAGTTCATGCCCAAAGCTGCAGCACTGAGCGCAAAACTAGTAAAGAATCTGCTACCACTGCTGTAAATGCATCAATAACGCTAGGTCATGCAAACTCTCAATACTGTAATTGAATCATGTATGCGCGGTACTCCAAATCTTGATGCCGTGCTTACATTATTTGACAACTCCGGCGTCATTCTTTTTATTGCAGTTTTAATTGAGCTTACAATCCCTCTTCCCTCTGCAGTGAAGATAATCAAGCTCTCATCAGTGCTAAAAATGATGGCCGCCAAGGTTAATCTTGAGAGCAATTCCCCCTCGCAGAAGGTTTTTGCGGGGATCATGCTACCAGTAGTAGTGTTTATAGTAGGAGGTGTAGTTGCAGTTATTCTGCATGCACTGGCAGGCTTTGACAATCTTCTGGCCTTATTTTTACTACCACTGCTTTTATCATCACGTATTCCACTAGACACTGCTTGGCAGATACATTATCTGCTACGCCACAACGACAAAATTCACGCGCGCAATTTACTTGCGCAAAGAGTGGAGAGAGATTGCTCCCGCCTGTCATATCTTGGAATCTCCAAGGCTACATGTGAATATGTCATCATGGCCATGATCTGCAATTGGCTGGCTGTAATTATCTGGTTTTTAATTGCAGATCTTGAAGGAGCTGTAATAATGCAGTTGTGCTCACTGATGTCTCAAGCTTTCTCTGCTAAAAACAGGCCCCAGAATATGGGGTTTGGTGCCGCCATTCGTCGTGTGCATCAGTTTATGCTACTTCCGGTAGCTTTTGTCCTGCTATTACTGTCCTTAATATCGCTACATCCGTCTCATGCCCTACGAGGTGCTGTTTTGGGACTTAGTGTTCATCCTGCTCCAGTTTCAGGCTTTATTCAGGGACTTATAGGTGGTGCCCTTAAGATTGCTCTTGGCGGACCTAGAGCCTATGGCGATAAGATAATTACCCTTAAGCGCTATGGAGGAGATGAGCAACCGGACTCCTCAAGTGCTCAAACGGTATCCAAGCATATAAGAGCAAAGGGACTACTCTTTTGTCTTCTCTGTGCCCTTATTGCGGTCTTCACTGCGTAAGTGAACTAATTTTGCTAAAATTTCCTTATGGAAGAAATGGATTTTTCAAAGCTGCTCTTAGAGGCAGACAATATGGATGACGGTACTGACTTTGCCAAAGAAGCAGGTCCTGTCAAGCGCATAACCCAAGATAAGATAGAAAAAAAAGCCACCTTACTTGATAAGGAAACAGCAAAGCTACGCCAAAGAGCGGCCGTTGAGCTACCTGAGAAACTTACAGAGAGTGCCTCATCATCATTTGTACATATGGTAGGACCTCAGGAGATCCTAGAATTCAGACGTCCTGGAATTCAGCCATATATCATTAAAAAATTAAAGAACGGTGAATATTCTGAGGCTGACTTTATCGATCTGCATGGACTGACAGTTGAGCAGGCCTACGAAAAAGTAATGCGCTTTATCGCCTTTGCCAAAGAGCAGGAATATCGCTGCATCCTTATTATTCACGGCAAAGGACAATTGCAGAAGCAAAAGGCTTTAATCAAGAGCTTTACTGCACACTGGCTAAAGCAAATTCCCGAGATCTTAGCTTTTCATTCTGCACCTGAGTGGAAGGGAGGCACTGGAGCCATCATGGCTGTTTTAAAGAAAGGCGATAAGGCCTCAGCACTCAATCGTGAGCTCCACGCTCGTCGTTAGGTAGCAATTTTTTCAGACTATAGCAGTGTTTTTAGGATGTGATTACAAAGCTCAAGCGGCAGGATCTAGCAAATTTACAGCATTTTTGCAGATAGAAATTTAAAAAGAACCGACATACGATCAGATCTTAAAAAATATGACTATGCTAAAAGCCGTATGGAGCAACAGTCCTAATACTATGGATAACAAGAAGTTAGATCTCACGATGCAGAAAATTTCCTATCAGACATTTGAAGGCGAACGCCCGCTATTTGGTCTTCATGATGCAAAACTTGACCATGTGATTATTTTGCCAGGAGAGTCTGCACTAAAAGAAACTGCAAGGCTTGAGGTAGTCAACTGCGAATTTAATGGTAAATATCCCTTCTGGCACACCCATGGCTTTACCATCCGAGATTGCCTGTTTCGTGAGGGAGCTCGTGCAGCTCTTTGGTATTCTGACAATCTGGATATGTCCGATACCCTAATCCTAGCTCCCAAGATGTTTCGTGAAATGCACACGCTAAAACTTAAAAACGTACGCATTCCTCACGCAGGCGAAACCTTATGGTACTGTCATCATATAGATTGTGAGCATGTTGAGGCCTCTGAGGCTGACTATATATTTTTAGGCTGTAGTGATATTGCATTAAAAAATGTCACCATTAACGGTAACTACTCATTTCAGAAAACAAACAATGTTGAGATTGAAAACTGCATCCTAAATTGCAAAGATGCCTTCTGGGAATCAGAAAACGTCACCGTACGTCACAGTGTTATAAATGGTGAGTATCTAGGTTGGCACTCAAAAGATCTCACGCTTATAAACTGTACCATTTCCGGCACACAGCCTCTTTGCTACGCTGATAACCTTAAACTTATTAACTGTAGATTTACCCCCGATGCCGATCTTGCCTTTGAATACAGTTCAGTTGAAGCAACAATCGAAGGCGCTGTCACATCAGTGAAAAATCCAATAACAGGACACATAACCGCAGACAGCTTTGGAGAAATTATCCTTGATAAAAACATCAAAGCTCCTGCTGACTGCATGATTACCACCAGATGCTAACTGCTAAAAGAAGAACAATATGACTGCTTATAACTTTGATGAGAAAACCCAGCGTCGTCACACTGGATCTCTTAAGTGGGATATTTTAAAAAACGATGATACCGTACCTCTATGGGTTGCTGATATGGATTTTAAAGCCTGCCCTGCCGTACTTAATGCACTAGCCAAAAGAGTTGAGCATGGTGTTTTTGGCTATGAGCTTATCCCCGATGAGTGGTATCAGGCCATTATCAACTGGCAAATGCATCGTAACGGCTTTAAAGTATGCAAAGAAGAAATTCTAAGTGTTCCCGGTATCGTACCAGCTGTTTCTGCCACACTGCAGGCAATAACACAACCTGGAGATCAGGTGATCATGCAGACTCCTGCCTACAACTGTTTCTACTCTTGTATAAGAAATAGTGGCTGTGAGCTGTTGGAAAATCCACTGATAAAAAAGAATAACGGCTATGAAATAGATTTTGATGATCTACAGCACAAACTATCTTCAGAGCGAGCCCGTGTATTACTACTTTGCAATCCTCACAATCCCACAGGCCGTCTCTGGAGTAAAAATGAGCTTACAAAGCTTGCTGACATCATCAGAAAATATCATGTATTCGTGATCTCAGATGAAATTCATTCCGATCTGCGTCCAAACGATTCGCGCTTTAACGTCTTTGCAACAGTAGCACCTGATTTGCAGGACAGAATCATTACCATGAATTCTGCTTCAAAGGCCTTCAATCTTGCAGGTCTGCAAAACGCTTACATGATAATTAAGAATCCTGATGTAAGATACTGCGTTGATCGTAGAGTAAATATCAATGAAATCTGCGATACCAATGTATTTGGAGTCACTGCTCTTATTGCAGCTTACAATGAAGGTGAGCAATGGCTAAAAGAGCTTAATGATTACCTTAGAGCAAACATAGATGCAGTATGTGAATTCATGCGTCACAACTTGCCTATGGCCAAAGTATATGCCCCAGAGTCAACTTATCTTATGTGGCTTGATTTAAGTCAATATGCATTCCACAGCGCTAAGCTCTATGAGCTATTTGTAAAAGCTGGAGTTATGCTAAGTTCAGGTACGGCCTACGGCAAGGACTGCGATGGTTTCATGCGCCTTAATGTGGCCTGTCCGCGTGAGCAATTAATGGAAGGCTTAAAACGCATTAAGCAAGCTTTAAGCTAGAGTCATCCAAGCGCTCAGGATCATGAGCGCTTTCTTGTTCTTGAACCTCATCTAGGATCTCAAAACCATCTCCTCTGAATGATAGATGGACGTGAGAGATCCCTTTTTCACTGCCATCTTTTAAAGCGTTAAATTTTTCCTGAAGCAACGGACTAAGCTCTGAGAAAACCTCCGGTGACAATACTCTTTCATACTCACACAAAGGCTCAGCTTTAAGACAATTAGATAGAAAGACATCTTTTATAGAGCCTTGATGCAACAGCTCAGATAAAGCAGATGCTCTATCAAAATCCTCTGCTTTTGAAAATTGAGCCTGCGGCTTTGCCAACTCAAAACGTGCTCTCAAATCATCATTTTGAGAGGAACTTATTTGATCACTAAATTGAGGAAAGTCACAAACATCCTGAGATATCATAGATAAGAGCAACGCAAACTCGGCGCGATCACCTGATGACACAGCATGATTGAGTCTGCAATCTAGCTGCAACTCATCTACTAACAATACATCCCGGATCTTTTGCTCAAGCATAAAATATCTCCAACTTAGCTTTTTAATCGGCGCAAACTTTGTTTTCTTGAGAAAAATGTGGATTCAGTGTGATAATCTTTGAAGGTAAGGAGTTTTTATGAGTTCATCAGCAAGCGTAATTATCTCAGAAGACGATCATCATCCCATTGTGCTATACACAGCCTTTCATGGTGATATTGCCTCATACTCCGCAGAATATGCGCAAATTGTCGGCACAGGCATGGCCTTATATGACATGCTCTCACGCTATCAAAAGAATAAAAATCTCCCAGGTGCCGAAACTGCTGCTAATGAATTCCTTTTAATTACAAATGGAGAAAGCCGCGTAGCAGACTCAATACACTCTGATATTGAGTATATATATACCTTGGCATTCAAAACTGATGCCATCACCTCATTACGCACCTGCTCACTAAATGCCTTTGCCGTAATGCCATGGAAATTTTCCTTGGATTCTCCCTTTTATAAGATCCGCACATGGTTATCTGACAATGTTAGTAATAGTTTTTTTGAACACCGCTTCTATGTGCGAGAGATCGGCAGTACTATCAAAAAAACAAAGCTAAGTATTACTCCATAACCAAAAAAGCATAACAATGCAGTTGAATATCAGATACCATCTTACTGATCCATAGCAATCTCAACTTGGATGGAGGACTTGTAAGGCTCACACCTCAGTCTTGGAGCATTTTGATGGACTCATAAATAAGAGTAAACATACAAACAAACAGAATAAACCGATTAAAACGAAATTGATAAGGGAGAAAAATAAAATCCCCGCTTGGACTTAAAACAAACAGGGACTTATGTAAAAGGAGTTAAGACTGTTTTTAGCCTACGATCTGACGTAACATGCAACGCAAAGGCTCTGCAGCACCCCAAAGTAGCTGATCGCCTACGGTGAAGCAGGATACGAAATCCTCGCCCATATTCATCTTGCGAATACGACCTACAGGAACATGTAAAGAGCCAGAAACTACAGCAGGAGTTAATTCCTTTAAGGTTACTTCCTTGTGATTAGGGATCACGCGAACCCAAGAATTATCATTCTTAATTGCATCCTCAATGGCTTCGATGGACATATTCTGCTTAAGCTTAATGGTTACAGCCTGAGAATGGCAACGAAGTGAAGAAATGCGTACACAGTTACCGTCAATAGGCAAGGTACCAGGCTCATATCCTAAGATCTTGTTAGCCTCAGCCTGAGACTTCCACTCCTCACGAGACTGACCATTTGGTAATTCCTTATCAATCCATGGAAGAACAGAGCCTGCCAAGGCTGCAGTGAAGTTCTCAGTGGGGAAGTCAGCTGCATTCATCTTGGCACGAACTTTACGCTCAATATCAAGCACTGAAGATGCAGGATCTGCAAGCTCTGATGAAACCTCATTATAGAGAGCCCCCATCTGACACAAAAGCTCACGCATATTCTTAGCACCGGCACCAGAGGCTGCCTGATAGGTCTGAGTAGAAATCCACTCAACATTATTGGTCTTGATGAGACCAGCCAAAGCAATTAGCAACAAAGAAACGGTGCAGTTACCACCGATGTAGGATTTGATCCCTTCGTTTAAAGCGCGATCCAAAACGTCATGGTTTACAGGATCTAAAATGATCTTGGTATCATCTTCCATACGCAGGGTAGATGCAGCATCAATCCAGTAGCCTTTCCAGCCGGTATTGCGCAATTCTTTGTAGATCTTAGTGGTGTAGTCGCCGCCTTGTGTTGAGATAATGATATCCATGGCCTTTAAGGCTTCAAGATCATACGCATCCTGCAAAACACCAGTATCCTTACCTGCAACCTCCGGAGCCTTTAAGCCCTTCTGAGAGGTAGTAAAGAACACGGGATCTACTAAAGCGAAGTCATTCTCTGCACGCATGCGATCCATTAAAACGGAACCGACCATGCCGCGCCAACCGACCAAACCTAATTTCTGCATTATTATCCTCGATTGACAATCGATGTTTGGGAAATGAAAAAAAATGCTCTGCTACCACAGAGCTTCGTTATGAGCGTAGAAAAATCAGGTGGATTACCTTGTATTCTCAACGCTTGGGCACTTGTCAACAGTAATTGTTTGCACAGCTCGCCCATCATCTGCGTTTAATGATACATGAAGCGCTTTGCCAGATCTTACGTACCTGTTAAATAATTCGTTCCTGCACAGACTATGTGCACGACTTAAAAAAGCACTTTTACGCGCTTGCGCATCATTGTCTGACAATCCCTCATACTCAGAGGCCTTCTTTTTAAATTCAATATAGATCCCTGAATCCTCTTCATAGACCTTAACTAAAGCTGTGGTATTGTCGATAACCATGGGCAGACGTGATTGCAAATCTTCAAGCGACATGGTGGTCTCATCCGGTTTGAAAATTTCGTTATAACCAACATATGCCACAAAGAGAACTATGCAAACCAAAATTGCCTGAATATTCTGTTTAGAAAGCTTTTTTTTGGTATTTGACTTAGTCAATTGCTTTACCCTCTCTAATCTTGAGGCAAACCTAGCGGTAATTTGATCATCACCTACAGTCTTATCCTGCTTTGATCCTTGCCTAAAGTCAGCCTCCTGCTCACGTAAAAAATCTTCACGGCGCCTTTTGATATCCTCTGGCAATCTATCTAGACATGATCTCTGCCTTATTCCAAGCACCACCCCATGTTCAGCATCCAAAGCTTCAGCATCTTGGGCCTTATTAGCTTCAGATTTTACTTCTGATGTAATCTTCCCTGCATCATCTTTTGCATTTTGATGCTGTTCATCCATGCTCATAAGCCTAAATCAGGTGTCTACGTGCGGTATAATTGATAGGTTAAAAATATCATCAAATTTGCATAGCGTAAATTATTACGCTGTTTTACCTACAAAAGGCAGCATTATGACCAATATAGTCGGCAAAGACGCTCCCCTTGAAACATCCATAGAACGCTTTCGCGAAGGCTTTAGAAAACTGAATCTGGAGGTTTCTGAAACCGGATGGTTAAATCCGCTGCCAAATGTATTCTCTGTACACCTTGAGTTTCCCTCCTGCCCTGTCATCTACTCAAACGGAAAAGGCTCATCAAAACTTGCCGCACTAGCATCAGCCTATGGCGAGCTTTATGAAAGATTAGCCACCCATACTTCATTTTCAGATTACTACTTAGGACAGACCAACGCTCAAGCATCCTTTGTCCATTACCCTGATGAACGCTGGACTGCACTTCCTGAGCACAATGAAGATGAGGATGAAAACAAAGAGGAGCAGGAATTACCCTCCGAGATCCTAAATGCCTCATTGCGTCGTTTCTATACAAAGGATATCAAACTCACTTTAGAGGACTTAGTTGACGTACAGGCATCATCATACTCCCGCGGGGTATGCTCAATTCCTTTTACCAACGCTCGCAACGGCGAAATAGTCTACTTTCCCATAAATCTTTTAAACAATCTCTATGCATCAAACGGTATGAGCGCTGGTAATACCGATTATGAGGCTTTGGTACAGGGATTATCTGAGATCCTAGAGCGTCATGTAAAAAAGGAAATCATCAAAAAAGGTCTATCCTTACCAGAGATCCCACAAGAAATCATTGCCCGCTATCCAAAATCCGAGCAGACTCTATCAGAGCTACAAGGACATGGTTTTCTAGCCCGTGCCTTCGATGCATCCTTAGGTGGTCGTTTCCCCGTGGTATGTGTGGTTCTCTATAACCAATCAAACGGCACCTGCTGTGCCTCCTTTGGCGCGCACCCTATTTTTGAGGTAGCACTTGATAGAACTCTAACAGAGCTCCTGCAGGGGCGTAGCTTTAGTGATTTAGATAACTTTGAAGCTCCGGTATTTGATCTAGACGCCACCGCAGATCCAGTAAATTTGGTATCTCATTTTGTGGATTCTACAGGCTTGCTACCGATGCAGATGTTTAAGAAAACTCCGGATTTTCGCTTTACAGCATGGGATTTTAGAGGCTCAACCCATGATCAGTATAAAGCTATGCGTTATATCATCGCCAAACTTGGCTATGACATCTATCTGCGTGCCTATAAGCAGTTAGGAGTTCCTGCCTACCGCATCATTGTCCCTGGCATGAGCGAGGTCTACCCTTTAGACGATCTTGTCTATAACAACACTAATGCGGCTATTGATTTCCAGCAGGCACTGCTTGCTCTTCCTGATTCAAATGAGGATCGTGAAACCTATGCTAGCTACTACCACGAGCTTGATGAATCAGGTTGCGAAGATGAAGCACCAGTATGCCAGATGCTAGGTATTCTGCCACAAAAGGACAGTGCCTGGTCAACATTGCGTTTTGGTGAACTCAAATGCTTACTGTCGCTTGCAGGTGGTTTATATGAGGATGCCTTAAACTGGTGTAACTGGACTCTATCCTACTGCCATGATGATTTTTCATTAGACAGACTGCGTTTTTATCGCTGTCTTGAAAAGACCTTAGAATGCAAAACTCAGGGCAATCTAAATCTTGAGGATTATGAAAATAGCCTGTCTGATCTCTATGGTGAAGAAACCTACAGCATGGTTTACGCACATCTAGATGGTTCACAGCGTTTTTATGAGTTACGCGGAACTGATCTTGACCTCAGAGGCTTTAAATCCCATCAAGAGCTCATCCGTATTTACTCAATTATTAAAGAGGCCTCTTTAAATGACTAAGCCCTCATTTAAAAAGCTTGCCATGGTAGCGCTAAGCTCTGCAGTACTCTACCTCTCAGGCTGTGCAACAGACAATTCCTTATCTCAAGGACCGTTTACCACTTGGGAGAACAATTATCAAAGACTGCAGCAACTGACCTTTTATAAGGTAGACGGACGGCTTGGGATCATTGCACCTGATAACCGTGTAAGCTCTAACTATGAATTAGAAGGGATCTCAGGTGGCTTTGTATTCACCATCAAAGCTCCTATTATTGGCTCAACACTAGCTGTTGCCACCGTAACTGACAACACCCTGTCTTTATCCATAGGTGATAAAAGCTTTAGAGATGATTATGCAGCCGCCATGTTTGAGCAGGCCTTTGGTCTTAAGATCCCAACTGACAAGCTAAAAGCAATACTCTTAGGACTTGCTGAGGGGCAACGTCAATATGATGATGAAGGCCGAATCATAAGCTCCAACTGGGATGGCTTTAAAATAAGTTATGACGGTGTAGTTGAGAATTCAGGACTTAAGGTTCCCAAAAATATCAATGTCAGCTACGGTGAGTATCGCGTTAAAGCAACTATCGCCAACTTCTCACCTAAGCAATCAATTTAAATTAGAGTTGCATATGGCTGTAATCAAAAGCTTTTCATGTATATCTCCATGCAAGATCAATGAGTTTTTATACATCACCGGCAAACGCCATGATGGCTACCACAACCTGCAGACACTGTTTGTGGTATTAAATCACGGCGATCCTATGACCTTTGATATCACCGATGATGGCATTGTGGATCTCAAAACTGCTTTTGATTTTCCTAAGGAGCAAAACCTAATTTACAAGGCCGCCATGCTGTTAAAGGAACGCTATGAGGTAAAGATGGGCTGTCTGATATCCATCGATAAAGTACTTCCTCAGGGCGGAGGCTTAGGCGGAGGCTCAGGCAACGCCGCTACGGTGTTACTGGTACTCTCTCATTTTTGGGGCTTAAAGCTTGATGATGAGACTTTAATTACGCTTGGTGCATCTCTCGGCGCTGATGTTCCTCTTTTTATCAAGGGAGTGACCACCTTCGGGCAGGGAATTGGTGAAATGCTGACCGTTGTTTCTTGGCCTGAACGCTATTATCTGGTGGTAAACCCAAATTGCAAGGTCCCAACCAAGGAACTTTTTAGCTCTCCTCTATTAAAAAGAGACAGTCCCAACAGATCCTTTGATGAACTTTTAAAGACTCCCTTTGAAAACTGCTTTACTCCTGTAGTTACCAAACAATATACACAGGTGGCTGGGCTTTTAGAGCATCTTGAGAAATATGGTCCAGCACGCATGTCAGGCTCTGGATCATCATGTTTTGTGTCCTTTGAAAATATTGATGACTGCAATAAAGCCTTTTTAGACTTTAGTGCACACTACCCCAATCTGCCAATATTTAAGGCCAAATCCTGCAGCAAAAACTATATAAAAGAAGCCCTGTTAAAAGCTTGATTGCCTAAAAATCTGTCATATGCAAGGTGCCATGATGCTATTGCAAACAGTGCAACATCCGCTTTTGCCATGCATTTTTTGGGAAATTTTAGGCCATTTACTCATAATGGGGTAAAATACGCGCATCTTCTTTTTCACACCTTTATCACAGGATGAAATATCATGGCTGACATGAAGCTCTTTGCTGGTAACAGCGTTCCCGATCTCGCCAAGAAAATTGCTGATCGCCTCTACACCAAACTAGGTGACGCCACCGTTGACACCTTCAGCGACGGCGAAATTCACGTTCAAATTAATGAGAATGTCCGCGGCGATGATATCTTCATCATTCAATCAACCTGCGCTCCTACCAATAATAATCTCATGGAGCTTATCGTGATGATCGATGCCATGCGTCGTGCATCAGCAGGTCGTATTACTGCTGTTATCCCCTACTTTGGCTATGCCCGTCAGGACAGACGTCTGCGCTCTGCTCGTGTGCCTATCACTGCTAAGGTTGTTGCAGACTTCCTATCATCAGTAGGTGTTGATCGTGTGTTAACAGTTGATCTCCATGCCGAGCAGATCCAGGGCTTCTTTGATGTACCTGTTGATAACTGCTTCTCATCCCAGATCTTTGTTGATGATATGCTGTCTTTGGGTTTGACCAATCCTTGCGTTGTATCTCCTGATATGGGCGGTGTGGTTCGTACCCGCGCTATCGCAAAGCTGTTAAACAATGCTGACATTGCCATTATCGACAAGCGTCGCCCTCGTCCTAATGTCTCCGAGGTTATGAATCTTATCGGTGAGGTTAAGGATAGAGACTGCATCATCGTTGATGATATTGCAGATACTGCAGGAACTCTATGCAAAGCTGCAGCTGCCCTTAAGGAGCGCGGAGCTAAGCATGTATACGCTTATGTAACCCACCCGGTGCTTTCAGGCTCTGCCTATGAGAATGTCTCAAAATCAAGCATCGATACCTTGGTAGTATCAGACTCAATTCCTCCTACTGAGCGTTTTACTGCATTACCAAACTTCCGTCAATTAACCCTCTCTTCGATGCTTGCTGAGGCCATTCGTCGTATCAATAACGAAGAATCAATTTCTGCAATGTTCCAGAGTGCTTTATAAACATACGCAGTAAAATTCAAAGGGGACGGTAAAACGTCCCTTTTTATTTGATAGCGAATATGAAATATTGAGGTATATATCCACTTTTGTTATGAATTGCGATAAAGTAGGCTTGTACTTAGTTACCGCCCAACAACTTAGTTTTCAAATTTCTGCTACATAAACTTTAGATAAACATCTCTCCTGTAATTATTATCTTAAGTACGAAAACTTTTCCCAAAAGAGCAGATAGAGGCAATAACTAAAAGCAACGATCCTTAGTTCAAATGACTGAGCACGAACGATATGAAATTTCAAAAAATTCCAGTTGGTGAACCAACATATACTCAAATTGTCAAAGACAACTGTGCCTATGTTGATAAAACTCAATTTATTGAAATGCTTGAGGAGCAAAGAACCAAGTATCCTTTTATCATACGTCCGCGTCGCTTTGGCAAAACCCTATTCTTAAATACTCTTAGGTGTTACTACGACATTAATTTAAAAGATAGATTTGACGAGCTCTTTTCTGGAACCTATATTCATGATCATAAAACACCTCTGCAGGGAAGCTTTTACATCTTAAAATTTGATTTTTCTGGGGTAAATAAGGATCCTGACAAATTACTTGAAAGCTTTACTACCAAGATCGAATACGGCATTAGTGAATTTTTTAGTAACTACCAAGATATAGCACAAATAGCAAAACCATTGCTCAAAGATGAATACGATTCCCCAGCCTCTCTCATAGGTGCATTCTGTCAGGCCATCAACCCTATTACAGGGCTTAATGTATATCTCATCATCGATGAATATGATCAATTTACTAATGCCCTACTGTCAAAGAATGTGAGTGTATTTAGGAGCATTACCAGTTCTGAAGGCTTTCTTAAGGATTTTTACGCCATCTTAAAGGAAAGAACTCAAAATACATTTAGCAATATCTTTATTACAGGTGTCACATCTATTTCATTAGATTCAATGACTTCTGGTTTTAACATCGCAGAAAACCTTACTTTCAATCCAAACTTTGCCGCCATGTTTGGCTTTACCGAAGAAGAGCTACGTTCACTTATCTATAAAACAATTGATCTTAGTAAGGTAGAAAAAAACATTGATGAAATCATCTCTTCGATGAAGGATATCTACAACGGCTACCGTTGTAGTAATGAAAGTCCAGTAACCGTCTATAACCCATCCATGTGCTTATACTATTTAAAGCATCTTGCTACAACTAATAAGGAGCCTAGACAGCTTTTTGATCCTAATGTTAGTAGCGATATTTTCAAAATCGACGGCATCTTAAGTCTTGCCGACGATCGTAATCTCATAAATGACATCATATCCGCAGTACTCAATAACGAAAGCATTTTTATGGATGTCCAGCCTACACAGCTAAATATGAATGAGCTTGACCATCTTGGACGGTACGAATTGCTTTCAATCCTGATGTATATGGGATTTTTAACCTGGTCACATCACAGCGATGATCATCTTTGCTGTCCTAACAAAGCAATGCGGGCACAATTTTTCTCCTACTATTTCAATCTCATTAAACCAAATTTTGGTCTGCGCTTTGAAATGACAGAAAGCTTAGTGAAAAGTTTTAAAGAGCTAGATTTAGGTAATATCAAGCCATTACTCAAGCTTGTATCAGACAAGCTCTCTCTCACATCTGGCATAGCAACAGTGAAAAACTTTAACGAAAAGGTTATTCAGGTAGCGGTGCAAATGTCATTTCTTGCAAACACCAAATATACGGCTACCGCAGAACTTGAAGCCCTAGGACAAGGCATAACTGATCTGTTTATAGAAGAAAAAGACAACAGCTCTCTAAACCGCCCTTGTTGGTTACTTGAATTTAAGTATTCAAGTAAAGCTGAAACCACCGATGCTAAGATTCAACAGCTAAAAGAGCAGGCAAAACTCCAACTTCTTCGGTATAGCGCAAGCAATACCTTCAATAGTCTGACAAATCTGAAACGAATAGCCGTGATCTTCAGTGGCACCAAGCTTGTATGCGCTGAAGAAATATAATGCTCATTAGGATCTGCCCTAGCTACAGAGCAATAGATCCTGCAAAATCAATCCTTAATTCTACCTGCCAAAATGCCCATCACCGTATCCGCCCAAATCATGGCCTCGTAGTAGTCACAGAAAAACTGCTCCTTAGGAAATGCCATACCAATACGATCTACTAACTTTGCCATCCCTTCATAATCATGCTGACAAACGCACTCATAGCCCTTGACTACCAGACCTAAAGTAGTAGTTCCCTTATAGAAATCAGCAATGGCCGTAAGCATGAACTCATTGTCGCAATGCTCCTTAGTATCTCGCATAAGAATTGGTAATAAGCGCAATAATCCCACGATAAAGGCGTGATTCGTCTCATAATCATCGCATATATCTGCAGCAAGTCGACTTATAGCACGCGCTCCAATTAAGGCTTTTCTGAAATAACCTAAGGAAGATGAAAGAAAGTTAGGTGTATAAGGGGTATTATCTCCGCTTTGCTTACGCACCACCTTATCTGTTTCACAGATCAAGCCGTATAAAGTGGCTACACTCAGCATATTTACCAAGTCTGTCTTTGAATAACGCATAGGCATCGATGCACTAGCAAAGGCACCATTACGTTTCACTGTCAAAGCAAGAAGCTTATTTGATCCAAACAAGGCTTTTACTGCAAAGGCCATCTCCGGATAGCGTGCACTTAACCTTATGATCTGCTTTACGTTATAGATCCCAGAGAACTCCTCAGCAAGAGTGCGCAAAAGCTCATGCTGCCAGAGAGGACGTGTTTCTACATAATCATATAAGTCCAGTCTTACAAGTCCTAGAACCAAATCAAATTGCAAAGCCTCATTCTGCAAAAAATCCTGACCTAAAGCCTTCACACCTATATTTTTTAAAGCTGGCTGCTTTTTTTTAAGCTCAGTATAAAGAGCCATTTGCTCATCACACTTGTTTATATCAATAAGTACGTAATCAATACATGCGAATAGCTCTTCATTCTGGATGATTGCATCCATATCAACTAAGGAGATAGCAAACTGAGCACCATTACGACGAAGGCCTAGCATGACACGCTCTTCAGTGGGATGCGGCTTATATCCATCAGGAATGCGAATTATTAAAAAACGCTCACTTATATGATCACGATATTTAATCCAATCATCAGTAGGAACAGCCCGCAGGAAAATGCGCTTGGTATCAGGGAGCCTAAACTTCTCAAGATTAGTAGATACCAAGAGATTCTGCATGAGATCTTCCATCTGTTCTGCAGTGACATTTTCCTGCCCTGCTGAATTTCCGGGAGATAAAATCAGCGCATTAAATACAGCATTGCCCAAAGGATCACTTACAGGCAATGTTCCAAAGAGACAGGCTCGGCTTCTCACCGGCATTTCCTTGGTAAAACCTGGATTGTAAATATTAAGATCAGCCATATTTATCTAGCTACTTCGCATCATGAACTTTCAAGTGTATCTAAGTGCTTTTTACCATATCATGGAACTTAAGTGTATGTTTACATTTATGTTTATTTTTTTAAAGCGAGCTTATCCAAAAGTTTCTGATGAATTCCTCCAAAGGCTCCATTGCTCATCACTAAAATAGAACTTCCGGCAGCAGATGATGCAACAATTTCATTTTGCAACTGTTCAAAATCGTGAACAACATGAATGTGATCACTGCTTAAAGCATCCACATTCCACTTAATTTCAGGTGCAGCATAGATATATGTTTCATCGGCAGCATTAAATGATCCTTTAAGATCCTGAGAATTTGCCCCCATCTTCATGGAATTTGAACGTGGCTCAAAAACGGCGATGATATGAGCTTTATCTCCAAGGTGCTCTCTAAGACCTCCAAGGGTAAGCTTTACTGCAGTAGGATGATGGGCAAAATCATCATATACGCTTACTCCATTTGCCGTTCCTCTAAGCTCCATGCGACGCTTGGGCAAAGTAAAAGAGGATAAGGCCAGAGCGGCATTTTCTACGCTAATTCCCACATAATTGGCAACCACGATGGCATTTAAGGCATTATGCACGTTGTACTCACCTGTGCAGTTAAATTTAACCTGCGCACAGTCTAAGCCATCCTTTAGTACCTTAAATTCTGATCCATCAGCCTTTACTAAGCTATAGCTCCATTGAGCTTTATTAGCATTATCTTGATTTGAGGTATAGCTTACCTTAGTCCAACATCCCATATCTAAGGCAGCCTTAACATTAAGATCGCCCTCTGGTGCTACTATCAAGCCCTTTTGCGGAATAGTACGCACTAGATGATGAAACTGCTTTTCAATGGCTGCGACATTTTCAAAGATATCAGCGTGATCATATTCAAGGTTATTTAATATTGCCGCTTCCGGATGATAGTGGACAAACTTTGAGCGCTTATCAAAAAAGGCACAGTCATACTCATCAGCTTCTATTACAAAGAATGGAGAATCACTGTTACGTGCAGAAATTCCGAAGTTTGAGGGAATGCCGCCTATCAAAAAACCAGGATTTAAGCCATTTTTCTCTAGGATCCATGCAAGCATTGAAGATGTAGTGGTCTTGCCGTGAGTGCCGGCAACTGCCAATACTCTTTTTTTTAGCAGATAATGCTCCTCAAGCCATTGCGGACCTGAAACATAAGGCCTGCGCTCATTGAGCATACGCTCGATGACCGGCATGCCTCGTTTCATCACATTGCCAACTACTATGAGATCAGGCTCCATATCCAGTTGCTCGGCATCATAGCCTTGATGAAGCTCAATCCCCGCCTGCTCAAGTTCAACTGACATGGGTGGGTAAACATTTTGATCAGCACCAGTTACCTTAAAGCCTGCCTGACGGGCGATCATGGCAATACCGCCCATGAAGGTACCGCAAATTCCGAGAATATGAATATGCATTTACTTATTCCTCTTTGCAATCAAGGTATTTCTTAAAGGCACTGCTAAAGCGTGCATAGGGCTTGCCGTCCTTAAGCTCAATGGTATAGATGGCAGTATTGGTTCTCTCAGCCCATGATAGAGCCTGATCTGCCCCCATGACCAACAGTCCGGTATCTAAGGCATCCGTCTCAAAGGCAGTTTTTGCAATAACCGTTACCGACATGGTGTTGTGATCTACAGGACGTCCAGTTTTAGGATCGATGGCATGGGAATATATTTTGCCTGACTGAGCATCTTTGTAAAAATTTCTATAGGATCCGGCAGTAGACATGGCCATCCCCATAGGACAGACGGCAGCAAATGGCTTGTGATCAGGAGTTGACGGATCCTCAATTCCAATACGCCAAGGCTTACCCTGAGGATTATGTCCCTTAGAGCGTGAGGCTCCTGCTACGGTTGACAGGTAGTTTTCAACCCCCTTGGCATCAAGCATTGCCGCCACAGCATCAGCTCCTAGTCCTTCACCTACAGTTGCCAGATCTATGCGTACATCTGGCAATAGTTTTTGCACATAATTTTGACCATTTTCCTCATAGAGCTTAAATTTGTCAGGACCTACCAATGCCTTAGCCTTTTCAATTGCATCATTATCAGGCTCTCGATTAAGTCTCTTATCCTTACCAAATCCCCACAGATTTACCAAAGGACCTACAGTAATATCCATGGCAAAATCTATACGCTCAGAAAAACTTAGGCATCCATTTATAATTCTTGCCATCTCGTGTGATATGGCAATAGGCTCAGTAGTCTTTAGATCATCAAGCTTATAGAGCTCAGCATTTTTATCAAAGGTTGAAATTACATCTACAAGCTTTTTATACTGCGCTTCACAGTCAGCCTGTAGCACAGCCTCGCCTCCTTTATAGGAGGAGCTTTGCACCATGTAATAAGTTCCCATGGTCTTACCGGTGACCTTAAGTGGGGTATAAGAAGATGATGAACTCTGATCATCACATCCTGCTAAAGTTATGCTACTTACAATTGCGATAAAGGCAGGAACATAAGTTAAGAGTTTTTTGGAAAACATAGATATATATACATTCACAAGCAAGCAGAGCTTTAAAAAGCTCTGCCCTTTGATATGCCTTCAATAAGGTTTAATTATTCAGCCGAAGCGCTTTTACGTGTACGCTTGGACTTTTTAGCAGGAGCATCTTCAACAGCGTCCTTATCAGAGATGGTAAAGATCTCTTCTAGCTGGCGGTTAGACATTTCGCCAATCCACTTCTCACCGACATTCACGGTCATATCAGCTAATTCCTTCTTAGACTCAATCATCTGATTGATGCGCTCTTCAAAGGAATTGGCACAGATCAAACGGTACACCTGAACATTTTGCTTCTGACCAATACGGTAGGCACGATCGGTAGCCTGCGCTTCAACTGCAGGATTCCACCACAGATCATAGTGAATAACTGCCGAAGCCTCAGTTAAATTAAGACCGGTACCTGCTGCCTTTAAAGTTAGGATGAGGACCTTTTCAGAACGTCTAGTCTGGAACTGCTCGACAATTTCAGCTCTTTCTGAGGCCTTAACACCACCGTGAATGAATTTAGGCTTAAAGCCCATGCGCTCTTCAATCCAACGCTGCAAAATATCGCCCATTTCCTTAAATTGAGTAAAGATCAAAACCTTACGGTGAGCGCTGCGCAGATCCTCTAGGATGGAGAACATGGTTTCAGCCTTACCTGAATAATCAGGTCCCTTGTGCGGCTCCTCCTGATTAAAGTGCTCAGGAGCATTACAGATCTTTTTAAGCTTCTCAATCATATTTAAGATAACCGCACTGCGCGCAAACGCACTTTGCTTGGCTGCAGCCATCAAGGCCATGCTTTCATTAAGCTGATTTTGATAGAGAGCCACCTGCACTGGAGTTAAAGTACAGTAGGTATCCTGAGTGATCTTCTCTGGCAGATCGGAAATAACACGCTTATCAGATTTCAAACGGCGCATAATAAATGGTGCCGTCACACGACGCAGACGGGATGCTGCCTGCTTATCACGATTACGCTCAATAGGATCGGCAAATTCAGACTTAAAGTCGCTCACAGAGCCCAAAAGACCTGGATTGACAAAATCCATAATCGACCAATACTCAAGCAGACGGTTTTCAACTGGAGTACCTGACATAGCAATCATGGAATCAGACTGCAGGCTTCTTACTGCCTTAAAGAGCTGAGATTTTGAATTCTTAATAGTTTGAGCTTCATCGATAACTACCACGCGCAAGGCCATGGTCTTGAAGATCTTAAGCTGAGTTCTCAAGGTACCATAGGTAGTAAGCACAATATTAGTAGTGGTGTCTAAATTTTTATTATCAGCATAGAACACGCTATAGGTCATCTTAGGTGCAAATTTACAGATCTCCTTTTGCCAGTTAACTAGCACGGATGTCGGCACCACGATCAAGGCCTGCTTCTTATCAAGTTCTCCATCAAAGCGAAGTTTTTCTAAAGAGGCAATAACCTGCAGGGTTTTGCCCAAGCCCATATCGTCAGCAATAATTGAGCCCATCATGGTACGCATATTGCGAACGAGCCAGCTAAAGCCTCGCTCCTGATATGGGCGCAAAGTAGCATTTAGGGTGTCAGGAATACTCAAAGCCGTCTCAGATAGCAACTTATCTAGGGCAGCCTTTAACTCCTTGGTAATATAAACAGAGTTATTGCCAAAGCGACCGGTCAGAGCTGCGGCAATCAAGCGCTGCTTAGTTGGAGTTTCCTTTTTGGTTTCCTTAAGCTTTTTACCAATACGCGCAACAGTTTTAGGATCGACATAGACGAATTGATCACCAAAGCGAACCATACGTCCTTCGTACTCCATCAAGCGCTCAAATTCCTCAGGCGAAATGGAGTTATTGCCCAAGGCTAGCTGCCAGTCAAAGGACAACATGGAGGCTAATACGCCCATGCCATCCTCTAGGTCAAATTTACCACTGATACCAAGGGAAACTGAGGCTTTGGGACTTAAAATCTTAGTTAAGGTCTTAGGAATAATAAGTCTTACTCCCAAAAGCTTCATTGCAGGAATTGAGGAGAGAATAACATTAGCAAGATCTTCAAGTTTAATAGTGCCCTCTCCACCACGATTTTCTAAAAGATCAGATAGTTGCGGGCAGATGGAAGATAGACGGCTTACCGTGCGCAGACATTCAAAACGGATCTTGCCATATCTAGGATCTCCTAGAATATCCTTGAGCGGAATGAATACCTCATCAGGCAGTCCCTGCTGATCGATACGATTAAAGCCCATGGATATGCAAATTCCATCCTCATTATCAAACATGGATGCATCATGATCAGGCTTGCCCTCGATTATGACCTCTGTTTCTACCTCAGGATCTTCATCATCCTCGTCATCATCATCAACACTTGAATTGTCGTAGTCGGTATCATAGAAGATATCTTCATAGAAACTTTCATCGATATCTTCTTCATCCTCATCCTTTTGCCTCTTAGACTCGATTAAATCAGCAAGCTTAAATGATGAGTGAATACTTCTATCCTCTAAGATAACAACTGGTCGTACCTCAAGGTTCTCAAGATAGAGCGGAGAGAGCCAAGACTCAAGGCCTCTACGTACGCGATCACCTGCGATAAAATCAACAGTATCTATTACATTTCGCAAAAATAAAGCTTGGATCTCTGGCGCATATTCATCATTATCAAAGCCTGAGAAGGAAGGAGACTGTACAAAAGATGCAATAACATAGCTGTCGATAAAAGCGCCTAATACCGCCTCACCTACTACTCGTCCTGACAATATCTCAGGACGGCGATCGATTTGTAGCACGCTCTCAGGCAAGGACAGCAAAGCACGACCGGCCTCATCAGTAAGAGTACTGATATCCTTTTCCATGAAAGCGGGGATCCAACGGATGATGAAATTTTCATCAATTGGCTCATAGATCTGAGGTACTACAGCGCCCTGCTCAACTAACTTAGTTGCAATCACCCAAATGTTATAAAGTGCCTCGATTGCCTCATGACTATCAGCGAGTGCATCTTTATTAGTAGCACCTGAGAACATATCAAACAAGGGCTTATGAGCTTCATAATCGCCCTCACTTGGATCAAAGGGAGTTGCCACATAGGACTCTCCTGTTGCAGGATATACCCCCCAGGACATGGAACGAGCAAAATGCACCCGTCCCCATGAATCGATATGGATCAAAGGCTCATTTTCATCCCATGAGGGTAGATCTCTATCAACCTTATCCTTAAATTTGTTAGCAGCACTCTTTTGCGCGCGACCTAAAACCTTAGTTAAGACATTACGCAATGACGGACCGGTATAACCTGCAGGAGATTCACTAAATAAACCAACTACCGATTCTAACAGCGGGTTTACCTGACTAAATGAGAGCTTTTCTAGGGAGGATAAGGGAAGAGGCCCACCTACAGCACGTACATTTAAAAGATCCTTCCACACCGGCATTTCGGTTTGCTCAACCTGCTCAAAATCAATACCCTTATCTGCAAGCTCTGCAACTAAATCCAAGCCCTTTAATTCAAATAAAATAAAGGGATTAGTATCAATTTCTTGGGAAATCTTATAAATAACTGCGGCAATATGCTTACACGGGACGGCATAGTCAGGACATGAGCACTTGACATCTAGATCATTCCATTTTTTAGGAAAGATACTTATTTCTAATGAGTCAGCAATTTTTTCAATCTGAGGATCAAGCTCACGGGCTGAAAGGTGCGCCAACACTACAGGAGAGTCCGCAATAGCTGCTACAAGCTCATCAATCTCCTCTTGAGTAAAACGCTTTAATCTTATCTGTACAGAATAAAAGGGATCGTAATTACCCTTAACACGAGCCTTGATCAAGCCTCGGTTAGTATCAAACTCGATACGATACACCTTGCCGGTGTTAGCATAGGTCTTACCACGAGGAATACGATTTTCGTTGTCAATTCCAGTAAGTGCATTAAGCCACTCCTGTCCCCACCAAGTGGTGCCGTAATCTTGAGTTGCCATATATTTTTTTATCTTGAAAGTTCAATTATGAAAACGAAAAAAGCGGCCCCAACTTAGGCCGCTCGTAAAACTTTAAAAGCTAGACTGCTTTGTGCGGAATGCTCATTGCAGAGCCATCACAGTTGCTAGTAGGGGTATGCCCACCTTTTCCTGCATAGCCACAAAGAGAACTGTGGCAGGTAGCACAGGACATACTTTTCAAAATTGCTGCAGTGGCCTCATCCTCAGTCTTCAAAGGACGTTTGGCTATAATCATTCCCATAGCCAAGGCACCGGCAAAGAAGACAAATAATACAAAACTTGCAACAAAAACCATGCTCTACTCCGCAAAAATTTTATAGATGACATTACACCTTAAAGCATTATATCAAAGATGAGGGCTTTACACCTTAAAAAGGCCTTATGCTCGGGCTTTTCCTCACCTTTTGCAGAGACGTGTATAATACTGCGCAGAATTTGAAACCATATATTGTCTCTAAGATTTTAGGACACTACGGAATTTACTCATGAGAACTACACAATTTTTGCTCTCCACCTTAAAGGAGACTCCTGCCGAGGCTGTACTTCCTAGCCATATTTTAATGTTGCGTGCTGGCCTTATTCGTCAAATTAGCTCTGGTGTCTATACCTGGCTTCCTTTGGGAATGCGTGTTTTAAACAAGGCTATCAACATCGTACGAGAAGAGTATGACAAGGCAGGTGCCCTTGAGGTCATGATGCCTTTTGTACAACCTGCTGATCTCTGGCGTGAATCTGGACGTTATGACAAATATGGTCCTGAGCTTTGTCGCTTTAAGGATCGTAAAAAGAACGAGTATGTGTTAGGACCTACCCACGAAGAAGTAATAACCTCCATTGCCCGTCGTGAGATCAAGAGCTCCCGTCAGATGCCAACCTGCATGTACCAGATCCAATGGAAGTTCCGTGACGAGATCCGTCCCCGCTTTGGTGTAATGCGTAGCCGTGAATTCTTAATGGCTGATGGTTACTCTTTTGATTTGGACACCCAATCCCTAAAGAAGTCTTATGAGGCTATGTACAATGCCTACACTAAGATCTTTACTCGCATGGGCTTGAACTTCCGCCCAGTTGAGGCCGACACTGGATCAATTGGTGGCTATAAATCTCACGAATTCCAGGTATTGGCAGAATCCGGTGAGGATTTAATTGCTTGGTCTGATGGCTCTGATTACGCTGCCAATATTGAAAAGGCCGAGACTCTGCCTCCTACTAATGAGCGTGAAGTTGCGGGCGCTGCCTACAGCGAGGTAGCAACTCCTGGTGCACACACCGTTGATGAGGCCTGTGCCGCAGTTGGTGTTTCTACCGATAAGATGCTCAAATCTCTGGTAGTTCACGGTAAGAAGAATGAAGACGGTACTCACGAGCTTGTGATGATCTGCTTATGTGGCAATCAGGAACTAAACGAGATCAAAGCAGTTAAGGCTGGAGGCATTGCAGATCCTATTGAATTTGCATCAGATAGCGAAATCCAAGAGGTTATGGGCGCTCACCCAGGCTCCTTAGGTCCAGTTGGCTTTAAGGGCCGTATCTTAGTTGATCGTACTGCTGATCGTATGGGTAATTTTGCCTGCGGTGCCAATAAGGATGGTTACCACCTCATCAATGTTAACTGGGATAGAGATGTTCCTAATTATGAGGTCTTTGATCTCCGTAATGTTGAGGAAGGTGATCCTAGCCCTGATGGCAAGGGAACCCTACATTTACGTCGCGGTATCGAGGTAGGTCACGTATTCATGCTTGGTACCAAGTACTCAGAGGCTATGGAATGCACCGTCACTGATGAAAACGGTAAAGCTATTCCTATGATCATGGGTTGCTACGGTATTGGTGTTACCCGTGCTATTGCTGCCGCCATCGAACAGAATCACGATGATCGCGGCATTATCTGGAATGAGGCTCTTGCTCCTTTCCAGGTAGCAATCGTCTCTGTACGTGCTGATAAATCTGAGTCAGTACGCCAAAAATCAGAGCAGCTTTATGCAGAGCTTACCGCAGCAGGCATTGAAGTACTCTATGATGATCGTGATGAACGTCCTGGCTTTAAGTTTGCTGATATGGATCTTATCGGTATTCCTCACATCGTTACCATTGGTGATAAGGGACTTGCTAATGGCGTAATCGAGTATAAGGATCGTCGTAGCGGGGAGAGAGAAAATCTCAACGCTGATGACATGTTAAAGGCTGTTTTATCAAAGCTTGGCAAATAATTGTTACGCTATCAAATAACTTTAACATAATAAAAATAAGAGGAGTATCGCTAGAGGTACTCCTTTTTTTAATGATCACGAAAACTTTTCTAAAAGAAATTTTTTCATGAGCTGATATCATACCAGCAAAACATTTTGCATTTTTTTACAACTACGTAGGATTTTATATGAGTGCAAGCGACCTTATCCCATCAGCCAAAAGACTTACTGCAATTTTGGAAAAAGGCGATCCCTACAGTGTAAAAAGCATACTTGATGATGTATTTCACGGTGTTGCTATTGCTAATCCCAACATCAACTTTAATGAAGAAGTAAAACCCACTGCACTTGGAAGATTGGGACATATCGATCTTTTAAAGAGCCTTTATAAGGGTAAATTTTTCAAGCTCTCAGAAGACAAGACTACCTTCATCACTGATCCCTACATCATGCAAGAC